>JADKJR010000001.1:0-300000 GCA_016720925.1 Betaproteobacteria bacterium | reverse complement strand
TCTGTTGCGGCGGCATTGTCGGCATGGGTGAATCGCGCCGCGAACGCGCCGGATTGATCGCGCAGTTGGCCAACATGGATCCGCAGCCTGAATCGGTGCCGATTAATTATCTGGTGCAAGTGGAAGGCACGCCGCTGCACGACAAAATGCAAGGCGAGGACGCGATCGACTGGACCGAGTTCGTGCGCACCATCGCCGCGGCGCGCATCACCATGCCGAAGAGTTTCGTGCGCTTGTCCGCCGGCCGGCAGGAGATGAATGAAGCGACGCAGGCGCTTTGCTTTCTGGCGGGTGCCAATTCCATTTTCTACGGCGAAAAATTGCTCACCACCGGCAATCCGGATGTCGATCGCGATCGGGCGTTGTTTGAGAAGCTGGGGATTACGCCGATTTAGCAAACTCTCCCATTGGCGGGGCTTTTCAGGTATTTTTGGCCGGGAACGCGCGCCAGCGCTGGAGTTTAATTTCTCATTTAAAATCCATTCGCGCTGAGGGTTCGAAGCGCCGCATCCGTAGGCCACAATTCTCGCATCCCATCTTGCCCGTCGACACATCGGGGCGAACGGTAGCAGGTCCCAATCCAGCATGTCTCTCTCTGACTTCAACGCCCAGCTCTCCGAACTCGCGCAAGCCGACCAATTGCGCGTGCGCCGCATCGTCGATGGCCCGCAGGATGCGTCGATGGTGGTGGACGGCAAGCGCGTCGTCAATTACGCGAGCAACGATTATCTCGGTCTCGCCAATCATCCAAAAGTGGTCGAGGCCGCGATGCGCGCACTCAAGCGCTACGGACTCGGCGCGGGGGCTTCGCACATGGTGTCCGGCCATATGCGCGCGCACCACGAACTCGAGGAGAAGCTCGCGGATTACATGAGCCTGCCCAAAGCGCTCCTGTTCGGCTCTGGCTACGCGGCCAACATCGGCATCCTTACCGCATTGGCGGGACGCGGCGATACCATCTTTGCCGACAAGCTGAATCACGCTTGCCTGAACGATGGTGCGCTGCTGTCGCGCGCGACCTTCAAGCGCTACCCGCATGGCGATCTCGCAAAACTTGAAGCGATGCTCGCGAGCGCGACGAACGGTGGCCGCAGGCTGATCGTCACCGATGCTGTATTCAGCATGGACGGCGACATCGCGCCGGTACCGGAATTACTGAAGCTGGCCGAGACCTACAACGCGTTGCTGGTGATGGATGACGCGCATGGCTTCGGCGTGCTCGGTTATCGCGGCAAGGGCACGCTGGAACATTTCAATCTCATGAAGGAAAACGCGAGCGAGCGCATCGTCTACATGGCCACACTCGGCAAGGCGGCCGGCGGCTATGGCGCCTTCGTCGCCGGCCACGAAGACATCATCGAGTGGATCCTGCAATCGGCGCGCAGCTACATTTTCACCACCGCCACACCGCCGGCGATTGCCGCCGCGATGCAAGCGAGCCTCGCGGTGATGCAGGAAGATCGCGAGCGCCTCAAACATCTTCGTACGCTGATCGATTTCTTTGGTGACTCATTGAAGTTGCAGTATGCAAAGTTGCCGTTTTCGCAAACCGCCATTCAGCCGATCCTGATTGGTGACAACACCACCGCGCTCGCGTTTGCCGAGGCATTGCGCGAGCGCCACATGTTCGTTCCCGCCATCCGGCCACCGACCGTTCCGCAAGGGACCGCGCGTCTGCGGGTTTCGCTGAGTGCGGCGCATACGGCGGATGACTTGTTCGATCTCATCACGGCGCTCACCGATCTTGAAGTGGAATTGATGGGGCGCAGCCAATGACCGTATTTGTCGACGTCGTCGGACGCGGCCCCAACCTCACCATGTTGCACGGCTGGGGCCTGAACGGCGCCGTATGGCGCGGCATTCGTGAACAACTCGCCGGGCGCTTCACCCTGCACATCATCGATCTTCCCGGCCATGGCCGCTCGCACGGTGCGCCCGTGACCACGCTGGACGCACTCGTCGATGCGGTCGCACATGCCATGCCGGCGCGCTCGCACCTGCTGGGCTGGTCGCTGGGCGGGCACACCGCCCTGGCGCTCACGCATCGCTATCCCATGCTGCGCGTCGAGAAACTCATCAGCGTCTCTGCCACCCCGCGTTTCGTGGCGGGAGACGATTGGCCGCACGGAAAGAAATCCGAAGTGCTGGCCGATTTTGCCAAGCGCCTGTCAACCAATTACCTTGCGACCATCCGCAACTTCCTCGCGCTGCAAGCGCTCAACCAGCCCGAGATGCGCGACGTCATTCGCAAACTGAATGAAGCGGTCGATGCACACGGCGCGCCGTCGATCACCAGCCTCGCCGCCAGCCTCGACATTCTGCGCGTAAGCGACATTCGTGAGGAAGTTCCGGCCGTCACCGCACCGACGCTGGTGATTCAGGGTGATCACGACGCCCTCACCAGCGCGGGCGCCGCGCAATGGCTGGCCGACCACCTGCCCAACAGCACTTACTGCCTGATCCAGCACGCCGCGCACGCGCCGTTTCTTTCGCATCGCGATATCTTTCTCGATCACCTTTTCGCGTTCCTGGCGCCATGAGTCCACAAACTTGAGTTCACCTCCGCTACCTGAGAAACGCGCCGTGCGTCAATCCTTTGGTGCATCGGCCGCCACCTACGACGCGCACGCTTTTCTGCAGCGCGAGATTGGCGCGCGGCTGTTCGAGCGCCTGCAATACATCAAGCTCACGCCGCATCGGATTCTGGATATCGGCAGCGGTACCGGCTACGCCACGCAACGACTGCGTGAACACTACGCGGACGCCGAACTGATCGCGCTCGACCTTGCACCGGACATGCTGAATTTCGCGCGACAAAAAACGGGCAGTCCGTCGCTGCTCAAACGCCTGCTGGGAAAATCCCCCGGCCAGCGCTACGTTTGCGCCGATGCCGAAGCATTGCCGCTAGCCAGTGAGAGTATTGATTTTGCGCTATCGAATCTGGCGTTGCAGTGGTGCGATCCCGAGCGCGTCGCCAGGGAAACTTCCCGCGTGCTGAAACCGAAAGGGCTTTTCATGTTCACCACCTTCGGGCCGGATACGCTGAAGGAATTGCGCGCCGCTTTCAAGACCATCGATAGTGCGCCGCACGTCAACGCCTTTCCCGACATGCACGACATCGGCGATATCCTCTTGCACGCGGGCTTTGCCGATCCCGTGATGGATCAGGAGATCGTCACTCTTACCTATGCGGACCTGAAGCCGTTGCTGCGCGAGTTGAAAGGCATCGGCGCGCACAACGTACTGCCCGGCCGCTCAACCGGGCTAATGGGAAAACATCGCTGGCAACGCATGGTGGATGCGTATGAAACATTTCGCAAGGACGGCCGGCTGCCGGCGACCTATGAAGTCGTCTATGGGCACGCCTGGAAACCGGAATTCAGCGCACGCAAGACCATCGGCGGTGAGCAGCAGATCGAACTGGCGGAATTCAAGCGCATGCTGAAGAAACCATGAGCGGCTTCTTTATCACCGGCACCGATACCGGCGTTGGCAAGACATTTGCTACCTGCGCGCTGATTCACGCGTTGCAGCGACGCGGACTGGCTGTTGCAACGATGAAGCCGATTGCGGCGGGAAACATCGACGTAAACGGCGTGCCGATGAATGAGGACGTTGCATTGCTCATGGATGCGACCGGGCACCGTTTCCCGCTGCACGCCGTCAATCCCTATTGTTTCAGGGCCGCAATCGCACCGCACATTGCTGCCAAACAAGAGGGCGTCGAAATCGACATGGCGGTGATTCAGACCGCCTATAGCCATCTCGCCGAGCGTGCCGACGTGGTACTGGTCGAAGGTGCCGGCGGCTTCCTGGTGCCGCTGTCAGACAATGAATCGATGGCGCTGATTCCGGCGGCCTTGCAGTTGCCGGCGCTTCTGGTCGTCGGCATGCGGCTCGGCTGCATCAATCATGCGCTATTGACGGTGGAGGCGATTCGTTCACGCGGACTACCGCTGGCGGGATGGATCGCCAATTCGCCCGGGACGCCGATGACTGCATTCGATGAAAACCTCACGACGCTGAAACGCATGATCGACGCACCGCTCATCGGCAACATTGCGCATGCAAACATCGATTCCCGGGACGCGAATCAAATATTGCGAGCGGCGCGCCTCGCGGCCTCGCATTTGTCGACGGAAATTTTCGTTCCTGTTCACCCCAAGGATTGATGACAGCCGTGTCACTCTCCCTCATCATTCTCTTCGACCTTGATGGCACATTGACCGATCCCAAAGAGGGAATTACCCGCTGCATCAACTATGCATTGGAGCGCATGGCGCGCGAGCCCTTGGACACCAATGAACTGCTGTTTGCCATTGGTCCGCCGCTACGCGCATCATTCGCCAGGTTGCTGGAAACCGATGACCCGCGCGCAATCGAGTTAGCGATGAAATATTATCGTGAACGCTTTACCACGGTGGGGTTGCTCGAAAACGCCGTCTATCCCGGCATCCCCGAGGTGCTGGAAATGCTGAAAACGCGCGACTGCCGGATGCTGCTCGCCACGGCGAAACCACACATCTATGCGCAGCGGATTCTCGATCACTTCAACCTGCTTGCGAATTTCGATGGCGTCTTTGGCAGCGAGCTGGATGGCACGCGGCAGCACAAGGGTGATTTGCTCGCCCATCTTCTGGATCGCGAAGCGATCGATACCGCGGACCGGCGCACCGTCATGATCGGCGATCGCTCGCACGATATCGACGCCGCGCACGCCAACGGCTGCGCGGCGATGGGCGTTTCGTGGGGCTATGGGAGCGCATCAGAACTTCGCCATGCAGACATGCTGTGCGATTTTCCAATGGACATCGTCAACGTGCTCGGAAAGCGATATGTGCGGTCCGGCGATTGGCGCGAAGCGTAACGAGGCGCCGGCAATGTAGTCAAACTCCAGCACTGGCGCGATTTCCAAGCAGAAACAACGCGGAAAGGCTCGCCAAATGGCGATCCGCGTTTTCAACTGCGGGTTTGGCCCGGCGTAGCGGCGTCGGCAAAGTGCAGCGTGCCCACGCTGCACTCCCCTAGCGCAATCCCCTTAATCCCCTCTGCATTGCCACACCCTGCGCACCATGCTCAATCGCCACTTGCAGGTCATCGGGGGTCAATCCTCCCAGCGCAAAGACCGGTAACGGCGTCGCGTTCACCAATTCCCCAAACCGATGCCAGCCCAGCGGCGCATGCCCGGGATGCGTCGCGGTCGGTTTCACCGCACCGAGCACCACGAAGTCCAGATTTAGCCGGGCGGCGAGTTCGATCTCTTCGCGAGCGTGCGTGGACGCGGCGACCAATGCAAGATCCGGTCGCGTGCTGCACGCGGCAAGCTGGGCGGCGGTTAAATGAACACCATCCGCGCCAATACGCACCGCGAGATCCACGTCACCGTTCACCAGCACTCTTGCGCCGTGTGCATGCGCCCTCTTCACTACTCCCTGTGCGAATTTAAACAGAACGTCGCCCGACAGACTCTTCTCGCGAACCTGTACCAGCTTCAGTCCACTTTCCAGGGCGCGTTCGAGCTGAGTGAGGTAAGTTTCCATGCCGGCCTCGGCGGCATTGGTAATCGCATAGAGGCATGGCAACGCCAGCGCCCTGAAGATCGGCACGCATCCCGGCAAGGTCGGCGAAACGGTCAACGCGTCCAAATGCTGCCATTCGAAATGCTGCCCTTCCATGCCACGCATCTCGCCTCGCCACGCGCTTACCCGCCAGCAATGCAACCTGACAGTAGCATGCGTGTAGTGCATCATGAACGTAAACCAAGGGGTCGCTTTGGTGATGGTGACGTTCAGCTCCTCCACCAGTTCGCGGATCATGGCCTGCAGCACTGTTTCGCCAGACTCGATCTTGCCCCCGGGAAATTCCCAGTAACCGGGATAGGGCTTGCCTTCCGGGCGCGACGACAACAGGAAAGTGCCGTCGGGTTTCTGGAAAATCGCGACGGCCACTTCGGTAATTTCTTGCGTCATTTCCGGCGCGGTGTTTTTTTTACAGGAGCTTTCTTCGCCACCGGGCGATGACGGCCCGCCCAGTCGCGCGCGAACTGGTAAGCAACGCGACCGCTTCGCGATCCGCGCTCAAGTGCCCATAGCAGCGCAGCCTTGTGCATCGCGTCGGGATCGGGATGCCTGGCGCCAGCAAGGGCGGTGACCCAGTGATCGACGATCTGCAGGTACTCCTCCTGCCCGAACGGATAAAACGACAGCCACAGTCCAAAGCGCTCGGAGAGGGAAATTTTTTCTTCGGTTGTTTCACCCGGATGAATCTCGCCATCTTCGGTATGTTTGGTTTCAAGGTTCTCGCTCATCTTTTCCGGCATTAGATGGCGGCGATTGCTGGTGGCATAGATGAGAAGATTGTCGTTGGTCGCCGCGATGCCGCCGTCGAGTACCGATTTCAGCGCTTTGTATCCGGGATCGTTGGCTTCAAATGAAAGATCGTCGCTGAAAATAATGAAGCGCTCGGGACGGTTCGCAATCAAGTCGGCGATTTCCGGCAGGTCGAGCAGGTCGCCGCGATCGACCTCGATCAATCGCAAACCATCCTTGGCGAAACGCTGCAGCGCGGCTTTCACCAGGGAAGACTTGCCGGTGCCGCGCGCCCCCGTCAACAGAATATTGTTGGCACTTTTACCGTGCACGAACTGGCGCGTATTGGCTTCCAGGCGGGATTTCTGGTCATCAATATCCTTCAGGTCATCAAAGGTGATGACGTGTGGGTGCGTTACACCGACCAGATGTCCGCGATTGCCAAACAAGGATGATGTGCGCCGCCAGCGAAAGGCAATGAATTTTTTCCAGTCGAGCGCCGCGTCGGATTCCGGAAGGTGGTTCTCAATACGAGCCAGCAATGACTCTACGCGGCCAAGGACCTTGTCGATTTTTGGAAACATCAGGAACGGTAGTCCGCGTTGATCTTTACGTAGTCGTAGGAAAAATCGCAGGTCCAAACCGTTGCACTTTCGATCCCTCTCGCCAATTCGACGCGCACCAGGATCTCACTCTCTTTCATCACGGCTTTGCCGAGCTCTTCCTTGTAGCTTTCCGCACGGCCGCCATGTTCGGCTACCAGTACCGGCCCGAGATAGAGTCGGATCTTGCTCGTATCGAGATCGCTGATACCAGCATATCCGATAGCCGCCAGGATGCGGCCAAGATTCGGGTCGCTCGCGAAAAATGCCGTTTTGACCAGCGGGGAGTTGGCGATGGCCTTGCCAATTTTCCGGCACTCGTCGCGCGTCTTTCCGCCCTCTACCTTGACGGTCATGAATTTTGTCGCACCTTCACCGTCACGGATGATGGCCTGCGCCAGCGCGATCGCCACTTCATTCACGGCCACCTGCAGCTTCGCGTATTCGGCTGTACCTTCACCATTGATGGGCGGGTTGCCGGCCTTGCCCGTTGCCATCAGGATCAGCGAATCGTTTGTCGAGGTGTCGCCATCGACTGTGATGGCATTGAATGAAATATCTGCCGCCACTTTCACCATGTCATGCAACACGTCGTCACCCACCACCGCATCGGTAGCGATAAACGCCAGCATGGTCGCCATATTCGGCTCGATCATGCCCGCGCCTTTGGAGATGCCGGTGATCGTGACCGTATTGCCATCAATATCGATCTGCCGCGACACGCCTTTCGTGACAGTGTCGGTGGTCATGATGGCTTGCGCTGCGTCGAACCAGCCGCTCGGCGTGAGGTTTGATACACATTTCGGAATACCCGCAAAAATGCGCTCCATCGGCAAGTGTTCCAGAATCACGCCCGTCGAAAATGGCAGCACCTGCGATGGCTTGCATCCGAGTGCGTTTGCGACGGCTTCACAAGTTGACTTGGCGTCCGCCAATCCGCGCTCACCGGTACCCGCGTTCGCGCAACCGGTATTGATCACCAGAGCACGAATCTCTGTGCCGCGCTTGTGCTTGAGGTGCTCGCGACACACCAGAACGGGAGCCGCGCAAAAACGGTTCTGGGTAAATACGCCTGCCGCGCGTGACCCGGCTTCAAGCGCAATCACCAGCATGTCCTTGCGGTCGGGTTTCTTTACTTCAGCCTTGGCGTAACCGAGCGTCACGCCTATGACAGGCAACAGGGATTCGGCGGTGGGAGCGACGTAATTGACGGCCATGGTAAATTCGCAATCCGGAGAAAGAGTCCGGCAAAATTATGGCACGGATCGCTAACGAACCGTCGAGGAACCATGAAGACCGCCTACGCAGATGCTCCACCTTTCATTACCAAAGACCGGTCCGTGATCCGCGAATTGATGCACCCCGGGCAACACGCGCCCTCGACCATGAGTTTCGCCGAAGCAATCATCGATACGGGTGGCACGACGCTGATGCATTTCCACCGGACGTCGGAAGAGATTTATCACGTCACGCAAGGAACAGGAAGCATGCGGCTGGGATCGGCTGAATTCGGCATTCGTGCCGGCGACACCATCATGATTTCACCGGGCACACGGCACAATGTGACCAATACCGGGAACGCGCCGCTACAAATAGTCTGTGTATGTCATCCGCCTTACGCGGACGACGATACCCAACTGCTGTAGCCGCCGCTGAAGTCCAGATGCCCCATGGCCGTTAGAGAACGGCGCCGGGGGAGCCTGCTGTCAGGTCAGCTTGCCATGACACTGCTTGAACTTCTTGCCGGAGCCACACCAACAGGGGTCGTTACGACCGATCTTCACGCCTTCGCGCACGAATGGCTGAGGCGCGACTTCCGCACCTGTCGCAGCCCCCGCGCCATCGGCATCGTCGCCACCCAGTGCTTCATTGTAATCAGCATGGTGGTACTGCACGTTCTGTGCGGCTCTGGCCACGGCCTCCTCGGCCGCCCGCTCTGCCGCGGCGACTTCATCCTCGGAGCGTACTTGCACGTTGATGAGGACCTGCGTGACTTCGCGCTTGATACCATCGAGCATGCCGCTGAATAGCTCAAATGCCTCGCGTTTGTATTCCTGTTTCGGCTGCTTTTGCGCATAGCCGCGCAAGTGAATACCCTGCCGCAGGTAATCCAGCGAAGCCAGATGTTCACGCCAATGTGAATCGATCGATTGCAGCATCACAGAGCGCTCGTATTGATGTAACAAACCAGGCTCGATCTGCTTGAATTTGGTCACATAGTCCTCGTTGGCCTGCTTGATCACACGTTCCGCAATCATGTGGCTGTCGAGTTCGGCGTCGGACTTCAGCCACTCGTCGATCGGCACGGTTAAATTGAAATCGGCGGCCAGCGTCCGCATGAGGCCCGGCACGTCCCACTGCTCTTCCACGCTTTCCGGCGGCACGAACTGCTCAACCGTGCCCTGCAACACGCCGCCACGCATGCCGACGATGGTGTCGGAGATGTCGTCAGCATCGAGCAATTCGTTACGCTGCTGATAAATGACCTTGCGCTGGTCGTTGGCGACGTCATCGTATTCGAGTAACTGCTTTCGAATGTCGAAGTTTCGCGCCTCGACTTTACGCTGGGCATTCTCAATGGAACGCGAGACCATTCTTGCTTCGATCGCCTCGCCTTCCGGGATCTTCAGCCGCGCCATGATGGCCTTGAGCTTTTCGCCGGCAAATATCTTCAGGAGTGGATCTTCGAACGAAAGGTAGAAGCGCGACGAGCCTGGATCGCCCTGGCGGCCGCAGCGGCCGCGCAACTGATTGTCGATACGCCTCGACTCGTGACGCTCGGAGCCAACAATATGCAGGCCGCCTACCGAGATCACTTTGTCATGCAGTGGCTGCCAGTTGGCCTTTATTTCAGCGACCTTTGCGCGCTTTTCTTCCGCTGACAGCGATTCATCCTTTTCCACCGCGCGGATTTCGCGGTCCGGATTACCGCCAAGCACAATATCCGTGCCGCGACCCGCCATGTTCGTCGCGATAGTAATGGCGTGGAGCGCGCCGGCCTGCGCAACGATTTCAGCTTCGCGTGCATGCTGCTTGGCATTCAGCACTTCATGCGGCAATTTTTCTTTCTTCAGCAGCTCGGAAAGAAGTTCAGAATTTTCAATCGAAGCCGTGCCAAGCAATACCGGCTGACCACGCTCAAAACAGTCCTTCACATCCTTCACCAGCGCCGCGTGTTTCTCCTTTTCCGTGATATAGACAAGATCGTTGTTGTCTATGCGGATCATCTGCTTGTTGGGCGGAATGATCACGGTCTCCAGGCTGTAAATGTGCTGGAACTCGAAGGCTTCCGTATCCGCAGTACCGGTCATGCCGGAAAGCCTCTTGTAGAGCCGGAAAAAATTCTGGAACGTGATCGACGCCAGCGTCTGCGATTCGTTCTGGATCTTGACGCCTTCCTTGGCCTCGACCGCCTGATGCAGGCCATCAGACCAGCGGCGGCCGGCCATCATGCGGCCGGTGAATTCGTCGACGATGACGACTTCGCCGTTTTGTACCACGTAATGCTGATCGCGGTGGTAAAGCGCATGCGCACGCACGGCCGCGTACAAGTGGTGCATCAGCATGATGTTTGCCGGGTCGTAAAGCGAAGCGCCGACCGGCAGCAGGCCATTTTCCGTCATCAGCTCCTCGGCACGCTCGTGGCCAGTCTCGGACAGCGTCACCTGATGGCTCTTAAGGTCGACCCAGTAGTCGCCAGGTTCCTTTTCGTCGTCCTGCGGCTTCAGGTGCGGGACCAGCAGGTTGATTTTTTGATATAGCGCGGTCGAATCTTCCGCCTGCCCGGAAATGATAAGCGGCGTGCGCGCTTCGTCGATCAGAATTGAATCCACCTCATCGACGATCGCGAAATTGAGCCCGCGCATGACGCGCTCGGCCTTGCTCGTGACCATGTTGTCACGCAGATAATCGAACCCGAATTCGTTGTTGGTGCCATAGGTGATATCAGCAGCGAACGCTTTCTGCTTTTCATCGTGCGCCATTTGTGAAAGATTGCAGCCGACCGTCAACCCAAGGAAGGAATGTACGCGCCCCATCCATTCGGAATCGCGTTGCGCGAGGTAGTCGTTGACCGTAACGATATGGACACCTTTGCCGGAAATCGCATTCAGATACGCCGGCAGCGTCGCCATCAGGGTTTTGCCCTCGCCGGTGCGCATCTCCGCGATCCGGCCGTCGTGCAGCACCATGCCACCGACCAGCTGGACGTCGAAATGGCGCATGCCAAGCGAGCGTTTGCTTGCCGCGCGAACCACGGCAAAGGCCTCGGGCAGAAGTTGATCCAGCGTTTCGCCCTTCTGGTGACGGTCCTTGAATTCGTCGGTCTTGCCGCGCAGTTCGGCATCCGTCAATTTTTCTGTTGCAGGTTCGAGTGCATTGATCTTCTCGACGGTCTTGCGGTATTGCTTCAACAAGCGTTCGTTGCGGCTGCCAAAAATGGACTTCAGGATCGAGTCAAGCATGTGGAGCTTTCTTTGGGGCGTGTGTATGTTTAGGGATTTGCACGAGCCCGCAAAATCGAACTCGCGGGCGGCAATCAAAATTGCTCTGGGACAATACCCGCAATTCGCTGCAATTGGAAAAACCAATTTGCGAAATGGGCAGGCGCAACTGAGGCAGCGCGAAAAGCGTGCCTAAGCTTTGCGCGCGGAACTTCAGGGGGCGTGGGCGGTCTTGGTCGCAACCGCTGGTTCTTGTGCCTTGGCAAAGGACAGGAAACGGTTGGGATTTAGCGGGACGCTGTTTTCGCGTACTTCGAAATGCAGGTGTGGGCCCGTTGCACGGCCAGTCTGGCCAAGTTCACCAACTTTTTGGCCTTTTAGCACCACGTCACCGACTTTTACGGTCATGCGAGACAAATGTGCATAGCGCGTGGTGAGCCCATTATCGTGATCGATATCGACGTGGTTGCCGTATTCGGTGTGGCGCTCCGCATTGGCAACGACACCACCGGCTGCGGCCATGATTGCCGATCCAGGTGGCGCGTTGAAATCGACGCCACTATGGAATGCCTGGCGACCGTTGAACGGATCAATACGGTACCCGAAATTTGATGAGTAGTAGCTGCCATCAACCGGCAATATGGTGGGGATGGCCTTTGCCGCCAGGCGACCATCCATCAGCACCGAATCCAGCATGCCGAGTTTGTCGCCGCGGTCATCCAGAATCTTGGAAATTTCGGCGATATGCGATTGAAAGTCCGTGTAGGAAATCTCGCTGGCCGACGCAGACGGGGCAGGGCCGCCCTGACCGGGCGTTTCAGAGAAGCGGAACTCACTCGGCTTGATGCCCGCAGCCTTGCCAAGTCGTTCACCGAACGCGTCGAGACGCATCAAGCGTGCCTGTATTTCGCCCAGTTTCACGGCGAGCGAATTCAACTGCTCGCGCATGTCCTTTTCGGCCTGCAGGGTCTTTTGCTGCGTAAGCGTGGAGATCAGACTCTGGATGAACGGGTTCTGGATATCTACCGCGTATTTCATGGTCACCCAATATGTGCCGAGGGCAAACATGAAGCCGGCGCTGATAAACCCCATCGCGGCCATGATAATCTGTGACTGCGATATCGTGACAATGCGGCTCTTGGCCAGACTGTCCGATACAAGAATAATGTTCATCCGATACTCCTATGGCGAAAACTGGCCCCACACCAAAAATCGGCTTCAGGCCAATCAACTCCTTGATGCGGGAAAATGAAACAATTGCGCCAATCCATGATCGGCTGCAACGTATTTCCCGCCTTCAACATTCTTTTGCCGACGCTCTGCCGCCCGGCCTGAATACTTCATGCCGTGTTGCGACGGTGGAGGGATCGACGCTGATAATCGCGGCGGCTAACGGGGCGGTAGCTGCAAAATTGAAGCAGATGTTGCCGCGTCTAATAGAGAAATTTCGTCAAAATAAAAAGCAAGAACAACAGGTTACAGCAATTACCGTTCTGGTGCAACCCGACTATTTCCGGCCTGACCCGACACCTCCGACGGGCCCGCCACGCGAACCCATGCCTTCCGCCATGCTGTCCGAACTGGCTGAATCTTTGGAAGATTCACCGTTGAAGACTACGTTGAAGGCGATAAAAGACCAACGTGAGCGAGCGCTTACGTCCGGCAAAAGAAGGATTTGACCCGAACTTTTCGTCAAGCAAGAAGCAGGCGTTCGGCGAGATAAACCACAGCAATTACCACCGCAAACAGCAGCGTTACCTTGATGATATTTCGCGTCAGCTTGAGCAAGCGGGGATTGCGGGTAAACAGATAACCCAGAAACGTGGCGGAACACGCAATCACCGCAATCATCAGCAGCAGACGCAGACCAATCAGCATGATCTCGTTTCCACGCTAAGCGACCGACAAGGCCATATTGCCGAACGCCGCAGGCAATTGTTCACGCCTGTCGTAGGTCACGTATTCCCAGGCGGTTTCGTCAGCCAAAAGGGCGCGAACCAGCTGATTGTTCATCGCGTGGCCAGATTTGATGCCGTGGAATGCACCGATGAGCGGGTGACCAAGCATGTAAAGATCACCGACCGCATCGAGCGCCTTGTGTTTGACGAACTCGTCATCGAACCGCAGCCCATCGCTGTTCAACACCCGGAAATCGTCGATCACGATTGCATTCTCCAGCGAGCCGCCGCGTCCCAGCCCCATGGAGTGCATCGCCTCCACCTCATGGGTAAATCCAAATGTGCGCGCACGGGCCACATCCTTGGCAAACGACACGTTTGCAAAGTCAATCTCGACCTCGGATGCGGACTTGTCGAATACCGGGTGATCAAACTCGATCGTGAACCTAAGTTTGAATCCATTGAATGGTGTCAGTGAGACAAAACGGTCTTTGTCTTTCAATTCCAGCGTCTTCAAAACGCGGATATACCGTTTCGCCCTACCCTGCTCTTCTATGCCGGCCGACTGCAATAGAAAAATGAATGGTCCCGCGCTGCCATCCATGATCGGCACTTCTTCCGCCGACAAATCCACATAGGCGTTGTCGATACCCAAGCCGGCAAATGCCGACATAAGGTGTTCGACCGTTGCGACTCTGGCACCCGACTTCGTGTCCTCGATACGCGTGGAAAGCCGGGTATCGTTCACATTCAAGGCATGGGCGCGCACCATCGGCGCACCTGGCAAATCAGTTCGGCAAAACACAATTCCGGTATCAGGTGGGGCCGGGCGAATCCACATTTCAACGCGATGACCGAGATGCACGCCAACGCCGGTGGCACGTACTTTGTTTTTGAGGGTGCGTTGCTTGATCATTGGTAATGCAATTATCTGAATTACTTGAAGAATTCTGTCAATTTTAGCATTTTCAATCGTCCGACCAGGACAATCCATCCGTGTAGCGAAAACCATGAACCCTTTGGTGCCAACTCGAGTCGCAATTTCTTGTCAGCGCTTTTTCTTGCTCGCGGGCGTTGTCTTTTTTGCGGGTTTGGTTGCTGGTTTGGCTGCCGGTTTGGCGTCCGCCGCGGCGGGAGTTTTCTGGTCGCCTATGACGGTCGTCAGCGGACAAACCTTGAATACCGGGCATTTTTTGCAGCCAACCGTAATTGCAATCGGGCAGATGACCATGATGGGCTCCTTGTGTGGTGTCAATCGTGGGCCATCATACACTGCGTGTTCGCCACCACCCGGCAGACGGTGAGGCGGGAGTTCACGCGACTCTGTAGCGAGCCTTCAAACAGCTATCGCCATCCAAGGCAATTGATCGGGACGCGAACCCATCCAGTGCGGCAGAGGTTCGCACTGGATGGAAATCACGCGGAACGCGCGGCTAGTCGGCCTGCTTCCTCAAGAACGCCGGGATGTCGTACATCTCGACACCCGATTGCTGCATTGCTGTCACCGTCGCATCGCGACGACGGCGCGTGACAGCTGGCGCATCGAGGTCGTGATAGTTGATGGCACCGGCGGGCGACGCCATCGGCGCGCCTACGGCATCATCGGTTCCGGTCCGCGCCATTACCGGCGCCGAATACACCATTTGTGGCTGGCGCTTGGATACCGTGCCGCCAAGACCGGTGGCGACAATCGTTACACGAAGCTGCTCACCAATGCCCTCATCGAGCACGCTGCCGAAAATCACGGTGGCATCTTCCGCGGTGAAACTGCGAATGGTGTTCATGACTTCGTGCACTTCTTTCAGTTTGAGCGACTTGCTGGCCGTAATATTGACCAGCACGCCCCGTGCACCGGTCAGGTTTACGTCTTCCAGCAACGGCGATGCCGCCGCGCGTTCGGCCGCGACCTGCGCGCGGTCCGGCCCGGAGGCCATCGCCGAACCCATCATCGCCACACCATTTTCGCTCATCACCGTGCGCACGTCGGCAAAGTCAACGTTCACCAGACCGGGGCAATTAATCACCTCGGCGATACCGGCAACCGCACCGTTCAACACGTCATTCGATGCCCTGAACGCGTCTTCGTACGTCACGTCATCGCCCAGCACTTCCATCAATCGATCGTTGGGGATGATGATCAGCGAATCGACGTGCTGCTTCAGCGCTTCGATTCCGGCTTCCGCAATTTTCTTGCGTTTACCTTCAAACGCGAACGGCTTGGTCACCACCGCGACCGTCAGCACGCCCATTTCGCGCGCGATTTCCGCCACGATCGGAGCTGCGCCGGTGCCCGTACCCCCACCCATGCCGGCGGTGATGAACAACATGTCCGCACCCTGAATCATTTCGGCAATGCGTTCGCGGTCCTCAATCGCGGCTTGCCGCCCGACATCTGGATTGGCACCCGCACCCAGCCCCTTGGTCACGTTGCCACCCAACTGCATCGTGATCTTGGACTGATTGCGCTTCAAGGCCTGTGCATCGGTATTGGCACAGATGAATTCCACCCCAGCCACGCCGTTGCCGATCATATGGTCGACTGCATTTCCGCCGCAGCCGCCAATCCCGATCACCTTGATCACCGCTTCCGGTTGCTCTGTATCAATTAACTCGATCATCTTTACTCTCCTCTGCTGTGAAACAACTTGAAAAACAACCCAAACCAATTGCGTCGCCGACTTCGCGAGAGATTTCCGCCTGCAATTCCGCTGGAAATTTCCTCTTTGCGATTTCGCTAGAAATTTCCCTTAAACCAGGACGCCATCTTTTCGAAAACACTTTTGAAATTCGCCGTGTGCATGCGCACATGTTCGTCGCGCTTTTTCTGTTCCAGCGCGGAGACCAGCAGGCCGACACCGGTCGAGTAACGCGGATTCCTCACCACCTCTGCGAGCCCGCCTGAGTAGGTCGGCACCCCCAGCCGAACCGGCATGTGAAACACTTCCTCGCCCAGTTCAACCATGCCCTGCATGGCGGCACTGCCGCCCGTCAAAACAATTCCGCTCGACAGCAACTCTTCAAAGCCGCTGGCCCGCAGTTCGCGCTGAATGAGCGAATACAGCTCCTCGACGCGCGGCTCGATCACTTCGGCCAAGGTCTGCCGTGACATCTGACGCGGTTCGCGGTCGCCCACACCCGGCACTTCGATAACGTCATTGACGCTGGCCAATTGACGTAGCGCACAGCCATGCGCAATCTTGATGTCCTCGGCATCCTTGGTCGGCGTGCGCAGCGCCATGGCGATGTCGTTGGTGATCTGGTCGCCGGCGATCGGAATGACGGCGGTGTGGCGAATGGCACCGCCGGTAAAAACAGCGATGTCGGTGGTACCACCGCCAATGTCGACCAGACACACGCCCAAATCCTTTTCATCCTGCGACAGGACGGCGATTGCCGACGCCAATGGCTGTAAAACAAGATCGCGCACTTCGAGTCCACATCGGCGCACACATTTCATGATGTTCTGCGCAGCGGATACGGCACCGGTGACGATATGTACCTTTACTTCCAGGCGAACGCCACTCATGCCGACCGGTTCCCTCACATCTTCCTGGCCGTCGATGATGAATTCCTGCGTGAGGATATGGAGTATTTGCTGGTCCATCGGGATATTCACCGCGCGTGCCGTTTCGACCACGCGGTCCACATCGAATTGCGAAACTTCCTTGTCCTTGATCGCCACCATGCCGTGCGAATTGAAACTCTTGATGTGCGACCCAGCGATACCGGTCACCACATCGCGGATTTTCACGTCGGCCATCAGCTCGGCTTCTTCCAGCGCACGCTGTATACCCGTGACCGTCGCTTCGATGTTAACGACAACCCCTTTTTTCAAGCCCTTCGATGGATGCTGTCCCAGTCCGAGAATTTCCAGCGCGCCGTCGGGCGTGACTTCCGCCACGATCGCGATGATCTTGGAAGTCCCAATATCCAGGGCAACCAGCAGATTCTTGATTTCGCGCGGCTTATTCATGCACTGCCTCTTCCATGCTCTTTGGCCCGCCGTTGTCCCGCTTGATCATGATTTGGTGGTCGCTTTCTTCGTTGTCTTCTTGCCTGTGCCGGCCGGCAATTTGGCGGGTGCCACGCGCATTTCCGCGCGCAGGGCCAAGCCCGCCTGATAGCGCAGGTCAACACGCGCGTTGGCCAACTGCAGGCCGGCAATGTTTGGAAAGGCGCGCACATAACGTGCGAGGCGCGCGCCTGCATCACTGCGCCCGAGTGCCAGTGTGCTGGCATTACTCAGCTTCACCTGCCACGCGCGCCTGGGCGAGAGCCGAACTTCCGACGGTTCCTGTTGAATCGCCGCCAGCTGCGATTTGAAAGCGAGGTAGTTCGCCATTACCTCGCGCGATGAACCCGCCGGCCCGCTCAAAACCAGCAAGGCGTCGTCAAGCTCGGCTTCAAAGACTTCACCGAACGTATTCACGAGCAGGCTTTGCTCGGCGTCCCCGGCCAACTGCCAGCGTGCAAACGGCGCATGTTCCTCGATCAGCACATCGAGTGTGGACGGAAAGCGGCGGCGCACTTCCGCATCGCGCACCCACTCGACCTGCTTGACGGCGGCCTTGACCTGATTCAGGTCGGTGCGCAACATGCTGCCTCCCATGTTCTGGATAGCGCCGGCGATGCGTTTCAGTTCATCGGCATTTACACGCTTGAATTCGCCGGTGGCACCGGTAAACGTCACCGCGCGAATCGGCAGCAGGTTCATCTGCGCGGCCTCTTTGGACATGGCGGCAATCGCAAACCACGCCACACCGCCGGCAACCAGCATCGCGGTAAAGGCCGCGCCAATCACTACGATGCGTTTGCGCATGAAGGTCTCCGTCCCTTGCACGGTTTCGGAACCTTGCGATGGTTTTGCGGAACGTGGTCTGGTCGCCATGTCGTCGGTCAACCCTTGAGTGATGCTGCTTGCAGGATGCGCACGCACAAATCGGGATAACTCATGCCCGCCGCGCGTGCGGCCACCGGCACCAGCGAATGGCTGGTCATGCCGGGAGAGGTATTCATTTCCAGAAAGCTGTAACGACCGTCGGGCGCCAGCATCAGGTCGGCGCGGCCCCAACCATCACAGCCCAGCACGCGAAATGCCTTCAGCGTAACCGCGCGGATCTCGTCTTCGAGGTCGGCGCGTATCCCGGATGGACAGTGGTACTTCACGACGTCGGTGAAGTACTTGTTCTGATAATCGTATTTGCCTTCGGGCGCTTCAATGCGAATCAATGGCAACACATCGTTGCCTACCACCGACGCGGTCAGCTCCTGTCCGGCAATGAATTCTTCGGCAATGACCAGCGGGTCGAGTTTATACGCGAGCTGGAACGCGGCCGGCAGTTCATTCGCGCTCATTACCTTGGTGACGCCGATGCTGGACCCTTCGCGCGCTGGCTTGACGATCAGCGGCAGCTTGAGTTCGTCGAGCACGTTCACCCAATCACTGTCGGGCGCAAGCATTTTGTATTTTGGCGTGGGAATGCCCGCACCTTGCCAGACGAGTTTGGTGCGCCACTTGTCGACCGACAGTGCGGAGCCCATCACGCCGGAACCGGTATAAGGAATTTTCAACGTTTCCAGGACGCCCTGCATGGTGCCGTCTTCGCCAAAACGGCCGTGAAGTGCGACGAACGCGCGCTCGAATCTTTCGCGCGGCAAGTCAAACAGTGAATTGACTACCGGATCGAAAGGGTATGCATCGACGCCCTTTTCACGCAGAGCCGCCAGCACACCGTTTCCGGACAGCAGCGATATCTCGCGTTCGGCACTCGGGCCGCCCATCAGAACTGCTACTTTGCCTAATTTTTTGGTGTCAGTATTCAAAGCAAAACTCCAGCATTGGCGCGGGTTTCCAGCCAATAGTTCCCCGGGGGCCGCTCTAGTGCTTGATCTACAGAATATTCTCGCCTGCGATTCATGCGGCCTCCCCCACAATTCTTACTTCCCGCACCAGTTCCACGCCGGTCTGTTTCTTCACCGTTGCCTGCATGTGCGCGATCATGTTTTCAATGTCCGCCGCGGTCGCGGTGCCGGTGTTGATAATGAAGTTGGCGTGCTTCATCGATACCTGCGCGCCGCCAATGGCGTAACCCTTGAGCCCGCACGATTCGATCAACCGCGCCGCGTGATCGCCGGGCGGATTGCGAAACGTCGAGCCGGCATTGGGCTTGTCGAGCGGTTGGGTGGCCATGCGCCTGGCGAGCAATTCCTTGATGCGGGTTTGCGCGGTCTGCGCGTCACCGGGAAGGAACCGGAATCGCGCGGCGACAAACCATTCATCACCGGCAAATTTCGCGGCCACATGTCGATAGCCGATCTCGAAATCCGCCGCCGTGTGCGTGTGCAACGTTCCAGCGCGATCAATCGTCGTGCAATCCACCACTTGTTCCCAGGTCTCGGACCCATAGCAACCGGCATTCATGGCGAGCGCACCGCCGATGGTGCCAGGTACACCCGCAAGCCATTCTGCACCGGCGAAATTGTTCTTCGCGGCGAATTTTGCGACGTGCGGCGAAGCGACGCCTGCGCCCGCGCATACGACAGCGGAATCGGTGGGATCAAGTTCCAGCCCATGCAGCATCGGCGTGGTCAGCACGACGGTCCCGTGAAAACCGCCATCGCGAACAAGCAGATTGCTGCCGAGCCCGACAAACAGGATCGGCTCGTCCTTCGCTAGCGTCGGCAGGAAGGCCTGCAGATCCATCAGATCAGCGGGCTTGAAGAATCGTGCCGCGGCGCCTCCCGCTCGCCAGGAGACGTGCTTCGCCATCGGCTCATCGGTTCGAAGCGCGCCTCGCAGTTTGGTGGTGGCTATGGGCGCGAATTTTTGGGTCTCAGCCATGTTCATTCACCGCCCCCGATTCCTGCCAGGCGTGGCGCGACGCCACCCACCGAACCCGCCCCCATGGTGATCACCACGTCGCCACTGCGTACCCGGCCCATGACGGCGTCCGGAATGTCATTCGCGGTCTCCACAAACAGCGGTTCTATTTTCCCCAACACCCGTAGCGCACGCGCCAGAGCACGACCGTCGGCCGCGACAATCGGCGCTTCGCCGGCCGGATAAACGTCGGCGAGAATGACTTCGTCAGCGGTCGACATCACCTTGACGAAATCTTCAAACAAGTCACGTGTGCGCGTATACCGGTGCGGCTGGAACGCCAGCACGATACGGCGGCCGGGAAATGCACCGCGTGCGGCCTTCAGGACCGCATCCATTTCAACCGGATGGTGGCCATAATCATCGATGAGCGTGAATGCACCTCCCGAAGGAATGGCAATCTCGCCGTAGCGCTGGAAACGGCGCCCGACACCCGTAAACGATGCAAGTGCTTTGGCAATGTGCGCATCGTCGATCCCCACTTCCCGGGCAATCGCAATGGCCGAAAGTGCATTCAACACGTTATGTGTACCGGCAAGGTTCAGCTCGACATCGAGCACCTTCTTGTCCTGGCGGCTCACGGCCGTGAACGTCATGCTTGCATTCGAGGTGGCGACATTTACCGCCTGCAACTCTACGTCATCGGTCATGCCGTAGGTCAGTACCGGCTTGGTGAGACGCGGCAGGATCTCGCGCACATTCGGATCGTCGGCACACAGCACCGCCAATCCATAGAACGGCAAATGCTCCAGAAATTCGACGAACGCCGACTTCAGTTTCTCAAAGTCGTGCCCGTAGGTGTCCATATGATCCTGGTCGATGTTCGTCACGACGGCCATGATCGGCTGCAGGTACAGGAACGACGCATCGGACTCGTCGGCCTCGGCGACCAGGAATTCGCCCTTGCCCAGGCGCGCGTTGGTGCCGATCGAATTCAGGCGTCCGCCGATCACACAAGTCGGGTCGAGACCAGCTTCACCGAGTACATGCGAAATCAACGACGTTGTTGTCGTCTTGCCGTGGGTGCCGGCGATGGCGATGCCTTGTTTGAAGCGCATCAACTCCGCCAGCATCATGGCGCGTGGCACCACCGGGACGCGCGCAGCCCTGGCAGCGACCACTTCAGGGTTGTCGGCCTTTACCGCGCTCGACGTGACGATCACATCCGCGCCGGCGATATTGCTGGCGGCGTGGCCAATCTGCACCTTTGCGCCCAGCGATTTCAGGCGCTGTACCACTGCCGATGCAGCAAGGTCCGAGCCACTCACGAAGTAGCCGAGATTGATCAGCACCTCGGCGATACCGGACATCCCGGAGCCACCAATGCCGATGAAATGGAGATGTTTGACTTTGTGCTTCATGTTGCCAATTCCGCACACGCCATCGCGCACCGAATCGTGGCGTCGGGTTTTCCAAGTGAGCGCGCGACCTTCGCCATTACCAGTAACTTGTCGCGCGTCAGATTTTTCAGTTGCGCCGCCAGCGATTGCGGGGTCGATTCCAGTTGCTTCACCAACACGCCCGCGCCAGCGTCAGCGAGAAACCGCGCATTGGCTTCCTGTTCCTCGGCGACGAAATACGGCAGAGGCACCAGTACGCTGGCCACGCCGGCCGCGGCAAGCTCGGCGACGGTGATCGCGCCGGCCCGGCACAATATCAAGTCGCACCAGGCGTACCTTGCCGCCATGTCATCGATAAAGGGCAGCACCGTTGCGCCGACGTTCGCGGCCTTGTAAGCGGCGACGAGTTCGTTATAGTTTTTCTCACCCGATTGATGGATCACTTCCGGACGCTGATCCGCCGGCAGCGTCGCCAGCGCGGCAACCACGAGGTCATTCAATGTCTTCGCGCCAAGGCTCCCGCCGACGATCAGCAATCGCACCGGGCCAAACCGGCCGGCGAATCTTGCGGCGGGATCAGGCAGCGCGGCGATCTCCGCACGCACCGGCGTCCCGAGCCACTCAATGTTCTTCGGTTTTGGCAGAAGTTTGGCGAGCGCATTCTTCGGCGTCTGCTCGAAGGCTTTCGGGAAACCGACCAGTACGCGATCCGCGATCAGCGCGAGCACGCGATTTGCCAGGCCGGCATGCGCGCCAGGCTCATGTACCACCAGCGGCTTGCCGCACAGCACGCCCATCATCCCGCCGGGGAAGGCGATGTAACCGCCCATGGAAATCACCACATCCGGCTTCACGCGACGGATCACCCCGAGCGCCTGCCAGAATGCGCGCAACAGCACCAGCGGCAGCAACATCCATGCAAGCAATCCCTTGCTGCGTACGCCGGACATCCGGATCGCCTCGATCGCAATCTTGTCGCCGGCGGCACTCTTGCCGACCAGCTTGTGTTCCATTCCTGCAGGCGTGGCGAGCCAGGCGATTGCCCAGCCGCGCTGCATCAGCACTTCTGCAATTGCAAGTCCCGGATAGATGTGGCCACCGGTGCCAGCCGCCATGATCAACGCCGTGCGCTTCATCGCGTATTCATCCCTTCCGCACTCCCTTGCTGGAGGCAGGCGGTGTTCTGTTTTCCGCATCGATACGCAGCAGGATCGCAACCGCGACACAGTTGACGACGATGCCCGTGCCACCGTACGAGAGGAATGGCAACGTCAATCCCTTGGTTGGCAGCAAACCCATGTTCACGCCCATGTTGATGAACGCCTGCACGGACAGCCATACGCCGATGCCCTGCGCGACCAGCGCCGCGAAATATTTTTCGCGCATCATCGATTCGCGTCCGACCATGAACGCGCGATAGATCAGCAGCACGAACAAGCCGAGTACGGTCGCGACGCCGACAAAACCCAGTTCTTCCGCGACCACGGCGAGCAGGAAGTCGGTATGCGCTTCCGGCAGGTAGAATAGTTTTTCAACACTGCCACCGAGACCCACGCCCAGCCATTCACCACGACCAAACGCGATCAGCGAATGCGAGAGCTGATAGCCTTTTCCATAGGCATCCGCCCATGGGTCCATGAAACCGACGATGCGCTGCAGGCGATAGGGCGACAGGATGATCATTGCCACGAACGCCGCGGCCAGCAACACGATCAGACCGGCAAATACGCGCCAGTTCAACCCGCCGAGAAAGAGAATCGCCATGGCGGTCAGGGTGATCACCACCAGCGCGCCAAAGTCCGGTTCCACCAGCAACAGGCAACCAACAAAGGCCATCACCGACAGCATCGGCAGAAATCCTTTTTTGAAATCGTGCATGAACGCCGCCTTGCGCACCGTGTAGTCGGCGGCGTACAGCACCGCGAAGAACTTCATCAGTTCCGACGGCTGCATGGTCATGAATCCCAGCGAGATCCACCGCTGGCTGCCGTTGACTTTGCGGCCGAGTCCGGGAATCAACACAATCACCAGCAGCATGACGCCAACAACGAACAACAGGGGTGCGAACTTCTGCCACATGGAAACAGGAACCTGAAAGGCGATAAACGCGGCGACCACGCCCAGTGCCAGATAAATTGCGTGCCGTATCAGGAAATAGGACATGCGATAGCCGCTCATTTTTTCGGCTTCGGCCATGGCAATCGATGCGGAATAGACCATCACCAGCCCAATCGAGAGCAACAGGACCACGCTCCAGAATAGCGACAAGTCCAGTTCGGCACGAGGCGAGGCGGGGCTATACAGCATGTCCTGTCTCCACGCGGTTTTTCAATTCCGCCACGCATTTCGCAAACACTTCACCACGATGGTTGTAGTTCCTGAACATGTCGAAGCTGGAGCATGCTGGCGAGAGCAACACGGCATCGCCGGGCACGGCGTTTGAAAATGCCTTCTCCACCGCGTCGGCCATGCTGCCGGCGTGCGTGATGGCGGCGCGCGCCGACGTAATGGCGGATTCGATCAAGCGTGCGTCCTTGCCGATCAGCACCACTGATCTCGCGCGTTTACGCACCGGTTCGGCGAGCGGCGCAAAATCCTGCTCCTTGCCAATACCACCGGCAATCAGTATCACCGGCACTGTCATGCCGTTCAGAGCAGCGACGGTCGAGCCGACATTGGTGCCCTTCGAGTCGTCGTAGAACGTGACGCCATTGATGACCCCGACATTCTCGACGCGATGCGGAAGGCCCTTGAATTCGCGCAGCCCGGTCGCGAGCATTTCAGCCTCGCAGCCGATAGCACGACAAAGCGCGAATGCCGCAAGTGCATTGGCCACATTGTGCAATCCGGCGACCGGCATGTCGTTCAGCGATAGCAGGCGGTTTTTTCCTTCAACAAGCCAGCCTCCGGCGATGCCGAAGTCGCGTTCGCCTGGCGCGGCGTCGATTCCGAAGGTGCTCAAGGTCATGCGACCGTCGCGCATGGCAAGACTGGCGGCGTCGTCACGGTTCAGCACCTGATGCCGTGCATCCGCAAAAATGCGTTGCTTGGCCGCCGCGTAGTCGTCCATCGACCGGTACCGATCCAGGTGATCCTGCGAGAGATTCAGCATCGTCGCGGCGTCCACCTGCAATGAACACGTTGTCTCCAGTTGAAAGCTCGACAGTTCGACGACGTATGCGTCAGGCTGCCCATTGTCTTGCGCGTCGAGCATTGCGTCGATCACCGGCAGCCCGATATTTCCCGCGACCACGGTCTTCAGGCCGGCGGCGCGACACATCGCCCCCGCCATCGCGGTGACGGTGGATTTGCCATTTGAGCCGGTGATGCCGATCATTTTGGGTCGCTTGCCTTTCTCTGCTAACTCGATTTGTTCCCACGCAAAAAGCTCGACATCCCCAACGAACTTCTTCCTTTGAGCGACCGCCCGCGCGACGGCCGGGTCACACGCGGGCCCAGCAACGGCCACGCCCGGGCTTGCAACAATGAGTTCGGCGTCGCGAAAGAGGGCGTCACAGTAGGCGCCGGCAACGAACTCTGCTCCAGGATGCTTGCGTCGCAATTTGTCGAGGCCGGGAGGATTTGCACGCGTGTCGGCGATTCGCACACGAGCACCCACTCGTTCGGCCCATCGGACGACGGAGACGCCGGTGTCACCCGCGCCAAGAACAAGAATGCTTTTGTCATGCCAGCTCACCTCCGTGCTCCATCGCCTAGCGCTTTAGTGACAAAGTCAAGCACTGGAGCGGCTTCCAGGCCACAAATGGCCGAAACGCCTCGCCAGCACTTGTGTTTTGCACTTCGATGCCTACGAATAGCCCCGATTGCCTTGAGCATGTCGAAGGGTTGGATGCATCGCGTTGACCCCACGTGGCTTCCATTGCTTCGACAGGCTCAGCACGAACGGCAGTAAATTGAGAATGCGCCATGGGGTTCATCTCAACTTCAACGTCGAAAGCCCAAACAACACCAACAGCATCGTGATGATCCAGAAGCGCACCACGACCTGGTTCTCTTTCCACCCCTTCAATTCATAGTGGTGATGCAACGGCGCCATGCGAAACACACGCTTGCCGGTCAGCTTGAAGCTGATCACCTGAATGATTACCGAGAGTGTCTCGACGACAAACACGCCCCCCATGATGATCAGCACGATTTCCTGGCGACAGATCACGGCGATCAATCCCAGCGCGCCGCCCAACGCCAAGGCGCCGACGTCACCCATGAACACTTCCGCCGGATAGGCGTTGAACCACAGGAACGCCAGCCCCGCGCCGGCAATCGCGCCACAGAAAATGGCAAGCTCGCCCGCGCCGGGAATGTGGGGCACGCCGAGATAGGTCGAGAACACCCGGTTACCCGCGACGTAGGCGAAGATGGCCAGGGCGCCCGCCACCATCACCGTCGGCATGATGGCGAGACCATCGAGTCCGTCGGTGAGATTGACCGCGTTGGAAAAGCCGACCACCACGAACCAGCCGAGCACGATAAAGCCGATGGTACCGAGCGGAATCGCCACGGTCTTGAAGAACGGCACGATCAAATCGGTCTGTTGCGGCAGGTTGGCCCGATACGCAAGGTAAGAAAGTGCCAATGCCGCAATCACGGTTTGCCAGAACATCTTGGTGCGTGCCGACAATCCCTTTGGATTGCGATGGACAACCTTGCGATAATCATCAATCCAGCCGATCACGCCAAAGCCGATGGTGGTGACTAGGCAGGCCCACATATAGCGGTTTTCAAGATCACCCCACAGCAAGGTTGTGATCGCGACGGAGGTCAGAATCAACGCGCCGCCCATGGTTGGCGTGCCGGCCTTGATCAGGTGCGTTTGCGGGCCGTCATCCCTCACCGATTGTCCGATCTTCATCGCGGTGAGCCTCCTGATCATCCGCGGCCCGACCATAAACGAGATCGCCAGCGCCGTCATGGCAGCCAGCACCGCCCGCAACGTGATGTACTGGAAAACACTGAATGCGCGAATGTCCTTGGCCAGCCATTGGAATAGTTCCAGAAGCATTAGTGGCGCCCTCCGAGATTGCGGCTCGTACAATCTGTGAGTGCCGACCCCCGCATCCGCGGACCCTCGGCGCGCACCTCATTTTCAAATGTCAAAACGAAGCGCATTTAGTGATGGCCTCCGCCGTAATTCGGCACAAGTTTTTCGACCACGCGTTCCATTTGCATGAAGCGCGAGCCTTTCACGAGCACGGTCGTTTGCGATCCGAGTAGCGGCCTCAGAGATGAAACAAGGGCATCCACGGTGCTGAAAAGTGACGCTTCGGCACCGAAAGCTGCAACGGTCTCTCGCGACATGGCGCCCAAGGCAAATATTTTTTCAATGCCGGCCTCATGGGCAAATGCACCCACTTCGCGATGCATCGCTGCACTGTTTTCGCCCAGTTCACCCATGTCCCCGAGTACCAGATAGCGTGGAGGTTTCCTGGCCGCAAGCACGCGGATCGCCGCTTTGACCGAGTCAGGATTGGCGTTGTAAGTGTCGTCGATGATGGTGGCAGAATTGTGGCCGGTAAACGTTCGCAGTCGTCCCGGTACCCCGGCAAATCTTTCGAGCCCCCGGCGAATGGTTTCCAGGGGAATGCCCAGCGCGCAGGCACCTGCCGCCGCGGCAAGTGCATTGGTCTGATTGTGTTCGCCGGGCACCCGAAGGCGCACGGTGATTTTCTGACCGTTGCTGGATATGCCGAGAGCGTCAGGACTGAAAGTGCCGACCACATCATCTTGCGGCGAAACACCGAAACCAACGACGCGATGCTCCTGCACTTGATTTCGCCAAAGATTGCCAAACCGATCATGCATGTTGACCACGGCAATGCCTTCCGGCTTCAGGGCGCCGTAAATTTCCCCCTTCGCCTGGGCAATTGCCTCGCGGCTGCCAAGTTCGCCGATGTGTGCCGTACCCGCCATGATCACCATCGCGACGTCCGGCTCCACCAGGCGCGCGAGGTAATCGATTTCGCCCAGATGATTCATGCCCAGCTCGAACACCGCATAACGATGCCGTGGACGCAAACGCAACAGCATCTGCGGCACGCCGATGTCGTTGTTTAGATTGCCTTCAGTGGCCAGTACTTCACCGTCATTTCCGGTGTGCGCGACCAAAATGCCGCGCAACATTTCCTTCACTGTGGTCTTGCCGTTGCTACCGGTTATCGCCAGCGTCGGAACGTTGAATCGCTTACGCCACAGCGAGCCGATGCGGCCAAACGCCAGGCGCGCATCGCCAACGACAACCTGCGGCAACGCGACACCGGAGACCGTACGCTCAACCAGGGCAGCCACCGCTCCCTGCGCCGCGGCCTTGGCCAGATATTCATGGCCGTCAAAGTTTTCGCCCTTGAGTGCAACGAACAAGTCGCCAGCCATGAGCGTGCGCGTATCTGTCGATACGCCGGTCAATTCGATGTCGCTTTCCACATCAGACGCACCCAGCGCGCGCGCGACATCCGCCAATCGCATCGAAAAGCCGCTGCTCATGAACGGCCTCCACGCCATGCCGACAACGCTTCCTGTGCAACTTCCACATCGCTGAAGTGATGCCTTGTCTCACCAATGATCTGGTAATCCTCGTGGCCCTTGCCGGCAATGAAAACGATGTCCCCGGGCCGCGCCTCGTTCAGCGCCTCGTAAATTCCCTGTTGCCGGTCGACAACCGCACGGTAGTGCGCTGCACCCTTTGCATTTCCGCGTTCGTTACCCACTTTGAGGCCAGCGTCGATACCGGCTTCAATGTCGGCGATGATGCGTTGTGGGTCCTCGGTGCGTGGATTATCGGACGTGATGATAGTGACGTCGGCGTAGCGCGCGGATATCGCGCCCATCAGCGGACGTTTGCCGCGATCGCGGTCGCCACCACAGCCAAAAACCGAAATCAGCCGTCCGTTTTCAGGGACGATGGCGGCGATGGTGGACAGCGCCTTTTCCAGCGCATCGGGCGTGTGCGCGTAATCGACCACCACCAGGGGCTTTTCACCGGTGTTGCCGCCGATCTTGTTCCCCACGCGCACAGTCTGCATGCGCCCGCGGACCGGCGGCAGTCTGCCGGCGAGTTCCGCAGCTTGCGCCAGGGTCATGCCGCTCGCGATCAGGGTGCCGATCACCGCGAGCAGGTTACCTACATTGAACGCGCCGAGAATATCCGACTCGACAGTAGCCGTTCCAAATTTTCCCGCGACATCAAAACTGAGTCCGCTGGGCGAAACGGCGACATTCCGGGCCGCCAGATTGGCGGCGGCTCCACTCTGCCGCATGCTGTAGCGAATCACCTCGACATCCGGTCGATTGGCCAATCGCGCGGCAAGCATCGCACCAAATGCATCATCCACATTGATCACGGCGTGCTTCACACCACGCTGGTCAAACAAACGGGCCTTCGCTTCACCATACTGTTCCATCGTGCCGTGATAATCGAGATGATCACGGGTAAGATTGGTGAACACCGCCACGTCATACTTGATATCGGCGACGCGGCCCTGGTCGAGCCCGTGGCTGGAGACCTCCATCGCACACGCCGTGGCACCCGCGTGCAAATAGTCACGCAGCATACGCTGTAGCGCGGCCGCATCCGGCGTGGTGTTGTCCGATGGCTGCAAGTTCCCCACGAGGCCGTTGCCAATCGTACCGATCACGGCGGATTTTCGTCCGGCCAGTTCCATGGCCTTCGAAATCCATTGCGAGACAGACGTCTTGCCATTCGTGCCGGTGACGCCGGTCATCCATAGCGCGTCCGCCGGATGCCCATAAACAACGCCCGCGATCTGGCTCGCGTGCGCCTTGAGATCGGGTACACCGAGGTGCGGCACTTTCCAATCAGTGTTCCAGACAAAGCCCTTGGCTTCATACAACACCGCCGCGGCGCCGCGCAGCACGGCATCGCCAATGAAATCACGTCCGTCACGCACAGCGCCCGGATAGGCCAGGAATGCGATGCCCCGCCGTGCTTCGCGGCTGCTGGAGGTGACTTCATTCACCGGTATCGGCAACGCTGCCAGCGCGTTTGCCAATTGGCGCTCGGTGAAATCGGCCTCAAGCGCATTCACCGCATCAGGCGCGCACGCATCATTTCGTACGGATGCAGTGGTCAGTTCGGGACTCGGCGCCTGGCCAGGTCGCAATTCGGCGGACATCATCCCCGTTCCTTCAACATCGGCATGGCACTGGCTTCACGCAGTCGCGGCGCATCCGGCAGCACGCCGCTCATGCGCAGCGCCTGCGACATGACGTTGGAAAATACCGGCGCCGACACATCGCCGCCAAAGTGTTTGCCTGCTGACGGCTCATCAATGGTCACGGCAATGATGTAGCGCGGGTTCGACGCTGGCCCAAAGCCAACAAAGGAAGAAACATAGAGATGGTCCGCGTATTCGCCGTTCACCAGCTTGTGCGCCGTGCCGGTTTTCCCGCCAATGCGATAGCCCGGTACCGCGCCCTTGGTTGCCGTGCCACCAGCCTGCGTCACGGTTTCCAGCATTTGCGACATCGTCTTTGCCGTCTTCGCGGTCAGGATCTGCTTGCCGATCACGTCGCCATCGCGCTTGAGAAAAGTCGCCGGCAACAGCACGCCGTTATTGGTGAATATGGTGTACGCGCGGGCCAATTGGAGCGCACTGACCGATACCCCATAGCCGTAGCCCATCGTTGCCTGTTCGATTGGTTTCCATGACTTGACGGCACGCAGGCGACCGCTGGCCTCCCCAGGAAAGCCGGTCTTCGGCACGCTGCCGAAACCGAGCTCGTTATACAGATTCCACAATTTCTCCGATGGCAATTGCAGCGCGATCTTGGCGGTGCCGATGTTGCTCGATTTCTGGATGATCTCGGCAACCGACAGCTGTTCGGAGCGATGCGGTAAATCGGTGATCGTCTTTGCGCCGATCGTCAGCCCCGGCCCGGTCGTGATGACGGTCTCGGGCTTGACGATACCGGCCTCCAATGCGGCTGACACCGCAAATGGTTTGAAGGTCGAGCCAGGTTCAAAGGTGTCCGTGACGCTGCGGTTGCGTGCCTGCTTCGGATTCCAGTTCGCGCGGTTGTTCGGGTTGTAATCCGGCTGGTTGACCAGTGCCAATACTTCACCGGTTTTGGCATCGAGCATGACGAGCGCGCCGCCCTTGGCTTTGTTGGCGTCAACCGCCGCCTTCAGTTCGCGATGAGCGAGATACTGAAAGCGCTCATCGATCGAAAGCTTTAGCGGCTTGCCTTCGCGCGGCACCTTCAGGTTCTCAATGTCCTCGACGATGCGCCCTTTGCGATCCTTGATCACCCGCCGTTGGCCGGGCGAGCCTGACAACAGCGCTTGCTGCGCGAGCTCGATGCCTTCCTGGCCCTGGTCTTCTTGCCCGGTGAAACCAATTACATGAGCGGTCACGTCGCCGGCCGGATAGAAACGGCGAAACTCGCGCTGCTGGAAAACACCAGGGATTTTCAGCGCGATCACGCGCGCAGCCTGATCCGGCGACAACTGGCGCTTCAGCCAGACGAAATTCTTGTCCTTTTCCGCCAGGCGCGTCGACAGCGTCCTACTATCCATGTTGAGCGCCTTGGCAAGGCCCGCGAGTTGCGCATTGTTGATTTCCATTTCGGACGGGCTGGCCCAAATCGACTCGACTGGCGAGGAAATGGCCAGCGGTTTACCGTTGCGATCCATCACGGCGCCGCGCGATGCCGGCATCTCAACGACACGCATGAAGCGCGCCTCGCCCTTTGCCTGCAGGAAGTCGTTATTGAGTCCCTGCAGGTAAAACGCGCGCACCAGCAGCGAACCGAATGCCCCGAGACAAAGCAACAGCACCGCGCGCGAGCGCCAGCCTTCCAGTTTCAGCCGCAGATTTGGTTCAAGGCGCCGGGAAGTATGTTTCACTTGGCGCCTCCGGATTTGCTGTCGACTTTAGGCGGCGGGCCATCGAGCACGACGATCACGGTTTTCTTCGGGTCGGGCTGACTCATTCCCAGGTCGTGCGACGCTTTTTGCTCAATGCGTTTGCCATTTCCCTGTGTCTGCGATTCGATCTGCAGCTCGCGCCACTCGTTGTCGAGCTTGCGTTCTGCATCTTGCTGCGTTTGCAGCTCAATGAAAAGTTTGCGGGCCTGGTGTTGCGAGGTCACGACTGACAATGCGCAGCCAATCAGCACGAGCAGCAGCATTGTGTTCAGGCGCGTCATAGTTTCTGTGCCGTCCGCATGATCGCCGAGCGCGCGCGCGGGTTGGCCGCAACTTCCGCATCGGTGGCCCGGACTGGCTTCCCGATGATTTTCAGGGTCGCGTCGTTGACTTCATTGGCGCGAATCGGCAATTTTGAGGGCAGGTGATCCGCCTTCGCCGCGTTCTGCATGAAACGCTTGACGATTCGATCTTCCAGCGAATGAAACGCGATAACGACCAACCTGCCTCCAGTCCGCAAGCCATCCATCGCTTGCGGTAAAACCTGCTCTACTTCTTCAAGCTCTTGATTGATGAAAATCCGAAGAGCCTGAAACGTGCGGGTTGCGGGGTGCTGGCCCGGCTCGCGCGTCCGGACGGTTTTACCCACGAGCTCGGCAAGCTCGCGCGTCGTCCGAATACGTCCGATGACCCTTGCCGCAATAACCGCTCTTGCAATCTGCCTAGCAAACCGTTCTTCACCATAGCGCCAGATAACCTCCCCGATTTCTTGTTCTTCGGCGCGGTTCAACCACGCCTCGACGGTTTCGCCACGCGTGGTATCCATGCGCATGTCGAGCGGTCCATCGAAGCGAAAACTGAATCCGCGATCCTGTTCATCCAGCTGCGGCGACGAAACCCCCAAGTCCGCCAGCATTCCATCCAGTACCTGTTTTCTGCCGCCGAAAACTTCCTCCAGCACGTCGCCCAATTCACTCATTGCCACGTGGTGCATCGAAAAACGTTTATCTGTCTTCGCCAGCGCCTCGCCCGCTTCAACCGCGCACGGATCGCGGTCGATGGCGATCAGTCGCCCATTTGCTCCCAGCCGTTCCAGAATGGCGCGTGAGTGTCCGCCGCGGCCAAATGTGCCATCGACGTATGTGCCGTCTGGCTTGATGGCCAACGCCTCAACCGCCTCGCGCAGCAACACCGTGATGTGAGCAGGCGACGGTTCAGCGGGCGCATTTGTGAGTTCATTCATGCCGCCCGCTAGAGGGAAAAGTTTTCTGTGCCGGGCGGCAGGCCTGCCGCGCCGGATGTCAGCGATTTCAATTGCGCTTCCCAGGCGCTCGCATTCCAGATTTCGAAATGTGTTCCCTGGCCGATAAACATCACCAGCTTTTCGATCCCCGCATATTTCCGCAGCTCGGGAGAAATCAGCACGCGTCCATTGGTATCGAGTACATGCTCTTCGGCAAAACCGATCAGCAAGCGCTTCCAGATGCTGGCGGTACGATCGAGGCTGGGAAAGGCCATCAGCTTTTCGCTGATCGGCTGCCAGTGCTTAAGCGGATACAGGAGCAAACAGCCCTCAGGATGCGCCGTCATCACGAGCTTGCCGTCGCTGGGCGCGGACAATGGATCACGATGCTTCACCGGGATCGCCATGCGGCCCTTTACGTCCAAGTTAAGTTCTGACGCACCCTGAAACACGATCTGCTCACCCCTTTACGGTTTTTTTTAAATGAAAAGCCTCAAGATTTTCGAGAAACTCCCGAAAATCCCACTTTTCACCACTTGTGGGCACTATAGGCATAAAAAAACCCGCGGTCAAGCGGGTAATCAAGATTTTTTCGTTACGAGTCAGGGACTTAGCGCGTATTCTTCAATAAAATATTCTGTGGAAAACTTTGTTGATAATTAATAAGATAGATTTCAAACCTAAAGTGACTTCGTAAGACTTTCGCGGTTCATTTTAAAAAACTGCTGTATTTTTATACACTTACATGCAGAAATTGCGGGAAATCAATTTTCGGGACGAGTGCGGCAGCAAGAAGTAACCATCATCGATACTATTTTGCCCCGGCGCAACAATTTCGCGGCGTAATATCGGCTGTGTTTTCACTACCGGAAGGTTTGCTCATGCGTCCCGTGTTCCTTTGCTTGCTCTTGCTTGGCTTCAGTGTAGCCACGCTGGCCGCGCCGCCCAAGAAGAATGCCGATATCGAGAAAATCGTCAAGGAAATTTCCGCGAAACGCATCGAAGCCACCATTCGCAAACTGGTGAGCTTTGAAACCCGCAATTCGCTCTCCGACACCACCAGCGACGCCAAGGGAATCGGCGCCGCGCGACGCTGGATCAAGGGTGAGCTGGAACGCTGTAGTGCCGCGAATGGCGACCGCATGAAAGTGGAATTCGATGAACATCTCGCGCCGGTCAGCGCGCGCATTCCGCAGCCCACGCCGATCGTCAATGTGGTGGCGACCTTGCCGGGTGAGCAACCCGAAAGCCGCGACCGCATGTATGTCGCCAGCGGTCATTACGATTCGATGCGCGGCGCGCCAACCGATCCTGACGGTTTCGCGCCCGGTGCCAATGATGATGCATCCGGCACCGCAGCGGTGATTGAAATGGCCTGCGTCATGTCGAAATACAAATTCCACGCAACGCTGATATTTATGACAGTGGCGGGTGAAGAGCAGGGGCTCCTCGGCGCCACCTTTTTCGCCAAGGCCGCCAAAGCGAAAGGCCTGAACATCGCCGGCATGATCACCAACGACATCGTCGGCAACAGCAAAGGCTCGGATGGCAAAATCGACAAGCATCGCGTGCGCCTGTTTGCGGAAGGCATTCCACCGCTGAAAGAAATGCCCGATGAGATGCTCACGCTGATCCGCACCGGCGGCGAGAACGATTCCGCTCCGCGCCAGCTCGGCCGGTTTATCAAGCAGGCCGGCGAGCGCTACGTGCCGGGCATGAAAGTCGAACTGATTTACCGTCGCGACCGCTATCTACGTGGCGGCGATCATTTTCCGTTTCTCGACGCCGGTTACGCGGCCGTGCGCATGACCGAACCGAACGAGGATTTCCGTCACCAGCATCAGAACGTACGCCTGGAAAACGGCGTGCAATTCGGCGACCTGCCCGAGTTTGTCGATTTTGCATACGCCGCCGATGTGGCGCGCGTCAATGCCGCAGCACTCGCGTCCCTGGCACTCGGCCCTTCCGTGCCGCAAGACGTGTTGATGGAAAACTTGTTCCTGGAAAACAACACCACCTTCCGTTGGAAAGCCAACCCGGAACCGGACGTCGTCGGCTACCGTGTGCTGTGGCGAGAAACCACCGCGCCGTTTTGGCAGAAGAGCGAGGATTTCGGCAACGTGACGCGTGCCACCGTCATTGGCGTATCGAAGGACAACGTCGTGTTTGGCTTGCAGGCCATCGACAAGAATGGCAATGCGAGCGTGGCGACGTTTCCGAAACCGTTTCGGCGCTGATCGTCTGCCATTGCCAGCCGCCTGATCCTCGGCCTGCTGCTTCCTTGTTGCATCGCGCTTTCCGATGGCGCACCGGACAATATCACCGCGCCCTTTGGGAGCAAAAAAGGTTACAAGGAACGAGAGTGCAATCGTCGATCTGCCTGATTGCCAACGGGTGCGGTCGTGATTGTTAAGCGTGCCAGACGTTGGCTTCGCACGATTTCAAAAATCGCTAATTCGCTTTGTCGACTCCGCCACATTCGAGCTGCCACTTTCGACACGCGTCGGATCGTCAAGTTTTCTGGCCCGTAAGTTGGCGAACGACGGCTTTTAAAGAGGCTGACAGGCAGGTAACGACCGAGGCTGTGTGAAAACATAAATATTGTGTCGCTGAGAATGACGCGTCCCGGTCTACGCGGGAACGTTTTTGAGTAGGTCGTTCTTTTCTTGAGCAAATTGGCGTTCAAGCCACCGCTTGTTGTCCTTTCAGCATCGCTATTAGCGCCTTGATGCCTTGAATTTTCATCATTCGCTTCAGGTTATACGCCAACACATGCAAGCTCATTTCGGTACTGACGCGCGGCAGTGTCTTGGTCAGGAAATGCGTGGCACCCATCCATGCCTTGAGCGTTCCATAAGGATGCTCAACCGTCGAGCGCCGCTGGCGGGAGGCGTCCGGGTTCTGCTCAAGCCGGTCTTGCATGCGCTCAAGAATGTCCTCGTGCTCCCAGCGCGTCACGCGTCGATTCGTGCCGGTCGTGCATTGCGCTTTCATCGGACACTTTGGGCATGCCGAGGACCAGTATCGATGAAGGGTCATGCCCTTTTCGACTGTCGTCTGACGCCAAATCGCGCTTTGCCCCGCAGGGCATCCGGTATTCATTGCGCTCGGCGAGGTAAGTGAAATCACGCTTGTCAAAGCGCCCGGCGGCCTTGTTGTTGGACGTGAGCGGCTTGGGCACAAGCGTGTTGATACCCTGTTGCTCGCATTCTCGGATCTGCTCGCCATTGAAATAGCCTCGGTCAGCCAGCACCGTGAGCGCTTGATTGCCCGTTGCCTGCACGGCTTGCTGCGCCATTGTCGAGAGTTGTTGCCGGTCGTGACCCACATTGGTGACCTGATGGGCGACGATCAGATGATGCCGGGCATCAACGACGGTTTGCACGTTGTAGCCCACCATGCCGGTGCCGCGTCCACTGGTAGCCATGGAGCGTGCGTCGGGGTCGGTAGCGACACCTGATGGTCAGGCGCGGCTTGAAGTTGCTCACCAATGTCTTGCAAGCGCCGCATCTGCTCCTTGAGTCGGCTGACCTTCTCTTTCAGGCGAGAAACGCGGCCTTCACTTACCGCCGCGGGGTTACGATCGGCACGATCGAGTTCGCTTAGGTAGCGTCCGACGCTTTCTTCAATTTGCGCCATGCGCGCCTTCAACTTGTGTTCGGTGAAGTTCTTGTCGCGGTTGTTGACGGCTTTAAACTTGCTGCCATCGATTGCCACGATCGCTTCCGAGAACAGCTTCAGGTTCCGGCACAACACAATGAACTGACTACAGATGCGGCGTATAGCGGGTCCGTTGTCCTTGCGAAAATCGGCGATGGTCTTGAAGTCAGGTCTCAATCGGCCCGTGAGCCAGATCAGTTCAAGATTGCGTTCCGTCTCGCGTTCCAGGCGTCGGCTCGATTGCAGGCGATTGAGGTAGCCGTAGATGTAAATCTTGAGCAGCGTGGCGGGGTGGTAGGCAGGACGGCCCGTGGCACTTGCCGTGGCGCTTTCAAAACCGAGCTTGACCAAGTTCAGTTCTTCGACGAATACATCAACGACGCGAACCGGGTTGTCGTCGCTGATATAGTCATCAAGACACTCAGGAAGCAACGTGGTTTGCGTTCGACTTTCCCGCAGGAATGAAGCGCTTCATCAGGGCGACCTCGCTACGCTAAATCAATGAGTAGCTATGACCTTGGCACGCCTGAATTGTTCCGATATTCCGGAGTCGTTTTCACACAGCCTCGGCAGGACCGGTCGGTCAGCCTTGGCTTCTAAAAGGGCCTGCCTGCGATCAATTTGAGTTCCCGACATGAGTTATGCGCTTATTGATTCGACCATTAGTGCCTGGGTGGAAAAGCACGGTTTTTCGCCGTTCAACGATCCCGGGCGATCGATTTTCTTGTCCAGCGACGAAGGCGAATGCTGCCAAATTTGGATTGACGCCCCAAAAGCCAAATAGTGTTCAGATTCATGCCGCAGCGGTAGAAGCGAAGGAAGATGAGAAATGAGACAGGACTGGGACGTTCCGATTGCGAATCTTGAACTGGCGCTGGAAAATGCTGTTGTCGCTGTCAGGCAGTGGTTCAGGCGATAGGCCAATTACCCGACACCCGCTTTCGGCCGAGGCTGTGTGAAAACGTTTCCTGGCTGTCCACGAGAATAGCGCGAAAAGCGTTTCAGGAGAATCGCGATTTTCGGTGAGGCTGCCCGATGAAACGATTCATTCAGGGACAAGAGCGCACGCAGGCCACATTGTTACCGGAGTGCCTCGATGACTATGTGGTTGAGGAAAGCCTGGTGCGGGTGGTGGACGTGTTTGTCGATCAACTCGATCTGCGGGGTCTGGGTTTTACCGGGGCCGATCCTGCCGTCACCGGCCGGCCGGCATATCACCCGGCACTGCTGCTCAAGATCTATATCTACGGCTACCTCAATCGCATTCAATCGAGCCGCCGCCTGGAGCGCGAAGCCCAGCGCAACGTGGAACTGATGTGGCTGACCGGGCGTCTGGCGCCGGACTTCAAGACCATTGCCGACTTTCGTCGCGACAACGGGCCGGCGATCCGCAAGGTCTGCCGGCAGTTCGTCGTGCTGTGCCGGCAACTGAATTTGTTCACCGAGGCGCTGGTGGCCATCGACGGCAGCAAGTTCAAGGCGGTCAACAACCGGGACAAGAACTTCACCAGCGCCAAGATGCAGCGGCGGATGACGCAGATTGAAGAGAGCATTGAGCGCTACCTGAAGGCGATGGACACCGCCGACCGGGCCGAGCCGGCAGTGGCCAAGCTGAAGAAAGAACGCCTGCAGGAAAAGATTGCCGCGTTGAAGGAGCAGATGGACAAACTCAGGATGATCGACGTGGCGCTGCAGGCGAGCCCCGATGGCCAGTTGTCGCTGACGGACCCGGATGCACGCTCGATGAAGAGCCGGGGCGGGAGCATCGTCGGCTACAACGTGCAGACGGCGGTGGATGCCAAGCACCACCTGATCGCCGCCCACGACGTCCTCAATGAAGGCATCGATCGCGACCAACTCGCACCGATGGCCACCGAGGCCCAGGCAGCCACCGGGATCGAGAAGCTGACGGCTGTCGCCGACCGGGGCTACTTCAAGGGCGAGCAGATCAAGGCCTGTGTCGATGCCGGTGTGGCGCCGATGGTGGCGAAGACGCTGACCTCCAACAGCCTGGCCGAGGGGCGCTTCGACAAGCAGGACTTTATCTACCTGGCCGAGGAAAATGCGTACCGCTGCCCGGCTGGACAGCGGGCGATCTGGCGGTTCAAGACCGTGGAGAACGGACAGACGCTGCACAAGTACTGGTCCTCGGCCTGTCCGCAATGTCCGATGAAGGCCAAGTGCACCACCAGCGACTACCGGCGGATTGCCCGCTGGGAGCATGAACAGGTGCTGGACGACATGCAGGCCAGGCTCGATCAGCGGCCCGACATGATGCGCATTCGCCGGCAGACGGTCGAGCATCCATTCGGCACCCTCAAGCACTGGATGGGCGCCACCCACTTCCTGATGAAAACGCTGGCCAACGTGCGCACCGAAATGAGCCTGCACGTGCTGGCATACAACCTGAAGCGGGTGATGCAGATCCTGGGGATCAAGGAACTGCTGCGGGTGTTGAGGCTACGGGCCGTGTAGCGCCTGTTTGCGCCTTCGCCGGCCGCAGAGCGATCAAACTTCGCGAGAAACAAATATTACTCTCGTGCCACCGTCGCGCATTCTGATGATCTCTGGACCATCACAAACATCCAGTTCGCGCCTTTGCGGCTATCAGCGAATAAAATGAGTTTCCACACAGCCTCGGCCGAAAACGGTCTGTCGATTGTAAGTCAAGTTGCGACCCAAAGCTGCCGGTCGAATCGGTCGGAGGCAGGCGCTCACGTCAGAATTGCCGGGTCAATCTTCTCCTTTTCCTACAACAAAGAAGGGCGGCGTCCTCTCCTCCGCCAATGACATTACCGTCAAATTGGATACCAGAGCCGAGCGCCGCGCGGCAAGTGAATGAAGGCCAATCCATGAAGCTCGCGACAATCGCTCAAATCCTAGATCACTTGGCCGAGAAGGCGCGCGATGATGACGCAGCTTATCGAACGGCAGCCGAGTATGCCAACGATCTGACGTTGACCGCCTACTCCGTGTCCTGCGCGGTCGTTTGCAGTGAACGTGCCGACGAACTCGAAGACATTTCGATTCTCTATCGCACAGGACGGAGACCTTTCCGGCAATACTGTTTCGCGCCCGTCGCGCGGGCATGGGCGTGGCTGGCGACCTGTTGGCGCGAACGCAACGACTTCGAAATTATCGATGCCTGCAAACGCCGCGAAGATGCCTCGTTCAATGCGTATCAACAGGCGTTGCGTATGCCCATCTCGGGCAACCTGCGCATGGTGCTGCAATATCACATGGCCGCCATTAAACGACGCCAGATGGGATTCCGGCATCTGCATCACGAACTGGACGGGCACCGCGCTCACAATCGTATGCCGGTTATTGCCCAAGACCTTCGCGTGTCAAGGACCTGAGCCATGGCAAATGCGCCTGATGGGGCCGACGTTGGCCGAAAACCGCCTTTCACTATTTTGTAGTGAAACCTCAATTCCAATCGGCGGAAAAGTGGAAGCGCACCGATAAGCCGGATTCTGTTACGGCACTTGCGTGCTATGACGGCCATTCCTCTGGGACGCACGTTACCGCGCGCCTCAAGCTACCTACCCGCAGGCTCCGCGGGACACACGTCAACGCCTGCCTATTTGGTATTGCTCCAGGTAGAGATTGCCCGTTTCACCCGCCGTTTGCTGTTGAGACAAACTCGCGGCTTGCGCCGCTCGTTGGTCGCAGCAAACGGCGACTCGTCTCTGTTGCTCTGATCCTCACCTCACGGTGGATGGGTGTTACCCACTACCCTGCCCTGTGGAGTCCGGACTTTCCTCTACATGACTAGCATGCAGCGACCGTCTGGCGCGCTTCCGAGGGCATTATCGCATGCGGGTATCGACGACCCCGAATGACGATACTGTCATCCTGGGCGGAGACAAGCGTCTCATCGACAACGAGATCCTGGGTAGCGCTGCATTTGCAAGGTGGGCAAAGCGTAGCGCGCCCACCCTGCGCGTGTTTTAACGGCGGCGACCGGCGCGAAAGTAGGTTGTGTCGTCGTAGAACGCTGCTGATTCATTGCGCGCATCCCAGCCCGGAATACCCAGTAGTGGCAATGGCGCGAGGTGGTGCGATTCGGTGAGGTGGTTATCATCCATCAGCCAATCCGCCGCCGCGCGATCAAGCTCGGTTGTGGTCGCAACACTCTCCAGCAGCATCGCCTTTGCGGTGATGCCAATAAAAGGCGACAGTGATTTTTCCATCAGGCCGTGGCCGACCAACATGAAACGCATGTTGGCGATGACCTCATCGCGCCGGAGGACGAATAGTTCGCGCCATTGGAAATTGCGGATCAATTGAAGCAGCGACGCATCCGCGCTGGCGACGATGACGCCACTTTCATCGAACATGGTGAGTACGTCACGACGCACTGAGCGTGCCGAGGCTTCGACCGCGCCGCCCGCCGCAAGGAGGCGTGCATGCTGCGCGTTGATAGCGGATTTGTGGTGCGGGAAAGCAATCCACTGCATCGCATTGAAGAGATCGTGCCAGTTTTCGCGCGTGGGCACTTCGCCGGTGGCGGCGATCTCTGTCTCGTAACGCATCGCGGATATCGAGTCGTCGGGTGGCGGCACAAAGCGCACCGGCTTGGCCCAGGCGTTGGTGATTTTCCTTTTCGCTGCCAGTGTATTCAGCTGTTCATGCGTTGGCCACGCAGTGTTATCCATACTTTCCAGTTCACGCAACACCGGGCGCACGCCATCGAAGAACGGGGCCGCCAGCGCACTTGTCGCGGCGTGCCACGCCATCGGCACGACTGTCGCGACCTTCATGCCTCTACGCCATGCGCCACGCGAGCGGCTCACCGGCGGCGAGCGGCACGAGCCCCGATTCGAGGAACGAAACCTTGTCGGGCACGGTCCAGGATTCCTTCCTCAGCGTGATGGTGCCCGTATTGCGCGGCAGGCGATAGAAATCGGCGCCGTGAAAACTGGCGAAGGCTTCAAGTTTGTCGAGCGCATTCACGCGATCGAACGCCTCGGCGTAGAGCTCCATGGCATGGAATGCCGAGTAGCATCCCGCCGCGCCGCAGCAGGTTTCCTTGGTGTTGCGGGCGTGTGGCGCACTGTCGGTGCCAAGAAAAAACTTTGGATTGCCGCTGGTCGCGACCTTCAGCAACGCGAGACGATGTTCTTCACGTTTGAGAATCGGCAAGCAGTAGTAGTGCGGCCGGATGCCGCCTTTGAATATGGCATTGCGGCTGTACAGGAGGTGCTGCGGCGTAATGGTGGCGGCCACATTCTCACTCGCCGTCAGCACGAATTTCACGGCATTCGCGGTGGTGATGTGTTCCAGCACGATGCGCAATTTCGGGAACCGCCGCGTCAACGGCATGAGGTGCCGCTCAATGAAAATCTGCTCACGGTCGAATACGTCGATCTCATCGCCGGTGACCTCGCCGTGCAGCAGCAGCGGCAATTGCGCCTCCTGCATCGCCGCGAATACGGCATCGCATTTGCGGATATCGGTCACGCCGGAATCGGAATTGGTGGTGGCGCCGGCGGGATAGTATTTGATCGCCTTTACAAAGCCGCTTTGCGCCCCGCGCACGATTTCCTCTGGCGGCGTGTTGTCCGTGAGATAGAGCGTCATCAACGGCTCAAACAAATATCGGATGGGCAGCACATCCAGGATGCGATCGCGATAGGCGCGCGCCTCATCGACAGTGCGTACCGGCGGCTTCAGGTTCGGCATGATAATGGCGCGGGCGAACTGCAGCGCGGTGTGAGGCAACACAGCTTTCATCGCGTCGCCATCGCGAAGATGTAGGTGCCAGTCGTCAGGGCGGGTAAGGGTGAGCTCGTTCATACTGTAATTATAGGGAGCCGCTGCCCGATCGCGCGGGTCTGCGCTGCGCGGGTGCGTAGCACTTGCGTATTTTTGCGCGCCGCCCTTTCATTCCAACCCTTCTCCCGACGGAGAAGGGCCTTGTTCGCGAATCGCCAGCGCCATCTCATACACCTTGTTCTTCTTCTCCCCCGTCAGCTTCACCGCCAGCGCCACTGCCTGCTTAACCGGCAATTCAGCACACAAAATAGTCAAAGTCCGCTCCAGCGCTTGCTCCTGGGCCATTTCCGCCCCGGAAGCCGCACCAGTGCTTGGTTTTGACAATATCAGCACGAATTCGCCGCGCCGATTGTTGTCATCCGCCTCGAGCCAAGCGACCGCATCGGCCAATTTGGCACGATGGATGGTTTCGAATTTCTTCGTCAGTTCGCGGCAGATGATGAGTTCGCGCGTGTCCGCGAAGACCTCATGCAACGAAGTAATACATTCGACGATGCGATGCGGCGATTCGTAGAACACCAGCGTTTCCGTCGATGACTTCAGCCGGATCAATGCCTTCTTTCTTTCTCCTGCCGTTGCCGGCAAAAAACCGTGAAACGCGAAGCCATGCTCGCCTTCCCCGCTCGCCGAGATCGCGGCAATCAGCGCGGATGCACCCGGGATGGGCACCACCTTCAGCCCTGCCGCGTGCACGGCCGCGACGACTATTGCACCGGGGTCCGAGACGGCAGGAGTTCCCGCATCGGTCACCAGCGCCACCGCCTGGCCTTGCTGCAAAAGATTAATGATGCCTTGCGCGGCATTGCGTTCGTTGTGTTCGTGCACGGCGATCATGCGCGTATTGATGCCGAAATGACTGAGCAGATTCCGGGTCATGCGCGTGTCTTCGGCGGCGATCACACCGACCGCTTTCAGCGTTTCCAGCGCACGCAATGTGATATCGCCCAGATTCCCGATGGGTGTGGCAACCACATATAATGCACATTCCATTTTTGCTTCCTGCCGGGAGATCACGATTTACACTTCCTGCCGCGCGACGCGCATTGAACAACTTTTTATAAAGGGAATGACGGCGGCGCTGTTTCTGCTGCTGACAGCCTGCGCGCAGACATTGTCGACGCATGGGGTCAAACCTGCAAGCACGCCCAAGACCGGCTCGGGTGCGGCCGCCGCACAAACGACGCCCGCGGCGCCCGCCAATCAGGCACCCGTGGTGGCATCAATCAATCCTGAAGCCGCGCCTTCCGCCATGGAAGAATTCAAAGATGGCAACGCGGCAAAGCCCGAAATGGTTCCACCACAAAAAGTATTGCCGCCACTGCCACATATCGCGCTGATCCTGCCCCTCGGGTCCAAAACCTTTGGCAAGGTCGCCGATGCCGTGAAGCAAGGTTTTCTGGCGGGCGCCAATGCGGATGGCAAAAACGCCGCACCATTTCGTGTCTATACGGCGGACGACGATACGGCGTCACTGGCCACCCAATATCGCAAAGCCACCGCGGACGGCGCGATGGCGATTGTCGGCGGCGTGACGCGCGATGGCGCGAATATCATGGTGAAAGAATCCGGTTACCTGCCCAGCCTGGCGCTGAATGCACCCGTCGACGCGGGCCCAAATGACCGCGATCTCCCGGATCGGTTTTTCTATATCTCCCTTAATCTGGATTGGGAGGCGCGCCTCGCCGCTCGCACGGCCGCCAATGAAGGCTTGCGTCGCGTGGCGGTCGTGACCGCCGGTACACCTTTGGCCAAACGGGTGCAGGACAGTTTTGAGAAAGAATGGATTCGATTGGGTGGCGAAATCGCGGCCCGCCTCGTAGTCAGCGGCGACCTGAGTGAAGGACCACGCATCGCCGCCACCATGGAAAGGGCCACCGCCGATGTCGTCTTCCTTGCCGCGGAAATGAAAGTGGCGCGTGTCGCCCGCCCCTACCTGCCACCCGGCATGCCCGTCTTCTCGACCTCAATGACCATCGATCCGCGCGCCGAAGCGGTGGAAAACCTCGATCTGGAGAGCGTGCGCTTCATGGAGATGCCCTGGTTCGTGCAACCCGACCATCCGGCAGTAATGGCATATTCGAAGCCTGTTGAGTCAATGCCGATCGACTACGAGCGGCTGTATGCGCTCGGCATCGACGCCTGGCGGCTCGCGCAACTGGTCGCCCGCACCGACAAACCGAAGGGCGCTCCCGCACTCGACGGTGTCACCGGACGCATCACCCTGGAGGGTCATCAGTTTGTGCGAATGCTGGCTTCCGGGGAAATGCGCGATGGCCGGCCGGCGTTGTTCAAGCCCGTCGAATAGCGCCCAACGCATCATGCTGTCGCGGCTGTTCACGACCAAACAGACAGGCGACAGCGCCGAGCGTATCGCTGAAAGTTTTCTGATCAAGCGCGGGCTGACGCTGGTCGCGCGCAATTATCGTTGCCGATTCGGCGAGATTGATCTGGTCATGCAGCAGGACGCCACACTGGTGTTTGTCGAGGTGCGCTTGCGTCGACGCCACAAAGGCAATGATTTCGGCGGCCCCGCCGCCAGCATCACGCCCACCAAACAGGCACGCCTGATCGCCGCGGCACAGCATTACCTTGCCGGCATGAAACAGCTTCCCCTTTGCCGATTCGATGCGGTGCTATTGAACGGGTTGCATGTGAACGATGTCGAATGGCTGCCCAATGCGTTTGAAGCGTAAAATCTGCCCATGATAAATATTGAAGCTCGCATATCACGCCACTTTCAGGACAGTATCGAAACCAAACAGCGCGTCGTGGCGGCACTGACCCCGCACATCGCGGCGGCTTCACACGCAATGGTGGATTGCCTCCGGCAAGGCGGAAAAATTCTCTCGTGCGGTAATGGCGGTTCAGCGGGCGATTCGCAGCACTTCGCTGCGGAACTGGTGGGCCGCTTTGAGCGTGAGCGCGAACCGCTTGCCGCCGTCGCGTTGACCACCGACAGCTCGATTCTCACCGCGGTTGCCAACGATTATTCGTTCGATGAAATCTTTTCGAAGCAGGTGCGCGCACTCGGCATGCCGGGCGACATCCTGTTCGGCATTTCCACCAGTGGCAATTCAAAAAACGTCGTCGCCGCCATCGCAGCGGCGCATGCGAAAGGCATGCATGTGGTCGGCATGACCGGCCGCAGCGGCGGAAAGATCGCGAGCCTGATGCAGTCGGGAGATGTCCTGCTCAACGTCGATTCGCAAGTGACCACGCGCATTCAGGAAGTTCATCTATTAACCCTGCATTGCCTCTGCGATGCCATTGATAACCTCATGTTTGGAGAAAAATAATGCGCTCACCGATGAAAATTGCTGCCCTGTTTGTCGTCGCTGCCTCTACGCTGGTTTTGCAGGGGTGTTTCACGCTCGCCGCCACCGGCATCGGTGCCACCGTGATGCTGGTCGATGACCGCCGATCGGCAGGTATCTATATCGAGGACGAAAATATCGAGTGGAAAGCGCGTGCGCGCCTGATCGATCGCTTCAACGACGCGCATGTCAACGTCACCAGCTTCAATTTATCGGTGCTGCTGACCGGCGAAGTGCCGAGCGAGCAGATGAAGAAGGATATTGAGCAAGCGGTGCGGGGCATTCCCAGCGTCAAGAACGTCACCAATGAACTGGCGGTCGCCGGTAATGCCTCGCTGGCCGCGCGCAGCAGCGACAGCCTGACGACCACCAACACAAAAGCGCGCTTCATCAGCAACGGCAAATTCTCCGCCAATCACGTGAAGGTGGTCACGGAAGCCAGCACCGTGTTCCTGATGGGCATTGTCACGCGTGACGAAGGAGATGCCGCGGCGGAGCTTGCGCGCACCACGAGCGGGGTGGCGCGCGTGGTGAAGGTATTCGAATATATCGAGTCCGCACCGAAGAAATAGCGGCTCGCGTGTGGCGACGGCACCCGACCAAGAGACCATTCATGCCGTCGGCGAGAAGATCCGTCGCGGCGATCTTGGTGGTGCGCGGGCCGACTGCAATCGATTTCTTGCCTCGGTGACGGAACCGGCGCGACAGGCGCCACTGAGATTCTGGCTGGGCATTATCGAACAGCGCAGCGGTGACTTGCCTGCGGCCATCGGGCATTTCGAGTTTGCCCTCGCAGCAAATCGCCGCAATCCGCTTTGGCTGCTGCAGACCGGGCTCGCGCACTTCCAAATGAACGCTTTCGAGCGCGCGGAATCGCTTTACCGTCAAGCACTGCGCATGGAGCCTCGCTACCCGCTCGCCCATTACAACCTTGGCGTGTTGCTGCAACAGAAGCATGACTGGCAAGGGGCGCGGCGTGCGTTTGAAGCGGCAATTGCGCATCATCCGCAGTTTCCCGAGGCGCTCGTCAATCTGGCCAACGTGCTTGTCGAACTAGCCGCGCTAGATTCGGCGGAGGCGTGCTACCGCCGCGCGTTGTCCATCAATCCGTGCATGGCCAATGCGCATTACGGGCTTGGCCTTCATCATCTGCGCGGCCAACAGCTCTCGCTCGCGGCGCAATGTTTTGAATCGGTCGTCGAGCACGATTCCGCACACCTTGATGCGTGGCTCGACCTGGCCGAATGCCGCCACTTGTCCGGTGATGACGCGCGCGCCATTGCCTGTGTGAAGCAGGTGCTGGTACTTGACGCTGCGCATTCGACTGCCCAATTCAAGCTTGCGCACTATCGTGGCGACCAGCCCGTCGCTGCGCCGCACGCAATGGTGGAACGGCTCTACGCAGGCATGGCAGCCACGTTCGACGAGCACCTTGCACAACGGCTGGGTTATCGAATACCGGCACTGCTGATGACGGAATTGAACGCCTGGTTGACAGGCTTTGCGGCACAACACTCGCGGCTACCCAATGCCCTCGACCTGGGCTGCGGCACCGGGCTGTTTGGCCAGGAGGTACGTCCGTTCGCCGCAAAATTGGTGGGGGTGGATCTGTCTGGCGCGATGCTTGCGAAGGCGCGTGACCGAAACCTCTACGACGAGCTGACTGAAAACAACCTTGAAACCTACCTCTCCGGTACGCTTGACGAGTTTGACCTGATAACCGCAACTGATGTGCTTATTTATCTCGGTCGCCTGGAAGAAATATTTGCACTTGTCGCGGCACGACTGACTGGCGGCGGGCGTTTTGCCTTCTCGACCGAGACCCCGGCCGGCCTTGAGCAGGACTATTTCTTGCTGCCCACTGGACGCTATGCCCACGGCACTCGGTACATAGAGCGACTGGCGGATGATCATGCTTTTGCCGTGACAAAACGCGTTGACACCCGAATACGAACCGAAAACGGAATACCTCTCAAAGGTCATGTATTTATTCTGCAAAAGGCGTAGCAATACAACCTTTGCCACCGACCGATGCCATTTTTCGCCATGCGAAAGACCGGTGTTATCCCATGCGTTTTTTCAGAAACCGCATTAGCCCGCCCACGACCGGTAACTGCTCGTACAATTCGCCGGCCGCATCCCAGTAGTCGCGGTGATAGTGGACGCGCCCATCCACTGCAAAGCGAATGTGGGAGGCACCGTGTATTCGACGGTGCTGTTCGGGCTTGAGCGTCCTGATGCGGAAATCAAAGTCCCAGATCAGCATCGCGCCGTGATCCTGTTCAATCGTCTCAATGATGGTGAAGCGCGGCCCTTCCAGGCGCACAAACATGTCGGCAAAGATATGCTTGATTGCCTCGATGCCGGTCACGTCGTTGAACGGATCGCGAAAACAAGCATCTTCGGTATAGACGTCGGCAATTGACGCAACCGTCTCCGGCGTCAATGTCTGCCAGTAGTGAACAAGCCTGTGCAGGGGGTCGCTACGCATGGTCATGATTTTGTTGATCGCTTGATGACCGGAAAATACAACGAGTACGGCAACTGACGCAAGGCCTTCAGCAAGCGCGTGAACGCTTTTGGAAAGTGAATCTCGAATTCGCCTTTGCGGAATCCCTTGATGATTTCCGCCGCGGCCGCTTCCGGCGTGATCAGGTATGGCATCTTGAAATCGTTCTTGTCGGTCATCGGCGTCTTCACGAATCCTGGACAAATGAGGTATACATCGAGGCCCTTCTCTTTGAGGTCGATGTACAGCGTCTCGGCCAGGTTAATCAGCGCTGCCTTGGTCGGCCCGTACACCAGGCTATTCGGCAAACCGCGATAGCCGGCGACGCTGGATACCAGCGCGATCCCGCCAGATCCCTGGTTCATGAACCGGGGTATTACCACTGACAGGCCATTGAGAAAACCCTCCCAGTTGATCGACACCATCCGCCTGGCAAGCGCCAGATCAATTTCCCACGCACGCATGGCCGCGTAGTCGCCCGCCATGAAAATAACCAGATCATAGCCGCCCCACGCTCCGACCAATTTTTCCTCGGCCCTCTTGATGGTCTCTACCTGCGTAATGTCCAGCGGCAAGGCGAGGGACTGCGATGGCCCAAGGCGCTTGACCATCTCATTCAGTTTGTCTTCGCTGCGCGCCGACACCGCGACCCTGGCGCCCAGGCCATGCAACTGAACGGCCAGCGCAGCGCCGATGCCGGTGGATGCGCCAACAATCCACACGCGCCTATTCGACCAGTCAGCAATTTTGTTGTTGAGGGACATATTGATTCTTTGAACCTGTTTCTGCCTTGCAAATAAATGATCAAAACACCATGACTGGCGCGGCTTTCCAGCCATTTTCGGCCCGGAAGCCCCGCCCGCGCTGGTGTTTGAATCCTGATGTCATCAACAAAAACTTCCGCGCCACAGAAAACAAGGAGGGTAAAGAGCGTCCCTCTCGCTTCCACGACCGTTTTTGCCTTTGCGTCTTCTATGGTTCACGCGCCTGCCGCCGCAACTACCGCTTGCGAAAGAAAATTGTGATCTCGGCAAACTGCACGCCGAGCTTGCTCATGGCGGTGCGATTGGTCAGCGTCTTGTCGTCGATCATCCACATCCAGTCGTCCATGTTCATTTCGTAGCCGCCGACATCGTCCGGCAGCCGCAACTTGTAGCGCCACTGCAGCGCATTGCCGGCCGCCACGCCTTGCGCTTCACCGACCACATCGGCAGCGGTGCCGACATAGCGATCTCCGTCCTTGCGAATTTTCCACACACGTTTTTCCGTCTTGCCATCCGACCAGCGAAACGATTCATCGAGCACGCCTTCGTTGCCATTCCATGTGCAATCCATCTCTACCACCATGCGCCTTAACACTTTTCCGGAGCGGTCCTGCACCATGCCCCAACCGTCGACCTTGCCATTGAAATAGGTCGAGAGATCGAGTTTTGGCGTTTCCTTGATGTAGTCGATTGGCGCGATGGTTTCGCAGCCCGCCAGCAGCACGACGAGACACATGGCAAACATTTTTTTCATCATGATGTCGCTTCCGTAGGGATTGGATCGCCAACCGCTGCCGGCGAGAAAAACGGCGACCGCACCAGAAACAGCGCCGCGATGGCCTTCAATGCACACGGCAACAGCGCATACACGGCCGCCAGGTAAATCAGCGCTTGCGGGTCGGTGGTCAGCCGCGACTGGTAGCCGAGCAGCGCCAACACCGGCAGTGCGATGCCCGCCGCGAGCGCCAGATTCATTTTCGTCACCAGATTCCACAGCCCGAAATACGCGCCCTCCAGGCGACCAAGGTGCCTGCGCTCATCATCGTCGATCACGTCCGCCAGGATCGATGGTGGCAATGCGAGGTCCGCACCCAGTCCCAGACCGGACAAGGCACAGATCAGCATGAATGGCATTGCATCGCCCGGCCCGAGCAGGAATGCCCAGATGAACGCGGCGATGGACAGCACCATGCCGATGAGCCATGCGCGTCCCTTGCCGGTGCGCGCGGATAGCCACACCCACAGCGGCATGCCGAGCGCACCGGCGGCGAAATAGACGATCAGAAAATAAGCCGATAGATCCGCACGCTGGACAACGTCTTCAATAAAGAACAGCACGAGCGTGGCCGGTATCGACGCCGCGATGCCGTTAAACACAAAGATGAGCAGCAGGTGGTTGAATCGCGCGTTTTTCAACGGCGTGGTCATTGCGCGAAGGGCGCTGTGGGTCGACACACGAGAACGCGCAACCGGCGGCGGGGAAAACTTGATCGACACCACGACCATCGCCAACAGCAAGGGCGCAAAAATATAGGCGAAGATCGTGTATCCGTCACGCGGGCCCATGGATTTCGACAGCACTTCCGGCAGTGCCGCTGCCAGAAAGACGCCAACCAGCCCGAGCCCTTCGCGAATCGAGGTGACACGCGTGCGCGCGACGGGATGATCGGAAATCTCCGCGCCATAAGCTTGATAACTGATCTGCAACATGCTGAATGCGGTGTAGACCAGCATCAGCATTGCGATCAACCATGCGCTCAGCGCGGCGGCGTCCCAATGCGGCGGACGAAACAGGCCCAGCATGCCCAGCGCCAGAAACGGCGTTCCCAATACCACCCAGCGCCATCGGCCGCCCCGGCGATCGCGGGCTCGGTCGCTCCAGTAGCCGAGCAGCGGGTCCTGCACGGCATCGAACAGGCGCGCAGCCAACAATAGCCCGCCGATAGCGATCAGATTCAGGCCCATGACGTCAGCGTAGAACTTCGGCACGTGAACATAGATGGGCAATGCTGCCATCGCCAGAGGCAGCGCCGTGAGGCCATAGGCGAATAGCCGCCAGGAGGAAATGTGGGCGGGCGGCGCGGCCAACGAGTCTGTCTGCGGCATCGGGATAGCTACTTTGCCGGCATGCCGAGCAGGCGGGTGCGGACGCCGGGCGCGCTGGTCTTTTCCGACAGCCAGATATCGAAGAAAGCGCGGGCAAACTCCGGGTCCGCGACGGAGGCGATAAACTTTTCGCGTGTGTAGAATCGCGCTTCTTTCCCTGGCACGGATACACCAACCAGTGTGTCGCCCTGCCTGATATCCGGAAATATCTTCACCATCTCCTCGCCCCAGCGCTTCAACTTTGCTTCGTCGTTATGTCCCTGATCGCGCATTTCCTTGATGCTGCGTTCGGCGATATCGCGTCCGCTGAGCGACAAGTCGTAGATCAGTTCGAGCGCGAACGGGTCCATGTGGGTGAACGACTTCATGGCTGTCCACAGACGCACGTCGTAAACCTTGAAGCCAAGAAACCGCATCGTGCCCTCGCCGAACGGCGTCAACCCCGGCACATCTCGCGTTACCACCGCCGGCAGCATCTGTGCGATGCCAGGCATGGCACCTGCCAGCGACGCCGCAAGCAAAGTCCTCAGCGCCATTTTTCGCAGGGCCGCCATCATGGGGTCACTTTTTCAATTCGATCTGCATGACGTCGGTCCGACCGCAGCGGAAGGCGGCTTCGCAATAGCAGAGATAGAACCGCCAGAGCTGCAGGAATTTTTCGTCGAAACCGAGCGGCTTGATCTGATTGGCGCGGTCATTGACTCGGTGCAGCCACCATTTCAGGGTCTCCGCATAATCGATGCCGAAACAATATGGCTCGCCAGTCGATAATCCTGCCGCCTCCGCACCGGCGATGAAACGCGGAATCGGCACCAGCATGCCGCCGGGAAAAATGTATTCCCGAATGAAATCACTGGTCTCGCGGTAGCGGGCGAATGCGTCCTCGGCGATGGTGATGGTTTGAATCATCGCGCGACCACCTGACTTCAGGCGCTCGCGAACTACTTTGAAATAGGTCGGCCAGTAACGCTCGCCGACCGCCTCGAACATTTCAATCGAGACGATGTAATCAAACTCGCCACGAATATCGCGGTAGTCGATCAACTGCAAGTCCACCAGATGATCGAGCTTGGCATCCGCGATGCGTATGACCGCAAATTCCAGTTGCGCGCGCGATAGCGTCACACCGGTGACATGCACACCGCGAGTCCGCGCGGCATGTTCCGCAAAACCGCCCCACCCGCAGCCTAGTTCCAGAATCGTCTCGCCGGGCTTTGGGTCGAGCACCGTGAGCATGCGTTCGTACTTGGCGATTTGCGCCACTTCCATCGGCGTCGAGAAATTGCCCTCGAAGACCGGCGCCGAATAGCTCATGGTCTCATCCAACCACAACCGGTAAAAGTCATTCGACAGGTCGTAGTGGGATTGAATATTCTTTCTGGCGTTATTCTTCGTGTTGCTCCGCAGCAGGTGTTTGATGCGGAACAGCAATGCCACCAGCGGCCTGCCATAGAACACACTCTCGAGCGCTTTCTGGTTTTCGGTACAAAGCGTCAGGAAGGCGGTGAGATCGGACGTGAAAACGCGCCCGTCACGATAGCATTCCGCGAGACCGATTTCGGCAGACTTGAATACCTCGCCCGCGACGCCCCAATCAGCGAACCTGATATCGGCGATCGGGCCTGGACACCTTCCCCGAAACTGCGTCGTATAACCTTCAGGTGACGTAAAGGAAAGAGCGCCTGTCTCGAGACGTTTCATCAGTCCATAGAAGACTCTTGCGACGGCGGGCAACTTGGCATCAATAGGCAGCGAGGTGAGGTCAGTGGCAGTCATGGTGTGAATAGTGAATGGCGGTTAGGGTGAATTAACGAGTGGTGTGAATGGAAGGCGGCGCGGGCTTGGTGAAAGATGGCACGCGCTTCATCCAGAGTTTCAGCGCCTGCCAGTGAATACGCGCCACCACGCCAAACGTCATCAACGGGTGGCTGAAACAGGCAAGTAGTACCGAGCGCGACGTCAGCGGCGCGGGCGTGCCATGGAGGGTGGTGACGATCATTCTTTCAGCGTCGTTTCCGCGCGTATCGTCGACGCTGCCGGTGTCAATGGCGTCGTAATAGTCAATCTGCGCGAAGGCGCGACCGGCGATCTGTTCAAAACGGAAGCGATAGTGGCCTTTCACCTCGCAAAACGGCGAGACGTGAAACACCTTGCGTGACGTAAGCCAATCGCCTGCCGCGATGGGACGCTGGTCCGGGTGGGCAACCAGATAGTTGTGACGTTCGCCGAAGGTGTTGCTGACCTCGGCAAGTGCCGCGCGCAGCTGTCCGTGTGTATCGAAGCAATACCAGAGGCTGATGGGATTGAAAACATAGCCGAGCAGTCGCGGGAAAGTCTGCAAAACGATCTCTCCGTCGGCACGGTCGATACCTTCTCGGTTGAGAAGTTCGCGCATCCAGACCTCAAGGCTGCTGCCGTCGCGAGGGCCATGGTCACGCTTCATGAAGGACAGCAGATTGAAGCGATCCGTCGACAGCCAGCGATTGCCCAGTTGATCGAGCCTCGACAGCGGCACGCGTAGAAAAAAAACGCCATAGGAAAACTGGTGTTCCGCTGGACGGAATCGTTTGTGGAACACGCTGCCCAGACACAATTCCGGCTGCGCATTTTCAGGCCACATACTCATGAGTCGATGCCCGGGTACGACCGCGAAAGGTCATTTGCGGCAGGCACCTCGGTCGTCCATGGCACGGTCGCACCTAGCGCCTTTGCGACCGCAATACCCGACATCAGTCCATCTTCGTGGAACCCGTAACGCGTCCAGGCACCGGCAAACCACGTGCGCTGTCGGCCCTGGAGGTGCCGCAGTGCGCGCTTGGCCGCAGCGCTTTCCGCCAGAAAGACCGGATGATCGTAGCGCATGGTCTTGATTACCTTGGCCGGATCAGGCGCAACCAACGGATTCATGGTCACGATCACGGGAGATGTGAAGGGAAGCGGCTGAAGGCGGTTGAGGAGGTAAGACAATGAAACCGGTGCGTCTGCATCGGCGTTTCTGGCAATCGGCTTCGCTTGCGAATCCCAGGCGGTATAGTTCCAGGCCGCCCAGGCTCGCGGGCGTTCTGGCAGCAATCGCTGGTCCGTGTGCAGCACCGCCGTATTGGCCTGATAAGGAATGCCCGACAGGATCTCACGCGTCCGGTTGTCGGCGTCGATGCTGGTATTGGCGTTGGCGAGGAGAACCAACGCCTGATCGGTGTGACATGCGAATACCACCTGATCAAACCGCTCGTTGCCAGAAAGGGCGGTGACGGTGATGCCCGCTTCATCGCGCGCGACGCACGTCAACCCCGAATTGAGTCGGATATCCGGGATATCGACGGCGAGTTTTCGGACGTAGTTGCGCGCGCCGCCAGTGATGGTGCGCCACTGCGGACGATCATTTACCGACAGCAGGCCGTGGTTGCGGCAGAAAGCGATAAATGTGGCAAGGGGGAAATCGTCTATTTTCTGCGTCGGCGTGGACCAGATGCACGCTGCCATCGGTTTCAGATACCAGTCGCGAAACGCATGGCCGTAGTTGTTTGCCAGCAGATACTCACCCAGCGTCCCGCGCAGCACCTGCTTGGTGTCTGCCAGCGCGGTGGAGGCGCGATTGAAGCGCAGTATCTCTTGCAACATTCCCCAGAACGCGGGTTTCAGCAGGTTTGAGGGTTGTGCGAACACGGTGGAGAGCTTGTCCGAGCCGCACCATTCCAGCTTTCCCCTTCCATTCGTATCCAGCAATTTGACGCCAAATGACATGTCTGACGGTGCGACCGCGACGTTCAGGTGTTTCAACATGGCAATTAAATTTGGATAGGTCCAGTCGTTGAAAACCAGGAATCCGGTATCGACGGGAAAAGTAATGCCATCAACCGTGGCATCCACCGTGTTCGTATGTCCGCCGAGATAGTCGTTCTGCTCGAACAGCGTGACCTGATGCGCGCTTTCCGCATGGCGCGATAGCAGCCACGCACAGGAAAGGCCGGCAATACCTGAACCGATCACGGCAATTTTCATTTTGCCTTTCGCCCCTGCGCGTCGGTGCGGAGGGAGCTAATTGCGCGCGACATTGCGTGGCTCGACTTCAACCATCACTTCGTTACGCCGCAGAAACCAGGGCATGAAAGGAGGGTCATAGCGGGCAAATTCGACCATGCCTCGTGCACGCCATCCCGCCTTGGTGATCTCGTCGCTGAGCACCCGTTCATGTTCGCCGTAGCGTGCTGCACTCCACGTGCCGGAATAGCTGAGTACCGCCATCTTCCGCGATGGGATTTCCCGGATGGTGACGCGATCATCATCTGGCAGCGGAATGGCTTCGCGCGTATAGCGCCCCGGCATCACGAAGGCGATGACATAGTGGCCGGCATCCTCCGACACAGGTGTCTGCGACACAGGTGCGGTCATGTCGATCTTTTCACCACTGGCGCGTCCGGCAGATTGGCTCACCGGCGCGGTCATTTCGATTTTTTCCTGCCGCCGATTGTTGCCGGAAATGTAGTTGAACAATGGACGAAAGGCGAGATTGCCGGCCTCGGCAAAGTCCGCTTTTACCCGTGTTTCCGCCACCAGGTAGGCAGCATACTCGCGCACTTCAATTCGGCCGCTCTTCCCGATCAGCGTAAATGCAGGCTCGTCAACTGCCATTGCGGGTAGCGCCATTGAGCCGGTGGATAACAGCAGTGCGACTTGAACACCCAGCCGCATCGTCAATCTCTTCCACATTACGTGCTCCAATTCTTTTCATTGCCATCGAAAGCCCACCAACGTTGACACTTGGATTCATTGCATATTGGTGGCACAATTGAATTATTGGCCTGCCAAGTCACTTCATGACTGATAAGTCACCAATTGAACCAATAAGTTCACATAAAGTCAATCAACAATGCTTACGATAAAAATTCCATTTAAAAAACAACAGTTTGACGCCAGAGAAGAAGCCATCCTCGACGCCGTAAACCGGCTATTATCGGAAAAGGGTTTTGACCTGATGACCATGGATGACGTCGCAGATGCGGTTGGAGTTGCCAAGGGCAGCCTGTACAAGCATTTCTCGTCCAAGGAAAAACTGGCGGCGGCAGTAATGACCCGCCTGCTGGCCCAGACTGTTGAGGTCCTGGAGGGAATGCCGACGGAGTGGCGTGCAGCAAAGCGTCTTGAAGAAATCCTGCGCTGGTCGCTGCAACACCGCATGCGGGGCGGTGTCCCGCACCTGCCTTCCACGCGAGGCGCACTGCAGCGCGCGCTTTTGTTCAACCTGGAATACATGGCGCTCGCGCTCAAGGTAAACAAGCGGTTCTATGCGCTGGTTGAAGAAGCCAAGAAAGATGGCGACATCAATCGCGCGGTTCCCGACGATGTCATCGTCTACACGCTATACGCCCGTTCGTGCGACCCGACAGTCGAGTATCTTCGCCGCGATGGCAAGCTCTCGGACGAACAGATTGTCGAGACGATGGTTGAAGCGACATTTCATGGACTGGCCGGTCGCGGGGCGTGAGTTCCGCCCAAAGAATCACCAAACTGTCTTTTTTCCGTGTTGCAATACAATGTCGTTTCTGGGTGGCATCCGCCGATGCACAATGGACGCCATGAAGTAACAATTGAATCGTCAGTGGCCTGCCGTGGTTTATTCCTTAACGGGTACTTCAATGAAAACAAAATCTTCAAGCAAGCCAATTCCCATGCTGTATCCCGATCTGTTTCGCGATCTTGAAAAAGCCCGCTGGAATATGGCGAGCGATATTCCATGGGATAGCTTTGATGGCGCCAGATTGAGCGATGAACAGGCGAAGACGATCAAGATGAATGCGATCACCGAATGGTCCGCGCTGCCCGCCACCGAAATGTTTTTGCGCGACAACCAGGACGACAGTGATTTTTCTGCTTTCATGTCGATATGGTTTTACGAGGAACAAAAGCACTCGCTGGTTCTGATGGATTACCTGAAGCGCTTCCGGCCCGACATGGTACCGACGGAACAGGAACTGCACGCGGTACGCTTTCCGTTCGATCCTGCGCCCGCACTGGAAACACTGATGCTGCATTTCTGTGGCGAGATCCGCCTTACCCAGTGGTACCGCCGCGCGGCCGAATGGCATACCGAGCCGGTGATCAAAAAAATCTACGACACTATTTCCAAAGACGAGGCCCGCCATGCCGGCGCCTATTTCCGCTATATGAAGCGTGCGGTCGAGCGAATGGGCGGGGAAGCCAAATTGGCCTTTGCCAAGATCGGTGTTCTGATGGCAAGTTCCGGCAAGAGCAGGAAGCCCCTGCACCCGACGAACCTGCACGTCAACAAGTCGCTTTTCCCGAATGACACGGTGCAATCGCGGCTGCCCGATCCCGAATGGCTCGAGCGCTGGCTGGATACGCAAATCCAGTTCGACAAGGTGTGGGAAAACCGCGTCATCAACGGCATTCTCAAGCAAATGTCCACGCTGTTTGAGCGCACATTTGAAACGTCGACCGACCTGAATCGTTTTCGCAAGGAATTGATCGAGACACTTTCGCCCGCGGCAGCGCCGCAGGCTGCCTGATCGAATCGCGTCTCCCGTATGGCGGTTACAATATCGCCATGCGTCCTTCATTCGAAAACAAGTTCTGCGCGCCCGGGGATCTCGCGCGTCTTGCCGCGATGCAGCCACGCAAGCTGGTCTTCACCAACGGCGTTTTTGATGTCCTGCATCGTGGCCACGTAACCTATCTGGCCGAAGCGCGCGCACTGGGTGCCTCACTGCTTGTTGCATTGAATGCGGATGCCTCGGTCAAGCGCCTGGGAAAAGGTAATGACCGCCCGATCAATACGCTCGAAGATCGGATGGCCGTGATTGCGGCACTGGAATGCGTAAGCCTGGTCACCTGGTTCGAGGAAGACACACCGTTGCAACGCATTCTCCAATCGCGCCCGGACGTGCTGGTCAAGGGGGGTGACTGGGCCATCGACAAGATTGTCGGCGGCACCGAAGTAAAAACATGGGGCGGTACGGTGCACGCCATTGCGTTTCAGTTTGAACGATCCACCACCGCGATGCTGGCGAAAATACGCGCGGCTGAAAAATAGCGGCACTACCCGCCACACTTTACCCGCCACACGAAAGATTTCAAGCGATGCGCAGCGAATTGATTCAGCGATTGCAGGATATCGTCGGTGCCGCTTATGTCATCACTGGCACGGACGATATCGCGCCGTATCTGACCGATTGGCGCGGCAACTACGTCGGCAAAGCCGCCGCAGTCGTCCGTCCAAGCGGCACCGAAGAAGTCGCCGCCGTTGTAAGGCTATGTGGAGAACTTCAAGTGCCCATCGTCCCGCAAGGTGGCAATACCGGGATGGTTGGCGGCAGCGTTCCCGATACCTCGGGCACCGCGATCGTGCTCTCGCTGAGGCGCATGAACCAAATCCGCGCAATTGACGTCGCCAACAACGCCATGACCGTAGAGGCCGGATGCATCCTGCAGGCCGTGCAGGACGCCGCGCAGGAAAGTAACCGTTTCTTCCCGCTTTCGCTGGCAGCCGAAGGCAGTTGCACCATCGGCGGCAATCTCTCCACCAATGCCGGCGGCACGGCGGTGCTGCGCTACGGCAACACCCGCGACCTGGTGCTGGGCATCGAGGTGGTCATGCCCGATGGCCGGCTGTGGAGCGGGCTGCGCGGGTTGCGCAAAGACAATACCGGCTACGACCTGAAGCACCTGTTGATGGGCGCGGAAGGCACGCTTGGCATCATCACCGCCGCCGTGCTGAAGCTCTACCCGGCGCCGCAACGCACTTGCACCGCACTGGTGGCCGTGCAAAATCCGGCCGCAGCTGTTTCATTGCTTGCCACCATTCAGGCGGCCCTGGGCGACCGGCTGACTGGATTCGAGATGATGTCCCGCGTCTGCCTCGATCACGTCATCAAATATTTTCCCGCGACGGCTGAGCCCTTCGAGGTACCGCACGCCTGGCAAGTGCTGGTTGAGCTGACCGATACGCAAAAGGACACAGCGCTGGAAGACGGACTTGCCGCCGCCCTCGAACCTGCCTTCACTGAGGGCTCGGCAATTGACGCCGTGATCGCCTCGAGCGAATCGCAGGCGCAAGCGCTGTGGAATATTCGCGAACACATTCCCGACGCTGAAAAGCAGCGGGGCAGGAGCGTGAAGCACGATATTTCGGTACCGATTTCCCGCATTGCGGAATTCATCACCCGTGGCGATGCCGCGCTCAATGCCGCCTTTCCCGACGCGCAAGTAATATGTTTCGGCCATATCGGCGACGGCAACTTGCACTACAACCTGAGCTTTCCGGGTGCAACGCCAACCCCTGCGCAATCCAGTGGCGCCAATGAAATTGTCTACTCACTACTCGACGAAATGCACGGTTCCATCAGCGCGGAACATGGCCTGGGACAATTGAAACGCGACGAAATCACAAAGCATAAGTCGGCGGTGGAACTTGACATCATGCGTGCCATCAAGAAAGCGCTGGATCCGCAGGGCATCATGAATCCAGGAAAGGTTCTATAGCGAAAATTTACAAAACACCAGCATTGACGGGCATTGCAAGCCTAAAATGTCTGAAGCGCCGCACCAGTACTAGGGTTTTGTTTTTTCACCGGCCTTTGTATCCGCGACATTTACACCGGTTGCCAGTACAGCAGCCGGACAAGTCACCGCTTTGAGCGAACTGCCCTCGAATTCACGCTGCATGATGGTCAATCGCGCGATCATGTTCATGTCGGGCTCCCGTACCGTAAAAAAAGTTTCTCTCAGCTGTGCGCCGCGCGGCGTAACCTGCAGGTCTTTCGCCAGCGACGCAGCCTTGGTCTGGATGTCGGCCGCGGCTTTCTTCGAGGCCTCATCACTGGAAAACACGCCGAGTGAAATCGAGTTATCGCCCATCACGGATACATCTTTTACCCCGGCCTTTTTCAGATTGGCGACCAGCGTCTCGGCGGCGCGCTTGTCCTTTTGCGCAGGCAGCCATACCGCAAATCGCGTGTAGTCCTCGATATTGCGCGAACTCAGGCGGTCGCCGAGATTCATGGTGGCAAATACGATACCGCCCCGTGCGCTATCCGCCGGCTTTACGCCAAACTCCACGCATGCCGACCCCTTGAGGCTCTCGGCCACCTTGCGTGCGACCAGCGCATCGGCCTGCGCTTTGCCTGGATCCGCGACGGAAACGATCTTCAATCCATTGCGGTTGAATTCCGGCGGCAGCATATTTCCCGAACCCGTCTCGGACAAGTAGAGGTACGCACCAAAGGCGACATTGGCAAGCAGGAGCAGAAAGAAAATGAAGCGGGCCATATTCAGGAAAATGAAGTCGACGACGCGATTTCGAGCAAGCCGTCAAGAACCAGATTGTCGTTGATCGACACCGGAAACGGAAGGTGCGGGCTCAGCATGTGAATGGTACCGCCGCCTGCGATGCAGTGCGGCATTTCGCCGGTCTGCGCGGAAAGATGCGAATACATGCGCTGCACTGCGCCGCTACAGGCTTCGATGGCGCCGGCTGAAATGGCGTTGAGCGTATTTCGGGGAAAGGCCTGGTATTCCCCTGGCTCACCCGGCAGTTGCGCCGTGCCGCGATTCAGCGACGCCCGCATCAACGCCAGGCCCGGTACGATAACGCCGCCGAGAAATATGCCGTCGGCTGTTATTGCGTCGACGGTGAGTGCGGTGCCGGCCATGACCACCAATAGCGGGGCCGGCGCTACGCGCGTCGTGGCATGTGCCGCAATCATCGCGGCCCAGCGATCGGTACCCAATGTAGCAGGCGGCTGGTAGCGGCTGGTGACGCCGCACTGCTCAGCCTGCGATTCAATGAGCGTGATCGGTTTGCCGAATCCGTAGAGCGCATCCTTGAGGCGATTGGCGACTTCGGTGCCAGCGACATTTGAAATCAGGATCCGGTCCACTTGCACATCCGCGGGCAAATGGCTGAATGCGTCTACCGTTGCGGCCGCAACCGATACGGTCGCCGTTGCAAACGCGCCACGCAAGGACCACTCGTTGCCATCGTGAATGCCCCACTTCACGCGGCTGTTTCCGGCATCAACTGCGAGAATTCTCTTTCTCACCACGTTATTCATCTTTCACTTGTGACTCACCGCACTGCGCAAACTTATCTCACCTGAAGCAAGGGCAATATCCCGGCCATGACAGTTCACGATCAGCGAGCCGTCATCCGCGACATCGCGCACCACGGCATCTTTCACGCTGCCATCGCCAGACAGCACACGCACCGGCTTCCCGTGCAAACTGTGGACGGCGGTCCATTCATTCTTGAAGGGCGGAAAACCTTTCGCCTGAAACTTGTCGAGGATGCCAACCAGTTCCCGTAACACTTCCGCCAGCAACTGATTGCGGGAAATGCTCATCCTGACCAGGCTTCGCAAATCCGTTACGGGTTGATCAATCGCCGCTTTCAATTGCTCTGGCAAGTTTACATTGATGCCGATACCGATCACTACCGCCGTCGGACCGAGCACATCGCCCTGGGTCTCGATGAGGATACCCGCCAGTTTCCGGGAGCCGGCGACAATATCGTTCGGCCATTTGAGGGCAATATCGTTTGCGGTGATGCCCAGTTTATGCAGCGCCCGCAAGACCGCCAGTCCCACCACCAGCGAAAGTCCTCCCAGCTGCGCGGCACCTCGTTCGAATCGCCATAGCAGCGAAAAAGTGAGCGACGCGCCGAATGCGGATTGCCATACCCGGCCACGCCGCCCGCGTCCGGCGGTTTGGATTTCCGCCACGAGGCATGTCCCTGATGCGGCGCCCGTGGTCGCGCGCTGCATCAATTCGGAATTGGTCGAGGCAATATTCTCGACGACGGCCACATCGAGACGGTTCGCCAGCAAGCCGAGTGCAATGCGAATGCGCTCGAATCCCAGCAATTCGATCGGCTCCGCGAGCCGGTAGCCGCGGCGCGTCAGGCTGAAAATGTCGACGCCGGCTTCGCTGGCGTCGCGCAATGCATCGGAGACGGCGCTGCGCGAAACACCGAATTTCTCGGCAAGGCGTGCGCCTGAAACGAAACGCTCATGCGAGAGCTCTCGCAGCAATTGAAACGCGAGGGGCCGCATGTCAGCGCGAGCCTTTCACCGCAATTCTATTTGCCGCCGGTACCATAATCAATCCGCGTTCTCGGCGCGGCACGCCGCCACTTCCGCCGCATACGCAATTCCCGCGATCACCGAATCGAGCAGCAATTGCACGCGTCTCGCAAGCTTGCTGCCGTCGCGATAATCCGCCGGCGCGATGAAATCGACGCGCCCCGCATCGAGCAGGTTCACGCAAGTCGCCTTGCTCTTCGCAAGCTTGGGGTTGAACACCGCCAGCGAATGCCCACCACTCTTGGTCGTCAACGCCATGGACGGCACATCGGTCATGCCGTCGCCAATATAGATAATATTGGCGAAAGGAATTGGCCGGTCACCCTCGGGCATGTGTTCGTTGATCGACTCGGAGAGCGCCTCCTTGCCTTTGTTAATGCGGAACAGAAACTGGGTCTTGGAGGTATCGGTGATCAGCAGCTTGGGAAAATTGGCGATGCCGTACTGATTGAAATGATATTCCGACGCGTAGATCTGCTTGAAGTATTTTCGGATCGACACGCCTTCGAGAATTTCCTTCTGTCCGGCGGAAATGATGTAGTGGTGAATATTGACCGCCGCTCCACCGCGCTTTTTTACATATGCGTTGATGCGCGGAAACCACTCCTCCACGCCGGGAAAATACTGGATGCGTGTCGCCATCGCGGCGAAATCCTCGCGCGTGATGCGCACATCGTCGTTCTTGTACAGCATCTCCATCATCAGCCGCATGTACACCAGCATCGGGTCCGAGCCGGTCTCGGTCGCCTCTCTATGCACCCGCGCCCAGAAGGCATCCGGTTCGATGCCGATTTTCGGCAGCACGGTGTATTCCTGCATCGGCTGCGGAGATAATGTGCCGTCGAAGTCATACACCATGGCGATGGTGTTCTGGGTAAAGGTCTTTTTTGTCATGCCGGTAGTTTAGCGGGAAAGAAAAACGCCCGGGCGGGCCGGGCGTTTTTTCCACTTAGTTTTTCGCGAAGGGCTCAGTCCGCGTAAATGCCTGCCTTCTTGATGATCGGACCCCATTTGGCGACCTCGGATATGACTTGTGCGCGAAGGGCTTCCGGTACCTGGCGATTGAGCGGCTCCGGCACCGTCCCCAGATCTGCAAATTTGGCTTTCACGCTCTCATCCTTGAGCGCCGCCTGCAGCGCCGCGACCAGCTTGTCGACAATCGGCTTGGCCGTGCCTTTCGGTGCCCACACCCCGTGCCACACCCCGACACTGAAACCCTTTAGTCCGGCCTCGTTCATGGTCGGCAGGTCCGGCAACGATGCAACACGGGCGAGAGACGTCACCGCGTAAGCCTTGACCTTGCCGCCCTTGATTTGCGAGGTGGTATTGGTGGTCTGGTCGCACATGAAGTCCACCTGGCCGCCCAGCAGATCGGTCATGGCGGGTGCGGTGCCTTTGTACGGAACTGTCAGCACATCGGTTTCGATGGCGCTCATGAATAACATACCGCACAGGTGCGATGCTGAGCCCAGGCCCGCGTTGGCGTAGGACACCTTGTCTTTGTTTGCCTTCACGTAGCTGACGAATTCCTTGAAATCCTTGGCCGGAAAATCTTTTTTTGCGATCAAGGTCATGGGCACTTCGGTCACCAGTCCGATCGGTTCCAGATCCTTGGTCACGTCGTGCTTCAGTGTGCGATACAGCGCAGGCGCGGTGGACACGCCGATATGCATCAACAGGAGCGTATAACCGTCATTCGCCGCGGCGACGACCTTGCCCACACCGATGGTGCCACCGGCGCCACCGACGTTCTCGACGATCACCGTCTGCCCGAGTGTTTTGGACATCACCGACGCAACCTGGCGTGCGACGGTATCGGTTGGACCACCTGCCGAGAACGGCACAATCATGGTAACCGGCTTCGTCGGGTAAGCCTGAGCGTTGGCCAAGCCGCTAAAGAGCAAGGCAACTAATGGTATGACTACATTACGGATATTCATGACTCCTCCAGTTGGGCAAGTAAATAGATTGTATTTTTGTTGCCATTCTACCTATCGCCGAGGGGGCGCGGTTGAGGCAGATCAACGTTTAATGTGCTTTACCGGACTACGTGGCACACTAACTAGAATAAACTCAAGCACTGGCGCGGCTCGCAGGCCGAAAAACCCCGGAAAAGCCCGCCAAATGGCGATCTACCACCCATGGCGCGGCGCGTTTCCGCTCACGGACTATTTCTTTTCGTCCGTCTTTTCCGCCGGTTTCGCGTCAGACTTCTCAACCTTTTTTTCTCCAGCCTTGTCGCCACCCTTGAAGAGTTCCGACATGCCTGGCATGCCATGCGTGTCCGGGACATGCATCTTTTCCTCTTTCTTGCTTTCGCCCTTTGCAATTGGGGCCGCCGTGGATGTTTGCGCCGCAGTTGGCATTGCCTTCGGCGTTTCGTTCGGACCGCATGCGGTGAGCGCGAGGCTTGCCACAAGGGCAACGATGACTGCTCTCATTTTCATAAACTTCTCCGGAGTATTTTGTGAGTGCGGACCACCCGCTTTCCGCTCCGCGCATTTTAGCCAATCCCGCTTTTTCCCAAAAACGACCGTGATACCAGCCGCCATTCGGCTACAATCCGGGCAGTCACAAAATCGTCATGTGTCTGTCATTTTCACGATGGCGGATCGGAAAGAGGTGAGTCATGTTCGGACGTTTGATGCCCAAAGAAGGGCGCTTTTTCGACTTGTTCAACGATCACGCCTCGCTGGTGGTCGAAGGCGCCCATGAGATGAATGCGTTCCTGTCCGACATGGGCAATCGCGAAGCGCATGCGCAGAACGTCAGCGCGATCGAAAAAAAGGCCGACAAGATCACTCACGAGACGATCCAGATGCTGCACAAGACCTTCATCACGCCTTTGGACCGCGAGGACATCCACAAACTCATCAGCCGCATGGATGACATACTCGACCTGATGGAGGACGTGGCGGAATGCGTCGTGCTGTATGACGTTCGCGAGGTATCGGATGCCGCACGCAAGTTGGCGAACATCTGCGTGGGTTGCGCGGAAAAGGTCAAGCTGGCCGTCGGCATGCTGTCGAACCTCGACAACGCTCAGGCCATCCTCAAGATTTGCAGCGAAATCGACCAGCTTGAATCGGAGGCCGACCGCGTCATGCGTTCAGCGATGTCCAAGCTGTTCCGCGATGAGCCGGATACCCGCCAACTCATCAAGCTCAAGGCAATTTATGAACTGTTGGAAACGATCACGGATCGCTGCGAGGACACGGCGAATATCATTGAAGGCATTGTGCTGGAAAACGCGTAGTGGACGCGCATAAAGGCGCGGACAGCGCAAGCCTTGGATTGGGATAACCGAATATGGCCTCGCTTACGATCAGCATGGAAATGATCATTTTTCTGGTCGCGCTGGCGCTGATATTCGATTTCATGAACGGCTTCCACGACGCGGCAAATTCGATTGCCACCATCGTTTCCACCGGCGTCCTGAAACCACAGTACGCGGTGGCGTGGGCGGCATTTTTCAATTTCCTCGCTATCGCCATTTTCCAGTTGAAAGTTGCCGCGACGGTCGGCAAAGGCACCATCGATCCGGTCGTCGTCGACCATCTGGTCATCATGGGGGCGCTGGTTGGCGCGATTTGCTGGAATGTGATCACCTGGTATTACGGCATCCCCTCTTCGTCCTCCCACGCACTCATTGGCGGCTTGGTCGGTGCTGCAGTAGCCAAAGCGGGTACCGCGTCGCTCATTGCCAGCGGCCTCATGAAAACGGTGCTGTTCATTCTCATTTCCCCTCTCCTGGGCTTTCTGTTCGGCAGCCTGCTGATGATATTGGTGGCGTGGCTTTTGCGTCGAACGGCACCGCGACGCGTCGACCGGTGGTTCCGGCGTCTGCAACTGGTGTCTGCCTCTTTCTATAGCCTGGGCCACGGCGGTAATGACGCACAGAAGACTATTGGGATCATCTGGATGCTGTTGATTGCGGCAGGCGTTTCCGGCGCAAAGGAACCGGTACCAAACTGGGTGATCGTCAGCTGCTATTCCGCGATTGCGATGGGTACATTATTTGGTGGTTGGCGGATCGTCAAGACCATGGGCCAGAAGATTACCAAGCTGAAACCCGTTGGCGGATTCTGCGCGGAGACAGGCGGCGCCATGACGCTTTTCATCGCCACGGCGATGGGTGTGCCGGTCTCCACTACCCACACCATCACCGGCGCGATCGTCGGCGTCGGCGCCGCGCGAAAATTCAATGCCGTACGCTGGGGCGTGGCGGGCGGAATCGTCTGGGCATGGATACTCACCATACCCTGCTCCGCGTTCATCGCAGCGGTGTCATGGTGGCTTGCCAAGCAGTTTCTGGCGCCGGTAGCGTAGTCACGCGAGTCTCAAAAGCAGTCTCGCCACCCAACCGTCACCGCTGGCGCATTCAGCGCCGCGCTTTGCTGCCGGAAAATCGTCGTCAGGCAAAACGCCGCCGTGTGATACTCGCCTTCCATAAAACGCTCCCGCTTGCAGGGTAAATCCATGGGTACCGCCGATCTCGTCCGACTTTTCAGCCTTGCCGCCGTCTGGGGCGCCTCCTACAGTTTCATGCGGGTGGTCGCGCCGGTATTCGGCGGCATCGGCACGATGTGGTTACGCATCTCGATTGCCGGCGTGGTGCTGCTCGCGTATGCGCTCGCGACGCGGCAGGATCTGCAATTTGCCAAATGGTGGAAACACTATCTTTTCATTGGCATGATGAATTCCGCGTTTCCATTCGCGTTGATCGCGTTTGCAATGAAGACGCTGCCGGCGAGCTACGGAGCGATCCTGAACGCAATGTCGCCGTTCTTCGCCGCCCTGTTTGCCGCGTGGATGCTCAATGAACGGCTCACTGCACTGCGTTTGTTCGGCATGGTGCTCGGGCTGGCCGGTATCGGGATCATCATCAACTTCGGACCGATTCCGCTGAGTACCGCGACACTCACGGCAGCCGGCGCGGCGGTAATCGCAACCTGCCTGTATGGTTTCATCATTGTCTACACGAAGAAATACATGGCGGGCGCGCCGAACATGGGTATGTCGGTGGGTGGGCTGATTCTGCCGGCAATACTGACGGCGCCCGCGGGATTGCTGTTCGTTCCGCCGGTCATGCCGGCCACCAATGTTGTGCTATCGCTGTTCGGACTGGCGATACTCTGCAGTTCCATCGCCTACCTTTTGTACTACCGCCTGATTCGCGATGTCGGTCCGACACGCGCGATCTCGGCGACGTTCCTGATCCCGGTGTTCGGTGCCGCCTGGGGCGCAATTTTTTTCGGCGAGACGCTCAATAGCGGCGCGATCATTGGCGGTGTCATCGTGCTGCTTGGCGTGGCGCTGGTGCTGGGTGTGTTGCCATTTAGGCGCGATCCCATGAAAACGTAGATTGCCATTTGGCGCGGCTTTCCAGATGTTTTCGCCCGGAAGGCAGCGTCAAATGGCGTTCTTGCCTGTTTTTCTCTATGCGACGGCGTTGCAGGACCGCGATGTTATGCTTGTGCCAGTTATTCAACTCTGCGCACCATGTTACGAATCACCGAACTGCGATTGCCACTCGAACATCCTGACGCGGCGCTTGAACAGGCGATCCTCAATAAGCTTCGTATCCCGAAATCGGCGCTGATCGATTTCAGCGTCTTCAAACGCAGTTATGACGCGCGCAGAAAAAGTGCGATGCTGTTCGTTTACAGCGTGGATGTCACGGTGCGCGATGAACCATCGCTAATGAAAAAGCTGCGTGGCGACGTATCGGTAAAGCCTTCACCCGTCACAAGCTATAAATACGTCGGTCATGCCGCGCCAGGATTCGAACCAGCGCAACGCCCCGTCGTGGTCGGTTTCGGCCCGTGCGGAATTTTTGCGGCGCTGATTCTTGCGCAAATGGGCTTGAAGCCAATCGTACTGGAGCGCGGCAAGGCTGTGCGTGAGCGCACGCAGGATACATGGGGATTGTGGCGCAAACATACGCTTGATCCGGAATCGAATGTGCAATTCGGCGAAGGCGGCGCCGGCACGTTTTCCGATGGCAAGCTCTACAGTCAGATCAAGGATCCGCGCCATCTAGGCCGCAAGGTGATGAGCGAGTTTGTCAAAGCCGGCGCGCCGGCGGAAATCATGTATGTGAGCAAACCGCACGTCGGTACATTTCGATTGGTCGGCGTGGTGGAAACGATACGCGCGGAGATCATCGCGCTGGGCGGCGAAGTCAAGTTTCAGCATCGACTCACTGACTTGTTGATCGAGAACGGGCAATTGCGCGGGCTCAAGGTGCTGGATGTTGTGGGCAATCAAACGCTTGAAATACGCGCGGAACATCTGGTGCTCGCCGTTGGTCATAGCGCGCGCGATACCTTTGAGATGCTGCATAAGCGCAACATCTACCTTGAAGCCAAGCCATTTTCCATAGGCTTTCGCATCGAGCATCCGCAATCGCTCATCGATCGCGCCCGCCTTGGTCCCAACGCGGGCAACCCGCTGCTCGGTGCGGCCGACTACAAGTTGGTGCATCACGCCGCGAACGGTCGCAGCGTTTACAGTTTTTGCATGTGTCCCGGCGGCACGGTCGTTGCCGCGACATCGGAAGCGGGTCGCGTGGTCACCAACGGCATGAGCCAGTACTCGCGCAATGAACGCAACGCCAACGCCGGCATCGTCGTCGGCATCGATCCGCGCGACTATCCCGGCGGACCGTTGGCCGGAATTGCGTTCCAGCGCCAATGGGAATCGCGCGCCTTTGAACTGGGTGGTGGCAACTACGATGCGCCCGCGCAGTTGGTCGGCGATTTTCTCGCGGGCCGCGCATCGACCACGCTCGGCGAGGTGAAGCCGTCTTACACGCCAGGGGTACATTTGACGGACCTGTCGGCTTGCCTGCCTGACTACGCTATCGCCGCCATTCGCGAGGCGATTCCTGCCTTCGACAAACAAATCAGCGGCTTTGCGATGAACGATGCGGTGCTAACCGGCGTGGAGACGCGCACGTCGTCACCGCTAAAAATCACACGCGGCGAAGATTTCCAAAGTATAAACGTGAAGGGTTTATACCCGGGCGGCGAAGGCGCCAGTTACGCGGGCGGCATTCTCTCGGCAGGTGTCGATGGCATCAAGATTGCCGAGGCTATTGGCCGGTCAATATTAGGGATCGCCTGGAAAGCGGGTGATGATTCCGGCTGCAATGACAGCGGCGGAAGCGCGTAACGCATCGGAACAACGATTCCGCCACCTTGGCGTACAAGCAATCCAGTCCCAGTGTGCACGATGGATTTGGATAGGACCCGGCGTGCAGAGCCCTGAGTATTGGTCAAAAAAAACCGCGTATTACGCGGTTTTTTTTGAAATGACAGCTCGATGATTACTCGACGCGCGCCTTTTCCAGCAGCTTGGTCACTTGCCATGCCTTTGTTTTAGACAAAGGGCGGCACTCTTCGATCAATACGGTGTCGCCTTGCTTAAATTCGTTGTTCGGCGAATGTGCATGATATTTTTTTGAGCGGCGCACCACCTTGCCAAGCACCGGGTGCATAACGCGACGTTCAACCAGCACGGTGATGGTCTTGTCCATCTTGTCGCTGGTGACCACACCGGTCAGGGTGCGCTTGGATTTTGCGGCGGTCGTTGCGGTATTGGAAACTGCGGCAGTCATTAGACAGCCCTCGCTTTCTCAGTCAGGATAGTCTTGATCTGCGCGATTTCACGCTTGACGCGACCGAGTTCGGTGGTCTTTGTCAATTGTTGGGTAGCTACTTGCATACGCAATGAAAATTGTGACTTGCGCAGCTCAAGGAGTTCCTTGTTCAGGTCGTCCGGGGTTTTTGCCCGCATTTCTTTTGTGTTCATCTGGGTTCTCCCGTTTAACCGATCATGCGTTGAACGAATGTGGTCTTGATCGGCAGCTTTGCAGCGGCCAGCGTAAATGCTTCACGCGCCAGTGCTTCATCCACGCCGTCCATCTCGTACAATACTTTGCCCGGCTGGATCTCTGCCACGAAATATTCCGGCGAACCTTTACCGTTACCCATGCGAACTTCTGCAGGTTTCTTGGAAATCGGCTTGTCCGGGAAAATGCGGATCCACACCCGTCCACCGCGCTTGATGTGACGCGTCATGGCGCGACGTGCGGCTTCGATCTGGCGCGCGGTCAAACGACCGCGTCCGACGGCTTTCAATCCATATTCGCCGAAAGAGACTTTGGCGCCGGCGGTAGCGATACCTTTGTTCCGGCCCTTTTGTTCCTTACGGTATTTACGTCTAGCTGGTTGCAGCATTTTTCACTCCTGCTCTGCGCGGTTTGCGCGCTTCTGCTTGGGGTTCCGGTGCGGCGACGGGCTCTTGTCCCTTGGTCAGATACTCGCCCTTGTATACGAGAACTTGCACACCAATCACGCCGTATGTTGTATGCGCCTCCGGAGAAGCCCACATCGATATCGGCGCGCAGGGTATGTAACGGAACACGTCCTTCGCGATACCACTCGGTACGGGCGATTTCAGCGCCGTTCAAACGGCCCGACGACGTGATCTTGATACCTTGTGCACCCAGGCGCATGGCGTTCTGCATGGCGCGTTTCATGGCGCGGCGGAACATCACGCGTTTTTCCAGCTGCGCGGTAATGCCGTCGGAGATAAGCTGCGCATCTGTTTCCGGTTTACGAATTTCTTCGATATTGACATGCACCGGCACGCCCATGAGTTTGGTCAACTCGGTGCGCAGGTTTTCAATGTCTTCACCTTTCTTGCCGATAACCACACCCGGACGCGACGAATAGATCGTAATCTTCGCATTCTTGGCTGGACGTTCGATGATGATTTTGCCGACCGAGGCATTGGCAAGCTTCTTTTTGAGATAGGTGCGAACCTTGATGTCCTCAAGCAGCATGATCGGGAAATTCTTGCTATTGGCATACCACTTCGACGCGAAGTTTTTGTGGACGGCCAGCCGAAACCCAATCGGCGATATTTTTTGTCCCATCGTTACCCCTTATTGCTTGCCGTCGCCAACCGTCACAAAGACGTGGCAAGTCGGTTTGATGATGCGGTTGCCGCGGCCCTTTGCGCGCGCCGTAAAGCGCTTCAACACTGGTCCTTTTTCGACGATGATCTTCGCGACCTGAAGCTCATCGATATCGGCGCCGTTGTTGTGCTCGGCATTGGCAATAGCGGACTCGAGAACCTTCTTGATAATCGTCGCGCCTTTTTGCGGCGAGAAGGCCAGGATGTTCAGGGCATGATCGACTTTCTTGCCGCGAATCAGGTCAGCTACCAAACGACCTTTTTGCGCAGAAAGACGAACGCCCCACAGATTGGCTGATACTTGCATGTCCTGGCTCCCTATTTCCTGGCTGGCGCCGCGGCCTTCTTGTCGGCCGGATGGCCTTTGAAGGTGCGGGTAAGCGCAAATTCGCCCAATTTGTGACCGACCATGTTTTCACTTACATAAACAGGCACGTGCTGCTTGCCGTTATGTATTGCAATGGTCAGGCCGACGAAATCCGGCAAAATGGTGGAACGACGCGACCAGGTTTTGATCGGACGCTTGTCCTTGGTGGCAGCGGCTGCTTCCACTTTTTTCAACAGATGGCCGTCGCAGAACGGGCCTTTTTTTACGGAACGTGTCATGTCTGGCCTCGATTACTTCGCTTTATGACGGCTGCGCACAATCATGCTCTGCGTGCGCTTATTTGTACGGGTCTTCAAACCCTTGGCTTTTTGGCCCCACGGCGAAACCGGGTGACCGCCACCATTGGACCGACCGCCCATCGGGTGATCGACGGGGTTCATACAAATCCCCCGTACCGTCGGTCGCCAGCCACGCCAGCGATTAGCGCCAGCCTTGCCAATCACGCGCAGACCATGTTCGCCATTGCCAACTTCACCGATAGTAGCCCGGCAATCAACGTGCACTTTGCGGATCTCGCCGGAGCGAAGTCGCAACTGCGCGTATACACCTTCGCGAGCAAGTAACTGGACAGAAGTCCCGGCCGACCGCGCCAACTGCGCGCCCTTACCCGGCATCATTTCTATGCAGTGAATCGTGGAACCAACCGGAATATTGCGCAAAGGTAGGGTGTTACCTATCTTGATTGGCGCTTCTGCACCTGATACTAACTGTGCGCCAGCGGAAATACCCTTGGGAGCAATGATGTAACGGCGCTCGCCATCCGTGTAGCACAGCAGGGCAATGTTTGCGCTGCGGTTCGGGTCGTACTCAAGACGCTCAACTTTTGCAACGATACCGTCTTTGTCATTGCGCTTGAAATCGATGATCCGATAATGCTGCTTGTGACCACCGCCCTGATGACGGGTCGTGATGTGGCCATGGTGGTTACGGCCTGCATGCTTGAATTGCGGCTCGAGCAACGCGGCGAATGGTGCGCCTTTGTGCAGTTCCGAATTGACCACTTTCAGCATGCTACGGCGGCCTGGTGAGGTCGGTTTTGTTTTGACGAGTGCCATTATGCGGCCCCTTCGGCAAAGTTGATGTCGGCGGCGTTGCCGTCCGCGTCACGTTTCAGGCACACATAAGCCTTCTTGACGTGATTGCGACGACCCTCGAAACGTCCATGACGCTTCGCCTTGCCCTTTTGGTTGACAATGTTGACGCTTTCGACTTCGACCTTTTGGTCCTTGAACAGCAGTTCAACGGCCGCTTTTACTTCAGCCTTGGTCGCGTCGCGCAGCACTTCAAACACAACTTGTTTTCGTTTGTCAGCAACCATGGTGGCCTTTTCCGAAATAACCGGACGCAGCACTACGGTCAACAGACGTTCTTGATTCCGGATACTCATGCGAGCACCTCTTCGAGTTGCTTGACGGCAGCCTTGGTCATCACAACTTTGGCAAAACGCACCAGATTGACCGGGTCCGCGTGCTTGGCTTCCAGCACCATTACATCCGGTAAGTTGCGCGACGACAGATACAGATTGTCTTCGAGGCTATCGGTGATGATCAAAACCTGGTCAAGTCCCATGCTTTTCAGTTTGGCGGCCAGCAGTTTTGTCTTCGGAGCTTCCAGGGCAAATGAGTCCACCACTGAAAGGCGGTCTTCACGAACCAATTGCGAAAGGATCGCGGCAATACCGGCGCGATACATCTTCTTGTTTACTTTTTGCGTGAAGTTCTCGTCAGGCGAATTTGGAAAAATCTTGCCGCCGCCACGCCACAAGGGCGAGGACGCCATACCGGCACGGGCACGACCCGTACCTTTTTGACGCCATGGTTTCTTGGTGGATTTCTGAACATCGCTACGGCCCTTCTGCGCGCGGTTGCCCGAACGTGCATTGGCCTGATAAGCGGTCACCACCTGATGTACCAACGCTTCAGAGTAATCACGACCGAACAACTCGGCCGACGCGGGCATGGTACCTGCGGCCGCACCATTGTCGTCAATGAGTTTGAGTTCCATTATTTGGTCTCCCCTTTGACAAGACGCGTCTTGGCGGCTGGGCGAACGACCACGGTGCCATTCTTGGCGCCAGGGACTGCCCCTTTGACCAGAATCAACTGGCGAGGAGCATCTATGCGCGCCACTTCGAGCAGCTGCGCGGTGCGATTCACATTACCAAGCTGACCGGACATGCGCTTGCCGGGAAACACGCGGCCTGGATCCTGCGCCATGCCGATCGAACCCGGCACATTGTGCGACTTGGAGTTGCCATGCGACGCGCGGTTCGACGAAAAGTGATGCCGCTTGATTACGCCGGAGAAACCTTTTCCAAGTGTAGTGCCCGACACATCGACCTTTTGGCCAACTGCGAACATTTCCACGGACAGGGTTGCGCCGACCTTCAGCTCAGCCAGCTTTTCGGGAGTGGTGGTGAATTCATTCAAGACCGAACCCGCTTCAACACCGGCTTTCGCATAGTGGCCGGCTTGCGCCTTGGCCACACGCGACGCGCGACGCGTGCCAAATGCTACTTGCACGGCCGAATAGCCATCGATGTCGGGGGTCTTGATTTGGGTGATGCGGTTGTTTGACACGTCCAGCACAGTTACGGGAATGGCAGTGCCATCATCCGTAAAAATGCGAGTCATGCCAACCTTCCGGCCGACGAGACCAAGACTCATCTTTACATCCTTTCTAGTTAGCCCGAAAAACAATGTTAATTCAAATGCTTATCGGGTGTCGGCTACAATTGGCCAACAAATCAAATGTACCTTTTCGGTACTACCTGTCACTACAGTTTTGCCTGCGTGTATTCCTGCACAGGCAAAGAGGCGCGATTATAGCCGCTCCTCCAATAACAATCAACTACTTACAACTTAATTTCGACGTCTACGCCCGCGGGAAGATCAAGCTTCATCAAGGCGTCAACGGTTTTATCCGTGGGATCAATGATGTCCATCAGACGCAAATGCGTACGTATTTCGAACTGGTCGCGCGAGGTCTTGTTCACGTGCGGCGAACGGAGCACGTCAAATCGCTCGATTTTTGTTGGCAGGGGTACTGGCCCCTTGACAACGGCACCGGTACGCTTCGCAGTTTCGACAATTTCCGCAGCGGATTGGTCGATGAGGCGATAGTCAAATGCCTTTAGACGAATCCTGATTTTTTGCTTGGCGGGTTGTGCTGTTGCCATCTCTTTTCCTTTTAGCCGCCACCCAACTATTCAGGTGGCGATTATATTAACTGTGCGAATTTTTTGCTGGGCGTTTGAATTTTTTATTTCAAGATCTTGGATACCACGCCGGCGCCGACGGTACGGCCACCTTCGCGGATCGCGAAGCGCAGCCCGTCTTCCATCGCAATCGGCGCGATCAGCTGCACATTGATCTTGACGTTGTCTCCCGGCATCACCATCTCGGTACCAGCTGGCAGTTGCAGCGCGCCGGTCACGTCGGTGGTGCGGAAGTAGAATTGTGGACGATAGCCGTTGAAAAACGGGGTGTGACGACCTCCTTCGTCTTTGCTCAGAACATAGATCTCGGCTTCAAAGTCCGTGTGCGGGGTGATGGAGCCCGGCTTGGCCAATACCTGGCCGCGCTCGACTTCTTCACGCTTGGTGCCACGCAGCAGGATGCCGACGTTGTCGCCCGCCTGCCCCTGGTCGAGCAGTTTGCGGAACATTTCCACGCCAGTACAGATGGTCTTCAGGGTGGGTTTGAGTCCGATGATCTCGATTTCTTCGCCGACCTTGATGATGCCGCGTTCAATACGGCCCGTCACCACGGTGCCGCGACCGGAGATGGAGAATACGTCTTCGACCGGCATCAGAAAGGCGCCGTCCAAGGCGCGCTTGGGCATCGGAATGTAGGTGTCGAGGGCTTCGGCTAGTTTCATGATGGCGCCTTCGCCCATCTCGCCGGTGTCGCCTTCCATCGCTTTCAGCGCACTTCCCTTGATGATCGGGATGTCGTCGCCGGGAAATTCGTATTTGGACAGCAGTTCGCGTACTTCCATCTCCACCAGTTCCAGAAGCTCGGCGTCATCAACCATGTCGCATTTGTTCAGGAATACGATGATGTACGGTACGCCAACCTGGCGGGCGAGCAGGATGTGTTCGCGGGTCTGCGGCATCGGGCCGTCGGCCGCCGAGCACACCAGGATGGCGCCGTCCATCTGCGCGGCACCGGTGATCATGTTCTTCACATAGTCCGCGTGGCCGGGACAGTCGACGTGCGCATAGTGCCGGTTGGCGGTCTCGTATTCGACGTGCGCAGTGTTGATGGTGATGCCGCGGGCTTTCTCCTCAGGCGCCGCGTCAATCTGGTCGTAGGCTCGCGCCTCGCCACCATATTTCTTCGCCAATACCATCGTCATCGCCGCCGTTAGCGTCGTCTTGCCGTGATCAACGTGCCCTATCGTCCCCACGTTCACGTGCGGCTTCGATCGCTCAAACTTGCCTTTTGCCATTTTCTTACCTCGTCAAATTCGTAATTAACGTAAATACCAGAAACTATTTTTTCGCGTTGATAATCGCCTCGGCGACGTGCTTTGGCGCTTCAGTGTAGTGTTTGAATTCCATCGTATACGTCGCACGGCCTTGCGTGGCCGAACGCAACGACGTCGAATAACCAAACATTTCCGACAACGGCACTTCCGCCTTGATGACTTTGCCACCACCACCGGAAATGTCATCCATGCCCTGCACCATTCCGCGGCGTGACGACAAATCACCCATCACGGTGCCCGCGTAATCTTCCGGTGTCTCGACTTCGACGGCCATCATCGGCTCAAGCAACACCGGTTGCGCCTTCCGCATGCCATCCTTGAAGCCCATCGACGCAGCCATCTTGAACGCATTTTCGTTCGAGTCAACGTCATGGTAGGAGCCATAGTGCAGCGTGACCTTTACATCTACCACCGGATAACCTGCGAGAACGCCGGCGGGGAGCGTTTCGCGCAGACCTTTTTCAACAGCCGGAATAAATTCCCGTGGAACGACACCACCCTTGATCGCATCGACAAACTCAAAGCCTTTCCCAGGTTCCTGCGGCTCAACCTTGAGCACCACGTGGCCATACTGCCCGCGTCCGCCGGACTGCTTGACGAATTTGCCTTCTGCATTTTCCACGGTACCGCGAATGGTTTCGCGGTACGCCACCTGCGGTTTGCCGACGGTAGCTTCCACCCCAAATTCGCGCCGCATCCGATCGACGATAATCTCCAAATGCAATTCGCCCATACCGGAAATAATGGTCTGACCGGACTCTTCGTCAGTACGCACACGGAAAGACGGATCTTCTTGCGCGAGACGGCTCAACGCCATACCCATTTTTTCCTGATCGACCTTGGTCTTCGGCTCAACGGCTTGGGAAATTACCGGCTCCGGAAATACCATACGCTCCAGCGTGACGATGGCATCCGGATCACACAGCGTTTCACCGGTTGTCACATCCTTCATGCCAATGCATGCTGCAATATCGCCGGCACGAATTTCATCTATCTCAACGCGGTTGTTCGCGTGCATTTGCACGATACGACCGATACGATCCTTTTTGCTGCGGATTGGATTGAATACCGTGTCGCCTTTCGCCAAAATACCGGAATAGACACGTACGAAAGTCAACTGACCGACAAACGGATCTGTCATCAATTTGAATGCCAACGCCGAAAATTTTTCAGAATCGTCCGCTCTGCGCGTGGTGGGTTGGTCGTTTTCGTCCATGCACTTCACCGGCGGAATATCCGTTGGCGCAGGCATGAAATCAATAACCGCATCCAGCATGGCCTGCACGCCCTTGTTCTTGAAGGCCGAACCGCACAGCATCGGCACGATTTCACACTTTATCGTGCGCTCGCGGATGCCCGCCCGGATTTCATCTTCCGACAGCTCACCACCCTCTAAATACTTGTTCATCAATTCTTCATTGGCTTCAGCGGCAGTCTCAACCATCTTGTTGTGCCACTCAGCACAAACTGCTTCCATGTCCGCAGGAATAGGGCCGTAGGTAAACGTCACGCCCTTGTCTTCCTCACTCCACACGATCGCTTTCATCTTGATCAGGTCGACGAGACCTTTGAAATTCTCTTCCGCGCCGATCGGCACTTGCAATGGAATCGGGTTCGCTTTCAGTCGCGCACGCATTTGGTCGTGCACTTTGAAAAAGTTGGCCCCGGTGCGGTCCATCTTGTTCACGAAAGCAAGGCGTGGAACCTTGTACTTGTTAGCCTGACGCCACACGGTTTCAGATTGCGGTTGAACGCCACCCACTGCGCAGTACACCATGCATGCACCGTCAAGAACACGCATCGAGCGCTCAACTTCAATAGTGAAGTCGACGTGCCCCGGGGTGTCAATGATGTTGATGCGATGCTCAGGGTAATTGCCCGCCATGCCCTTCCAGAAACAAGTCGTCGCGGCAGATGTAATCGTAATGCCACGCTCCTGCTCCTGCTCCATCCAATCCATGGTGGCAGCGCCATCGTGAACTTCGCCGATTTTGTGATTTACACCGGTATAGAACAGGATACGTTCAGTGGTTGTGGTTTTACCTGCGTCAATGTGCGCAGAAATGCCAATATTGCGATAACGTTCGATGGGGGTCTTGCGAGCCACGATAATACCCTTCAGTCAGGTCCCGCACACCTCGTGGGCCTGCGGAGCAAAATTCGGAAAACTAGAAGCGATAGTGAGCGAATGCCTTGTTCGCCTCAGCCATACGATGAACTTCTTCGCGCTTCTTGATGGCAGAACCACGACCTTCCGCAGCATCCATCAATTCGCCCGCGAGGCGCGCGCCCATGGATTTCTCACCGCGCTTGCGTGCCGCTTCACGAATCCAGCGCATGGACAATGCAGTGCGGCGAACAGGACGTACTTCGACCGGTACCTGATAATTTGCGCCGCCGACACGGCGGGATTTGACTTCCACCATCGGCTTTACGGCGTTGATCGCAGTATTGAAAATTTCTACAGCATCCTTGCCTGATTTTTTCGTAATCTGATCAAGTGCACGATAAATGATCTGCTCAGCAACAGACTTCTTGCCCGCTTTCATCAACACGTTTACGAATTTGGCAATTTCCGTGCTCTTGAATTTCGGATCCGGCAGGATCTCGCGTTTGGGAACTTCGCGACGACGAGGCATAGTTGTTTCCTATCAAATCTAAATTAGTTTGCGCGCACTTACGTGCAGTTTATTTTGCAGCGCCGGCTTTTGGCATCTTGGCGCCGTACTTGGAGCGCGATTGCTTACGGTCTTTCACGCCAGCCGTGTCCAAAGAACCGCGAACGGTGTGGTAGCGAACGCCTGGCAGATCCTTGACGCGACCGCCGCGAATCAACACAACCGAGTGCTCTTGAAGATTGTGACCTTCGCCACCGATATACGAAATGACTTCAAAGCCATTGGTGAGACGGACCTTGCACACCTTCCGCAAAGCGGAATTCGGCTTTTTCGGCGTCGTAGTGTAAACGCGCGTACATACGCCGCGTTTTTGCGGGCAATTTTGCATTGCCGGCACTTTGCTCTTGGTTTTAACTTTCAAGCGCGGCTTGCGCAAAAGTTGATTAATAGTTGGCATCGTTATTTCCGCTCAGTTCTCAATGGCTAGATTGTTTCCTGCTCGAAGCCGCCTGATCGGGCGATTTCGGGTTCATTTACAGGTGTTTTCGACTACGTACAGTTGAATTTTTGCCCGGACATGTCGCAAATTCGGCGAGCAAATCGGGGAAAGCCTTCAATTATAGAAAAAGAACCCCTCCACTGTCAACAAATGAAGGGGATTCTTTCATAACAAGTACAAGCAGTTAGGCGACCTGCTCGGTCTCTATAACGGACTCCGCCTCCTCAAATCCGAAGCTCATTCCACCGGATTGTTGTTGCCGCGGAGAAGTTTTCTTGCGCGCACGGTGATAGGCCAACCCAGTCCCGGCAGGAATCAAACGACCGACGATCACATTTTCTTTCAACCCGCGCAAATCGTCCCGCTTGCCCATAATCGCCGCCTCAGTCAGAACGCGCGTAGTTTCCTGGAAGGATGCTGCCGATATGAAGGAATCCGTCGACAATGACGCCTTGGTTATCCCCAGGAGCATGTAGTGGTAGTTCGCGGGCTTCTTGCCCTCTTTCAGCACACGATCATTCTCGCCAAGGACATCGGCGCGCTCTACCTGTTCGCCCGGGATGAAGCGGGTATCACCGTTGTCCACAATCGACACGCGGCGCAGCATCTGACGAACAATTACCTCAATGTGTTTGTCGTTAATTTTCACGCCTTGCAAACGGTACACATCCTGAACCTCGTCGGTTATGTAACGTGCAAGCGCCTCCATGCCCTGCAGACGCAAAATATCATGGGGATCTGGCGGTCCGTCGACGATCGTCTCACCTTTGTTTACTACCTGCCCATCGTGCGGGGTCACGTGCTTGTCTTTTGGAATCAGGTATTCGTGGGCTATGCCATCAAAGTCGGTGATGACCAAGCGCTGTTTACCCTTTGTATCCTTGCCGAATGACACCGTACCAGTAACCTCGGCGAGCAAACCCGCGTCCTTCGGCGAACGCGCTTCAAACAGCTCAGCCACGCGTGGCAGACCACCGGTAATGTCGCGCGTCTTGGACGATTCCTGGGGAATACGCGCCATGACCTCACCAACACCAACTTGCTGGCCGTTTTTTACAGTAATAATGGCACTGATCTGGAAGGTGATATTCACTGGCGAATCGGAACCCGCCAATTTGATTTCCTTGCCCTTCGCATCGATCAGCTTCACCGCAGGGCGCAGACCCTTGGATGCCGCAGTACCACGACGCTTCGGATCGATAACGACCAAGCTTGATAGCCCGGTGGTCTCATCAATCTGCTTGGCAACCGTAACCCCCTCTTCAACGTTCTCGAAGCGTACTTCGCCGGCGTACTCCGTGATGATTGGACGCGTGTGCGGATCCCAGGTAGCCAACGTCTGACCGGCCTTGACCTTCGTACCTTCTTTCATAGACAGCGTTGCGCCATATGGCACTTTGTGGCGTTCACGCTCACGGCCACTATCCTCCGTGATAATGATTTCGCCGTTGCGCGAAATGACGATCATTTCATCCCGCGCGTTGGAGACAAAACGTAAGCCTGTCGTGAAGCGCGCCAGGCCCGAGGATTTGGCCTCAACGCTCGACGCTACCGCAGTACGCGACGCGGCGCCACCGATGTGGAACGTGCGCATCGTCAACTGCGTGCCGGGTTCGCCAATCGACTGCGCGGCAATCACGCCGACTGCCTCGCCCACGTTTACCATTGAGCCACGGCCAAGATCGCGGCCGTAACACTTGGCGCAAAGGCCAAAGCGCGTATCGCAGGTAAGTGGCGTGCGTACTTTTACTTCGTCAATACCGGCGGCGTCAATCGCGTCCACTGCATCCTCATCAAGCATGTCGCCGGCTTTGATGATGGTCTTGCCGCTGTCCGTATTGACCACATCGCCAACCGCAACGCGACCCAGAATTCGTTCGCGCAACGCTTCGACGACTTCGCCGCCCTCGACCAACGCTTTGACGGCCAGACCATTGCTGGTACCGCAATCGTTCTCGGTAACCACCAGGTCCTGTGTCACATCGACCAGGCGACGCGTGAGATATCCGGAGTTCGCGGTCTTCAATGCGGTATCAGCCAGGCCCTTACGCGCACCGTGGGTCGAAATGAAGTACTGCAACACGTTCAGGCCTTCGCGGAAGTTCGCCGTGATCGGCGTCTCGATAATCGAACCATCCGGCTTAGCCATCAAACCGCGCATGCCAGCCAACTGCCGGATTTGCGCCGCCGAGCCACGCGCTCCCGAGTCCGCCATCATGTAGATGGCGTTAAAGGACTCCTGCGTAGTCACTTTGCCGTCACGTGTGGTGACTGGCTCAGATCCAAGCTGTTCCATCATCGCCTTGGCAACCTGGTCGCCTGCGCGGCCCCAGATATCCACGACCTTGTTATAGCGCTCACCTTGCGTGACAAGTCCCGACGTGTATTGCGCCTCGATCTCTTTCACTTCGTTCTCGGAGGCTGCGATAATGTCCTTCTTCTGCTTGGGCACTAGCATGTCATCGATGGAAATCGATAGTCCTGCTTTTGTGGCATACGTAAATCCGGTGTACATCAACTGGTCAGTAAAGATCACCGTCTCACGAATGCCACAACGGCGGAACGCAGCATTGATAATCTTGGAAATTTCCTTCTTCTTCAGCGCCTTATTGATGAAAGGAAATGGCAATCCGGGCGGCATGATTTCAGACAGAATAGCGCGGCCGACCGTGGTCTCATAACGCTTTACGCGCGAAATGATTTCGCCCTTTTCGTCCTTGTCGGTTTCCTGGATGCGTACCTGGATCTTTGCGTTCAATGCAACTTCACCGCAATCGTAAGCGCGTTGCGCTTCGGCAACGTTCATGAACAATGAACCTTCGCCCTTGGCGGCGACCCTTTCACGGGTCATGTAGTAAAGCCCAAGAACGATATCCTGCGAAGGTACGATGGATGGCTCGCCTGACGCCGGGAAAAGCACGTTGTTTGAGGCCAACATCAAGGTGCGGCACTCCATTTGCGCTTCCAGCGAAATCGGGACGTGCACAGCCATTTGATCACCGTCGAAGTCGGCGTTGAACGCCGCGCAAACGAGGGGATGCAACTGGATAGCCTTACCTTCAATCAACACAGGCTCAAACGCCTGGATGCCCAGACGATGCAGCGTCGGCGCGCGATTCAGCATGACCGGATGTTCGCGGATTACGTCTTCCAGAATGTCCCAAACCAGCGGTTCCTCGGCTTCCACCATGCGCTTTGCCGCTTTGATAGTTGTGGCTGCGCCAAGCACTTCCAGTTTGTGAAAAATGAATGGTTTGAATAATTCCAGCGCCATCTTTTTTGGCAGGCCGCACTGATGCAATTTCAGCGTTGGTCCCACCACGATCACGGAACGGCCCGAGTAGTCGACGCGCTTACCCAGCAAGTTCTGGCGGAAACGACCCGACTTGCCCTTGATCATGTCAGCGAGCGATTTCAGCGCGCGCTTGTTGGCCCCCGTCATGGCCTTGCCACGACGACCGTTATCCAGCAATGAATCCACGGCCTCCTGCAGCATGCGCTTTTCGTTGCGCACGATGATTTCCGGTGCCTTCAGTTCCAATAGACGCTTCAGGCGATTGTTACGGTTGATCACGCGCCGATAGAGATCATTCAGGTCAGAGGTTGCAAACCTGCCACCATCGAGCGGCACCAGCGGACGCAAATCCGGCGGCAACACCGGCAATACTTCCATAATCATCCAGTCGGGCTTGATGCCGGATTTGGAGAACGCCTCCAATACTTTCAGGCGCTTGGCGATTTTCTTGATCTTCGCTTCGGATCCGGTATTGCCGAAATCCTTGCGCAACTGGTCCATCTCATGAGCAAGATCGAGCTTGCGCAGCAATTCACGAATGCCTTCGGCGCCCATTGCCGCGTGAAAATCGTCGCCGTACTCTTCGACCTTGGCCAGATAATCATCTTCGGTCAATAACTGGCACTTGTTCAACGGTGTCATGCCGGGGTCAGTCACGACGAATGCTTCAAAATACAACACGCGTTCGATGTCACGCAGCGTCATATCGAGCACCATACCCAAGCGCGAAGGCAACGATTTCAGGAACCAGATGTGCGCGGTCGGCGACGCCAATTCAATATGGCCCATGCGCTCGCGACGCACTTTGGACAAGGTCACTTCAACGCCGCATTTTTCGCAAATTACGCCACGGTGTTTCAGGCGCTTGTATTTGCCACACAAGCATTCGTAATCTTTAATTGGTCCAAAAATCTTGGCACAGAACAAGCCATCGCGTTCCGGTTTGAAAGTGCGATAGTTGATGGTCTCCGGCTTCTTCACTTCACCATATGACCAAGAGCGGATCTTTTCCGGGCTGGCAAGCCCGATTTTGATTGCATCGAATTCTTCTTCCTGCGTGACTTGCTTGAATAAGTCGAGTAGAGCTTTCATGTTTTCTCCAGATGTTTGATTGGGCGGATTGAGGTTCCAGGCAAGGCCACCAGATGGCCCTGCCTAGACACGATCAGTAGCGCTCCAAATCAATATCGATGGCCAGCGAACGGATTTCCTTGACCAGCACGTTGAACGATTCCGGCATGCCGGCTTCAATCTTGTGCTCGCCCTTGACGATGCTTTCGTACACCTTGGTGCGGCCCGCGGTATCGTCAGACTTGACGGTCAGCATTTCCTGCAGTGTGTAAGACGCACCGTAGGCCTCAAGCGCCCAAACTTCCATTTCGCCGAAGCGCTGACCACCGAACTGTGCCTTGCCGCCCAGCGGCTGCTGAGTGACCAGGCTGTACGGGCCAGTCGAACGCGCATGCATCTTGTCGTCAACGAGGTGATGCAGTTTCAGGATGTGCATATAGCCGACCGTCACTTCGCGCTCGAAGGGCTCACCACTGCGACCATCGTGCAAGGTCACCTGCGTCTTGGTCGCGTTGAGCTTTAGCCGCTTGGTCGTCTCTTCATCGTACGCAAGATCAAGCATCCCGCGTATCTCTTCTTCGGCTGCACCGTCAAACACCGGTGTCGCGAACGGCACGCCATTGGAGAGATTGCCGGCCAATTCCATCACCTCATCATCGGTGAGTGAACCCAGGTCTTCCTTCTTGCCGCTAGTGTTGTAGACCTTGTCGAGGAATTTGCGTACCTTGGCGGCATTCTCATGCGCCTTCAGCATCGCGCCGATCTTCAGGCCGAGACCCTTCGCCGCCCATCCCAAATGCGTTTCGAGAATCTGGCCCACATTCATCCGTGACGGTACGCCCAGCGGATTGAGCACAATATCCATCGGCGTACCATCCGCCATGAACGGCATGTCTTCCACCGGAACAATCTTCGAGATCACACCCTTGTTACCGTGGCGTCCCGCCATCTTGTCGCCAGGCTGCAAGCGACGTTTCACCGCAACGTACACCTTGACCATCTTTTGCACACCGGGCGGCAATTCATCACCCTGGGTAAGCTTGCGCTTCTTCTCATCAAATGCCTTGTCGAACTCCTTGCGCGTAAGATCCAGCGCTTCCTTTTGCGATTCAAGCTGACGCGCATCGTCATCATCGGTCAGACGCACATCAAACCAATCGTGCCGCGGCAGATCTTCCAGATAGGCCTTGGTCAACTTCGTGCCTTTGGCAATCTTTTTTGGACCGCCCTTGGCAATCTTGCCGACCAGTGTTTTTTCGATGCGCTGGAAAAGATCGTCTTCCACAATACGAAGTTGATCGGCCAAGTCTTTCTTGTAATCCTTGAGCTGGTCATCGATGATCTGCTGGGCTCGCTTGTCGCGCACGATGCCTTCGCGGGTAAATACCTGGACATCGATTACCGTGCCCGAAATACCCGATTGCACGCGCAGCGAAGTATCTTTTACGTCAGACGCCTTTTCGCCGAAGATCGCGCGGAGGAGCTTTTCTTCCGGCGTCAATTGCGTTTCGCCCTTTGGCGTGACCTTGCCAACGAGCACGTCGCCGGCCTCAACTTCAGCACCGATGTAAACAATACCGGACTCGTCCAGCCGACCAAGCATGCGTTCGGACAAATTCGAAATGTCGCGCGTAATTTCTTCCGGCCCCAGTTTGGTGTCGCGCGCAACGACCGACAATTCCTCAATATGGATAGAGGTGTAGCGGTCTTCGGCAACGATGCGCTCGGAAATCAGGATCGAATCTTCGAAGTTGTAACCATTCCACGGCATGAACGCGACCAGCAGGTTTTGTCCCAGCGCCAGTTCACCCATGTCGGTGGACGCGCCATCAGCGATTACGTCATTGCGAGCAATGTGGTCGCCCACCTTCACCAGCGGACGCTGGTTGATATTGGTGTTCTGGTTGGAACGCACATACTTCACCAGATTGTAAATATCAACGCCCGCTTCGCCCGGCTGCGTTTCGTTGTCATTGACACGAACCACCACGCGTCCGGCATCAACAAAATCAACGCGTCCACCACGGCGCGCCAGTACGGCCGTGCCGGAGTCCATTGCGACGGTACGTTCAATGCCAGTACCGACCAGGGATTTTTCTGCACGCAAGCAGGGAACGGCTTGACGTTGCATGTTTGATCCCATCAAGGCACGGTTCGCGTCATCGTGCTCCAGGAACGGGATCAGCGACGCGGCGACCGACACGATCTGTGCAGGCGCAACGTCGATATACTCGATCTTGTCCGGTGTCGACAACATGAACTCGTTCTTGTTGCGGCATGACACAAGCTCGTCAACAAAGCGACCCGATTTATCGGTTTCCGCATTCGCCTGGGCAATAACGTACTTGCCTTCTTCGATGGCTGACAAGTATTCGATCTCGCCGGCCACTTTCCCACCGTGCACCTTGCGATAAGGCGTTTCGATGAAGCCGTATTCATTCACCCGTGCATAGAGCGCGAGGGAGTTAATCAGTCCAATATTCGGACCTTCCGGCGTCTCGATCGGGCAGACCCGACCGTAGTGCGTCGGATGCACGTCGCGGACTTCAAAGCCGGCGCGTTCGCGTGTCAAGCCGCCCGGTCCCAATGCGGAAACGCGACGCTTATGGGTGATTTCTGACAATGGGTTCGTCTGGTCCATAAACTGGGACAGTTGCGAAGACCCGAAGAATTCCTTGATTGCCGCCGAAACCGGTTTGGCGTTGATCAAATCATGCGGCATCAGATTTTCGGCTTCTGCCTGCGACAAGCGCTCACGCACCGCGCGCTCGACGCGCACCAGTCCCGAGCGGAACTGGTTTTCCGCCAATTCGCCGACCGAACGCACGCGACGATTGCCGAGGTGATCGATATCATCAATCTCGCCCCGGCCATTTCGCAGCTCAACCAGGATTTTGATTACCGCAACGATATCTTCCGTTGACAAGGTCATTGCCCCAGTCAATTCTTCCCGCGCCACGCGGCGGTTGAACTTCATGCGGCCAACGGCAGAAAGATCGTAGCGCTCTTCGGAGAAGAACAGGCCATTGAACAAGGCATTGACGGCGTCTTCCGTCGGCGGTTCGCCCGGACGCATCATGCGATAGATGGCGACCTTTGCATTAAGAGCATCCACCGTTTCGTCGACCCGCAGAGTCGAGGAAATGTAGCCACCCTGATCGAGATCATTTGTATAGATCGTATAAATGGTTTCCACACCGGCGTCGATTAGCTTGCGTAACGACAGTTCTGTCAGTTCTTCGTTGGCTGTCGCAACAAATTCACCGGTTTCGGTATTCACGATGTTGGTCGCGAGCACCCGGCCCACCAGATATTCGTCATTGACCGGCAAGCGCTTCATCTTGGCCGCTTCCATGTCGCGAATATGCTTGGCGGTAATTCGCTTGTCCTTTTGCACAACCACTTTGCCGTCCTTCGACACGATGTCGAACTTGGCGATATCGCCTTTCAGACGATCGGCGACCAGTTCGAGTTCGATTTCACCCTTCTTGGAGATGTGGAATTCGTCGAACACAAAGAACTCGCGCAGGATCTGATCAGCGGAATAACCGAGCGCTTTCAGCAGGATCGTGACCGGCATTTTGCGACGGCGATCGACGCGGAAATACAGGTAATCTTTCGGGTCGAATTCGAAGTCCAGCCATGATCCACGGTAGGGAATGACGCGCGCGGAGAACAACAGTTTTCCGGAAGAGTGAGTCTTACCGCGATCATGCTCAAAAAACACGCCCGGCGAGCGATGCAGCTGGGACACAATTACCCGTTCGGTACCGTTGATCACGAATGAGCCGTTAGACGTCATGAGCGGAATCTCACCCATGTAAACTTCCTGCTCCTTCAATTCCTTCACCGTCGGCTTGGACGCTTCGCGGTCCATGATCACCAAGCGCACCTTGGCGCGCAAGGGTGATGCATAGGTGAGGCCGCGCTGCTGACATTCCAACACGTCAAACGGTGGCTGGCCGAGCTGATAGCTCACGAATTCAAGGCGCGCAAACTGGTTATGACTCACGATCGGGAAAACCGACGTGAAGGCAGATTGCAGCCCCTGGTTCTTGCGATTGGCAACCGCGACCTCGGCTTGCAGGAATTCGGCGTACGAATTCAATTGCGTAGCGAGGAGAAAGGGAACATCGAGAACGCTAGCGCGCTTCGCAAAACTCTTGCGGATGCGTTTCTTCTCGGTAAAGGTATAGGCAGGGGAAGCTACGGGGTGGGACATATTTTCTCCGAACGTTGAAAGATTTTCGCAGGCAGACACCGGCGTCAATGTTCTTCGACTGGCGTCATCAAGCCTCTGACGACGTCAAGTGTGGCGAAGGGCCGCTACCCTTCTGTGGCTGACAGCAATTGGGAAATTGCCCGACCAAACTAGTCTTCTGCAGTCGTTTCAGAAGACAAAGCAAAGCGTGTTGAACATTCAATCGCTTTGCTTTGACCTCTCACGGTACGCACTACCGCGGATGTCAAACTCAAGCACTGGCGCGGCGTTTCAGGCATTTATGCCATGGAGACCGCGTAGATGCTAGGGTTTAGTTCTTTTGGCCCTTAGAAACCAACTCCCGCCTGGGTAGACCCGGGCGGGAGCGGCTTGCACAGCACCAAGTTTGTTTACTTCAGTTCAGCCTTTGCACCAGCGTCGGTGAGCTTCTTGGCGATCGCGTCAGCGTCAGCTTTATTGACACCTTCTTTAACCGCTTTCGGTGCACCTTCGACCAATGCCTTGGCTTCGGCCAGGCCCAGACCGGTGATCTCGCGAACAGCCTTGATCACATTGATCTTGTTAGCGCCAAATTCCATCAGCATCACGTTGAATTCGGTCTTCTCTTCCGCGACCGGCGCAGCAGCACCAGCAGCAGCCGGCGCGGACATCGCCGCGGCGGAAACACCAAATTTCTCTTCGATCGCTTTAACCAGATCGTTCAGGTCCATCACCGACATCGTGTCCAGCGAGGCCAGGAATGCGTCTTTATCGAATGCCATTATTGAAAATTCCTATGAAAAGTTGAATGGGATTGAGCAGGGGGTACACGGCAAAACTAAGCCGCAACGCCTTCGGATCTTTTCTCGGCCAATGCCGCCAGCACGCGCGCCATCCGCGACACCGGGCTCTGCATGAGGCCCAGCAGTTGCGCGAGCAGCACTTCCTTGCTGGGGATGTTGGCCAGCGATTGCACGCCCGCCTTGTCCAAAGCCTTGCCGCTATATGCACCTGCCATGATGACGAAGTTTTCCTTGCCTTTGGCAAAGTCATTGACGACCTTGGCCGCGGCAACCGCGTCTTCCGAAAAGCTGTAAATCAACGGACCGACCATCTTGCCAGCAACCACCTCGAAAGGTGTTCCTTGCACGGCACGACGGGCCAGCGTGTTTTTGAGAACACGCATATAGACGCCCTTCGCACGCGCTTCGCTGCGCAACTTGGTCAATTCCGCGACCGTGGTACCCCGATACTCGGCGAGCACCATCGTCTGGGCCTTCGCCACATTGGCGATGACTTCCGCGACGACTTCTTTCTTTCCTTCCAGATTCAAACTCACGTTTGATCTCCTTTACGTTGATGAATGAATGCGCCAACTGACACACTCACACCGACATAGCGACCTTTTGTCTGAACGCGCCCGCTGAAGAATTTTCACTCGTCAACAAACTGAATTCGTACTGGGGACCGCCATCTGCGTAGGACAACATTGCTGCCGATTAAACCCTTGACCCGATATTGCTGAGGCCTCGGATTCCTACGGTCTTTGACAACCCCGGACAATCGATACGCTGATTGCCGGGCCCAAAGAACTGCCCTCGTTGTCTACCAATCACGCCAACGAGGGACTTGTATCAAAAAACTATTGCTGCTGAACGTTGGCAGCGAACGCCGAAGGTTCGACCCGAACGCCCACGCCCATCGTTGACGAAACCGAAACCTTCTTCAGGTAAATGCCCTTCGAGGATGCCGGCTTGGCCTTGTTTACCGCCGCGATCAACGCGGACAGATTTTCGTTCAACGCTTCAGTCGGGAACGACGCACGACCAATGGTGCATTGAATGATGCCGGCCTTGTCAGCACGATATTGCACCTGGCCCGCCTTGGCATTTTTCACTGCCTGCTCAACGTTGGGTGTCACCGTGCCTACTTTCGGGTTCGGCATCAGGCCGCGCGGGCCGAGAACCTGACCCAGCGCACCGACCACCTTCATGGCGTCCGGCGTGGCGATAACCACGTCGAAATCCATGAAGCCACCCTTGATTTTCTCGGCGAGGTCGTCGAAGCCGACGATTTCCGCACCTGCGGCCTTGGCCTTTTCAGCATTCGCGCCTTGAGCAAACACCGCGACACGAACGCTTTTGCCGGTGCCGCGCGGCAGCACGACGGAACCGCGTACCGCTTGATCCGACTTCTTGGCATCAATGCCAAGATTGATCGCGACGTCGACAGATTCATCGAACTTGGCGGTTGCTGTTTTCTTGACGAGTTCGATCGCATCAGTCGCCGCGTAGTTCTTGTTGTGATCGACAAGACCGGCGAACGCTTTTTGACGTTTGGTGATGGCAGCCATTAGCGTACTCCCTCGACATCAATACCCATTGAACGTGCACTCCCGGCGATGGTGCGGACGGCTGCGTCCAGATCAGCCGCGGTCAAGTCTGGCATCTTCATTTTTGCAATCTCTTCCGCCTGTGCGCGGGTCAATTTGCCCACCTTGTCGGTATGCGGAACCTTGCTGCCTTTTTCAACCTTGGCAGCCTTCTTGATCAGGATCGACGCGGGTGGCGTTTTCATGATGAAGGTGAAGGATTTGTCCGCAAATGCGGTAATCACCACGGGAATCGGCAGACCCGGTTCCAGTTTCTGCGTTTGCGCGTTAAACGCCTTGCAGAATTCCATGATGTTCAATCCGCGCTGGCCCAGCGCGGGACCGATCGGCGGCGATGGATTCGCCTTTCCGGCCGGCACTTGCAGCTTGATATAGCCGATGACTTTCTTTGCCATGTCTAACTCCTTGGGTTCAATCGAACACCGGTTTTACGGCGCTCTCCCCGCTTAGATTCCAATATTGCACAACCACTTCAATTGCTGCCGATGATGGTGGGTTGCAACCCATCATCCATAAAAATCTATTGTTTCTCGACTTGCCCGAAATCCAGCTCCACCGGTGTCGGGCGACCAAAGATCAGCACTGACACGCGGATCTTTGATTTGTCGTAATTCACTTCCTCAACGTTACCGTTGAAATCGACAAACGGACCGTCTTTAACACGAACGTTTTCACCGACTTCAAACAGCACCTTGGGTTTCGGCTTTTCGACGCCTTCCTTCACCTGATTCAGAATGGAATCCACTTCCTTCTGCGAAATCGGCGTGGGCCGGTTGCCCGTGCCGCCAATGAATCCCGTTACTTTCGGCGTACTCTTGACCAAATGCCATGTTTCGTCGGTCATTTCCATTTGCACCAGGATGTAACCGGGGAAAAAGCGGCGTTCTGAAAGCGATTTCGCACCGCTTTTCATTTCCACAACTTCTTCGGTCGGTACCAGCACATCACCAAATTTATCAGCCATGCCCGAACGCTTGATGCGTTCGATCAGGGCGGCTTGAATACTTTTTTCCTGTCCGGAATAAGCGTGCACAACGTACCAACGCATCATTACGCTCCGTGTCCGATAAATTTCGTCAGGACAAAAGTCAGACTCCAGTCAACGGCCCATAAAAACATGGCCATCACAAATACAAACACGAAGATCATGCCGGTTGATTGCATGGTTTCCTTGCGAGTCGGCCAAACAACTTTCTTGGCTTCTTCGATGGATTCCTTGGCATATTGCACAAACTCGCGCCCGGGCTCCGTAAACCAACCCACGACGCCAGCCAGAATAAATCCGGCGAACATCGCCCCAACGCGCGCAATCATCGGCTTGTCCGACAACCAATAGAACGCTGCCAAGCCTGCAATCGCCAGCAATACGGCTAAGGTGATTTGAATTTTATCTTTCATCCGGCTTACCTTGGGGTACCGGTCGCACATGCAACCGATCCCGCCGCAGTTTTTCCTTTTCTTTCTTTATCTGGCAGGCCAGGAGGGCCTCGAACCCCCAACCTACGGTTTTGGAGACCGTCACTCTGCCAATTGAGCTACTGGCCTAATTTCCCTACTTGATAATTTTCGACACCACGCCGGCGCCGACGGTACGGCCACCTTCGCGGATCGCGAAGCGCAGCCCGTCTTCCATCGCAATCGGCGCGATCAGCTGCACATTGATCTTGACGTTGTCTCCCGGCATCACCATCTCGGTACCAGCTGGCAGTTGCAGCGCGCCGGTCACGTCGGTGGTGCGGAAGTAGAACTGCGGACGATAGCCGTTGAAAAACGGGGTGTGACGGCCACCTTCGTCTTTGCTCAGAACATAGATCTCGGCTTCAAAGTCCGTGTGCGGGGTGATCGAGCCCGGCTTGGCCAATACCTGGCCGCGCTCGACTTCTTCACGCTTGGTGCCGCGCAGCAGGATGCCGACGTTGTCGCCCGCTTGCCCTTGGTCGAGCAGCTTCCGGAACATTTCAACGCCGGTGCAGATGGTCTTCAGGGTGGGCTTGAGTCCGATGATCTCGATTTCTTCGCCGACCTTGATGATGCCGCGTTCAATACGGCCCGTCACCACGGTGCCGCGACCGGAGATGGAGAATACGTCTTCGACCGGCATCAGGAAGGCGCCGTCCAGGGCGCGCTTGGGCATCGGAATGTAGGTGTCGAGCGCTTCGGCAAGTTTCATGATGGCGCCTTCACCCATCTCGCCGGTGTCACCTTCCATGGCTTTCAGCGCACTTCCCTTGATGATCGGGATGTCATCGCCGGGGAATTCGTATTTGGACAGCAGTTCACGTACCTCCATCTCCACCAGTTCCAGAAGCTCGGCATCGTCAACCATGTCGCATTTGTTCAGGAATACGATGATGTACGGTACGCCAACCTGGCGGGCGAGCAGGATGTGTTCGCGGGTCTGCGGCATCGGGCCGTCGGCCGCCGAGCACACCAGGATGGCGCCGTCCATCTGCGCGGCGCCGGTGATCATGTTCTTCACATAGTCCGCGTGGCCCGGACAGTCGACGTGCGCATAGTGCCGGTTGGCGGTCTCGTATTCGACGTGCGCGGTGTTGATGGTGATGCCGCGGGCCTTTTCTTCCGGCGCCGCGTCAATCTGGTCGTAGGCTCGCGCCTCGCCACCATATTTCTTCGCCAATACCATCGTCATCGCCGCCGTCAGCGTCGTCTTGCCGTGATCAACGTGCCCTATCGTCCCCACGTTCACGTGCGGCTTCGATCGCTCAAACTTGCCTTTTGCCATTTTCTGTCCTCGCGAAAACTAAAATGAGATCTGAAGAATAACTTGATGATTCTACGAACTAGTACAAAAACTGGTGCTCTTGACGCGGATTGAACGCGTGACCTCTCCCTTACCAAGGGAGTGCTCTACCACTGAGCTACAAGAGCATCGAACTTCGCTTTTGGACACCATGCGGCGTTGCAATCGTCCTTGTGAACAAACGCGTACACGGCGGACGCTTACGCCTTGCCTGGCGCCCAAACGCTCGTTTGCATTCCTCAGCAAACGATCAAATAAGTGGAGCGGGTGAACGGGATCGAACCGTCGTCGTAAGCTTGGAAGGCTTCTGCTCTACCATTGAGCTACACCCGCAAATTCACTTCTGTTCACCTGCCCGTGAAACCTTGGTGGAGAGGGCTGGATTCGAACCAGCGTACTCGTAAGAGGGCAGATTTACAGTCTGCTGCCATTAACCACTCGGCCACCTCTCCACGGAACCCAGCATTATCCATATTTCTTGGCCAAAGGTCAAACGTAAATCCGAGTGAGCCTATCAACTATACGGGGTAAAGACAGTCTATCTTAAGAGTATGAACGGCCACACTAGTGTAGTGCTTCGTAGTTAAATGACCCCCGGCATAGCCGGGGGCCCATTGGGTGAGCGCCTCAATGGCGCCATTACGTCGTGAGCCGCCCTTGACGGCTGTTCATAGTTCCAGCTTCATCTGATCAAAAACGTTCATCTTCCTGCTCTTGGTCGCGAGTGTAGGCTCTTGCCATTTCTTCATCCAGCCCGACCGTCGAAACAAAATAGCCTCTCGCCCAGGATACCTCGCCAGTGAAATTTCGCGACCTTCCACCAAACTTCCGTGCAATCGTGATCGCACTCTTTCCCTTCAAATACCCCACCACATTCGATACCGCGTACTTCGGCGGAATGCTGATGCACATGTGCACGTGATCCGGCATCACATGCCCTCAACAATCCGCGATTCCTTGTGCTGCGCCAGCTCCCGGATCATCTCAGGCAAGTGTTTCCTTAACGGCCCAAAAATCCGTTTCTTCCGCCTCTTGGGTATGAACACCACGGGATACTTACAGTCCCATCTGTTATGGCACAGGCTCTCATGTTCTTTCATCGGTAAATCTCCTGTCTCTTGGTCGAGACGTGAGATTCACAGTGACCGTCGTAAAGGTCAAACCTTGAGGAGTCCCCCGGCAGAGCCGGCGGTTTACCTCAACAAGTTAATGGAACTAATGGGCATTGGCTTATACCAAGAACTATTCGATGCGCTTTGGAGGCGGTGATGCGAGAGGCAAGTGCGATTGAACTGGACGACATACAGCGGGAAAAGCTGGTGAGGCTGGCGCATTCGAACACTGCGGAAGTGAGGTTGGCGCGGCGCGCAGGCATCGTGCTGCTGGCGGCGGGCGGTTTCGACAACCACGACATGGGCGAAATGCTCGACGTGGGTCGTGTGCAAGTGGGGCGCTGGCGCGCGCTATGCCGCTGGCGGACTCAAGGCCATCGATCAAGACTTGCCGCGCGGCAGGTGCAAGCCGATGGCCGATCCAGTTGAGATCGTGCGCCAGGCCACGCAGACCACGCCGGAAGGCGCGTCGCAGTGGAGCACGCGCATGCTGGCGGCGGTGGCCGGAGTGAGCGACACCACCATCCAGCGCATTTGGACGCAGCGCGGTTTGAAGCCGCACCGGACAAAGCAATTCAAGGTGTCGCGTGATCCCAGGTTCGTCGCGAAACTCGAAGACATCGTCGGCCTGTACATGTCCCCGCCCGAGCACGCGCTGGTGCTGTGCTGCGACCAGCAAAGCCAGTTACAAGCGCTCGACCGCACCCAGCCCGGCCTGCCGATGAAGCCCGGACGCGCCGCCACCATGACGCACGACTACAAGCGCCACGGCACCACCACCTAGTTTGCCGCCGTGAGCATGCTCGACGGCGCGGTCTACTCCCGTTACGCCCAGCGCCACCGCCATATCGAATGGCTCGACTTCCTGCACCAAATCGATCGTGAGACGCCGCCACACCTCGCGCTTCTTCTGACGCGCGACAACTACGCGACGCACAACCATTCGAAGGTCACGCTGTGGATCGCAAATCATCCCCGGTTCCATATTCATTTCACCCTCACCTCGGCGTCCTGGCTCAATATGGTCGAGCGGTTCTTTCGCGACACCACCACGCGCCTTCGCAACGGCGTATTTCGCAACATCGCCGAACTGATCAAAGCCATCAAGGAATACTTCGCATTGCATAACAAAAATCCTAAGCCGTTTGTGTGGACCGCCAAAGCAAATGACATCCTCGCAAAAGTTATTCGCGCCAATAGCCGCTTAAGTTCCAAACAGAATGAAGCACTACACTAGTCTCCCGACGTTCAGAACAAGTTTCCCTGAATTGGAATGATCGGCGGCTGGCCTGGTTCGAACGAGGGCTTGAGCAAGGCGGGTATTGGAGTGGTTTGGAACATGTTCAGGTTCAACACGCGCAAGATTTCTTGCAGGGAATGATCCACGTGCAGCCGTTTCTTGACGATCGCGATCAGCACGTAGGTGGAAATGGCGACCCATGTCTGCGTCTTGACCGCATTCTCGCTGGCGCCAAAGAACGACTTGATGCGCAAGTGTTGCTTGATCGATTTGAAGAACAATTCGACCTGCCAACGCTGCCTGTGCATCGCACAGATGGTCAGCGCGGGCAGCGACAGGTTGTTGGTCAAGAATTCGAATGTCTTGCCGGTATCTTCGTCGAAGTAGACCACGAGGCGCAGGATGTCCGGGTAACGCTTGCAAGACACTGCGCCGGTCAGCCGCACCTGATGATTGCTGCGCAGGCCGGTGAGGGTGTTGACCGCCTTGCGCCGAACGGTTTGGCATTGCAGGTTGTCCTTGGCGCGGTTGACAAAGAAGGCGCGGGCTGCGTTCAACCAATACAGTTTGGCGAAATCAACGTAGGCCTTGTCCGTGACATAGTAGGCACCGGCTTCAAGCAAGCCTTGCTCCGCGAGCCAATCGAGCAGGCGAACATCGTGCATCTTGCCGTGGCTGATGTGAATCAAGCTCGGGATCGATCCGCGCAGGACAATCAGCGTGTGCAGCTTGATCGCCGCCTTGGTGGAGCGAAACAGTGCCCAGACAAACAGCGACAGGCAAAGATCGATCGTGGTCGAATCCATAGCGTAGACGGTGGCGCCCATCAAGGATTTGAATTCCTTGCCGAGTGGATCGTTGGCATACAACGGGGGCGATGCCGATCAAGTATAGCGCGAAGTCTGCGTAGATCTGGCAAGGCCGGGTCGCGTTCGCATTGGCCAGAATGTTGCGGGAAACCGTTTTGCTGCGAAAGCCCATGTGATACAGCCGTGTCGACCGCGCACGCAGGTTGAGTTCGATGTCGCCCAGCGACTCGCGTGCGGTCAATTGTGCAAAGGCCATCGCGAATAACTGATCGAGACAGGAGCAAGCCTGCACCTTGTGGTCGCCTCGATGCGTCGCGACACAGCGCCGAAAGGTGGTGACCGGTAGATGAGCCATGACCTGCGCAAAATACGAGCATGCCTTGATGCATGGGGACCTTTGGCGGATGTCCGCAAAAAGCTCAAAGTCTGCACTTCAAAATTCAAATCAAGACCAGCCAAAATCGTAGGTTTCCACAAACAATTCATCAACTTATAACCGTCTTTCGTGAAAACGGTGGGACACCTGTGGAACGGCCACGCAAATCCTATGCTGGGCGCGGCTTTCAACCCATTTATGGCTGAAACGCCGCTTCAATGCTAGACTTTTGCTTGGCTATCGAATGCCAGACTGTTTTGTGGGATGGTGGACTTCTCACGGTGCAGCTGCGATTCCAACTCCTCAATTCGCTTCAACATTTGCGCCAATTCAGTTTCCGCATGATCCGAACGGCCGGCTATAGTCTTGAGGATAGCGTTGAGCGGGTCGTTTTCGTTGGTGGTAACTGCATAGGCAGAAAAGGCCTGCCCGGCGACCCCCTGTTCCAGTCCTTCGACAATTCGCGCGGGAATCCCGACGACCGTCGCACCGGCGGGAACCTCTTTGACGACCACCGAGTTGGAACCAATCTTGGCGCCTGCACCGACCAGGAACGGCCCGAGAATCTTGGCGCCCGCGCCAACCGTGACGCCATCGCCAAGGGTGGGATGACGCTTACCCTTGTTCCACGCCACACCACCTAGCGTCACGCCGTGATACAGGGTGCAATCGTCGCCGATCAGCGCCGTCTCGCCGATGACGATGCCCATGCCGTGATCGATAAAAAACCGGCGTCCAAGCGTGGCGCCAGGATGAATTTCCACGCCAGTGAACAATCGCCCGACGTTGGACATCAGACGGCCCAGCCATTTCAGGCCAACGTTCCACAGCGGGCTCGATACCCATCGATGCCACCAGATGGCATGCATGCCCGGATAACAGGTGAGCACTTCCCACCAGTTGCGGGCGGCCGGATCGCGTGCGTAGACGCTGTGAATATCTTCGCGGAGTCGGGAGAACATGGGCATCACATCATTATTGAACGGTGTCGGTCAGCGTAGACCGGATCGCGCCTTCGTGCAATCGAGTCTATTGAACTTGATATTTTCCCATGTTCCAACTTCAGGCATTTCTCAACGCACATGCAAGTGAGAATCAGCGCCGCTTCATCAGCGCCGCCAGCAATCCGCGCAGGATCGCAACCTCTTCCGGCTCCATGCGAGCGCGCGCGAACAATCGCCGCATGCGCGTCATGAATCGCTTGGGCTCGGCGGGATCGAGAAATTCAGCCGACACCGCGGCCGACTCCAGATGTTGCAGGAATCCTTCCACTTCACCGATGCCCGAGGCGGGCCGGGCCGGTTCATCGTTCACCGTGAATGCGTTCGCCGCCATCATCATTTCGTAGGCGCCAAGTTGAATCGCCTGCGACACATTCAGCGACGTGTACGCCGGATTGGCGGGGATCATCGCGATCATCTGGCAGCGATCGACTTCTTCATTCGATAGCCCAAAGGTTTCATTACCAAACACCAGCGCCACGGTCCTCTGTGAACCCGCCGACAATTCATTGATCGCAAAAGCCGCCGCCTCACGCAGGCCACGCATGCCATGCGAAAGCTCGCGACGGCGCGCGGTGAACGCGAGCGCGAAATGTACGTCGGCAAGTGCTTCGTCGAGTGTGCCGACTACGCGGGCATTTTCAAGTACGTCATTCGCCCCCGATGCCAGTGCCACGGCCTGGGCATCCCGCGTCGCGCCCGCGTGCCGGGGAGTTACCAGCACCAGATCCGACAAGCCCATGGTTTTCATCGCGCGCGCGGCGCTGCCAATATTGCCGGGGTGTGAGGTCGATATCATCACGACTCGAACACGAGCCAACAAATACGGAAACGTCGGGGGGGTAGTCATAGTAAAATTATGACTTCTTCTTGCTCTTAATGCGTGAATGGAAAGTGAGCGAGCGGGAGTAAATTTGTTGCTGCCGCACGGAAATCTGCAATTTGCATAATTCCGTGCGGCAGCAGCAAAGTCACCCCGCGCGGTCGTGCTCCATGCGCATAGAAAATATATCCATGCATCCGATGCTGAACATCGCCGTGAAAGCGGCGCGCCGTGCGGGCTCGCTCATTACCCGTGCGTCCAACGACCTCGATAAACTGACAGTCGAGCTGAAATCCCAAAACGATTTCGTGTCAGAAGTCGACCGGATCGCCGAAGCGGCGATCATCGAAGTTTTGCGCGAAGCCTATCCACAGCATAGCATCCTGGCCGAGGAATCCGGTCTCACGGAAACCGCGTCGGAATATCAATGGATCATTGACCCCCTCGACGGCACCACCAATTTTTTGCATGGATTTCCTCAATATTGTGTATCCATCGCGCTAGCGGTAAAGGGCGTGTTGAGCCACGGCGTCATTTACGACCCGACACGCAATGAACTGTTTACCGCCTCGCGCGGCGGCGGTGCGTTCCTTAACGACCGGCGCATTCGGGTTTCAAAGACACTGAATTTGAAAGATTCCTTGCTCGGCACCGGTTTCCCGTTCAAGGAATTCACGAGCATTGACCAGTATCTGGGCTTGTTCAAGGAACTCACGCCGAAATGCGCCGGCATTCGCCGCCCGGGTTCTGCAGCACTTGATCTCGCCTATGTCGCGTGTGGCCGTTATGACGGCTTCTGGGAAAGGGGTCTAAGCCCCTGGGACGTGGCGGCAGGCGCCTTGATGATCAAGGAAGCCGGCGGCCTCGTGACCAGTTTTGCCGGTGATGACATGTTTCTGGAAAACGGCAACATCGTGACGGCAACACCGAAGGTATTTCCTGCCCTGCTGCAGATCGTGCAGGCGCATTACAAAGCCTGAGGGAGCGTGGATGCGACGCGATGCATCATGGCAGTCGGCGTTGCACCTCCGTCGCCTGTCGTGCTTCCTGTGGCATTGACGCGAACATGAACGACAAGGCCTTCAGCCAGCACACGCCGATGATGCAGCAGTATCTGCGTATCAAGTCGGAGTATCCGGACACACTGGTGCTGTATCGCATGGGCGATTTCTATGAGCTGTTTTTCGACGACGCCGTAAAAGCCGCCAGACTGCTCGACATCACGCTCACCACGCGCGGTCAATCTGCCGGCACCCCGATCAAGATGGCCGGCGTACCCTTTCACGCCATCGAGCCTTATCTCGCCAAGCTGGTCAAGCTGGGGGAATCTGCCGCGATTTGCGAACAGGTGGGCGAAGTCACCAACAAAGGGCCAGTCGAACGTGCGGTGGTTCGCGTGATCACACCCGGGACGCTGACCGACAGCGCGCTACTACCCGATGCGCGTGACGTGCTGATTGCGGCTGTTTACGTACAAGGCACGCAGCTCGGCCTGGCGGCATTGTCTCTGTCGGGCGGCCGATTTCGAATAATGGAGACAAGCGTTTCGCAATACCAATCCGAGCTTGAACGCTTGCAACCTTCAGAGTTGCTGTTGCCGGAAAACGCGAAATTGAATGCTAATGGTATCGCCATACACCGCATCGCCGACTGGCAATTCGATATCGAATCGGCCACCAAACTGCTTGCCCGGCAATTCAACACGGCCGATCTCAAGAGCTTTGACTGCGACGACCTGCCCCTTGCCATCGCCGCCGCGGGCGCATTGTTGCAATACGTTCAGCAAACGCAACGCACGGCGTTACCGCATCTCACCGGCCTGTCGGTCGAACGTAGCGATGACTTCGTTCGCATGGATGCGGCCACGCGCCGAAATCTGGAGATCTGCGAAACCATCAGTCGAGAAACATCCCCCACGCTGTTTTCATTGCTGAACACCACCGTCACGAGCATGGGCGCGCGCATGCTGCGCGACTGGCTGACCCATCCTCTGCGTGACCGCGACGTTATCCAGCAACGACTGCACGCCAGCCACACCGTGCACGAATCCGTCCCTGCCTTGCAGGGCCTGTTGTCCGACTGGGCGGATATCGAGCGTATCGTCACGCGGATCGCACTGAAGACGGCGCGTCCACGCGACCTTGCGGCATTGCGCAACGCACTCGGCAGCGCGCCAGAACTTCACCGGCACATAGTCGGATTGAAAAGTCACGCACTGGAGCGGCTTTCCAGCCATTTCTGCCTGGAGGCCCGCATCCACGCTGGACTTTCGGTATCCCTGCGTGATGACCCCGCTTCGATGGTCCGTGACGGCGGGGTAATACGCGACGGTTTCGACGCCGAACTCGATGAGTTGCGCGCGATGCAAAGCAACGCCAGCGGTTTTCTGCTCGATCTCGAAAAGCGCGAGCGCGAACGCACCGGCATTGCCAATTTGCGGGTCGAGTACAACCGCGTGCATGGCTTTTACATCGAGGTCACGCAGGGTCAGCTCGACAAGGTTCCCGTCGACTACCGCCGGCGTCAAACGCTCAAGAACGCCGAGCGCTACATTACGCCGGAACTGAAAATCTTCGAAGACAAGGCGCTATCCGCCGGCGAGCGCGCGCTGGCGCGGGAGAAATTTCTCTACGATGCCTTGCTGGATCAATTGTTGCCCGATGTTCCCGCGCTGCACGCGCTGGCGCGCGCCGCAGCCGAGCTCGACGTGCTGTGCGCGAATGCGGTGAACGCCAAACGCTTCAGCCTTTCCGCGCCGGTGTTTGTCAGCGAGGACCGCATTTCGATTCAGGGCGGACGACATCTGGTGGTGGAGAGCCAGGTTGAGAGTTTCATCGCGAATGATTGCGAGCTGTCGCGCTCACGCCAATTGTTGCTCATTACCGGTCCGAATATGGGCGGCAAATCGACCTACATGCGTCAGGTCGCGCAAATTGTGCTGCTGGCTCATACCGGTTCTTTCGTACCCGCCGCGCACGCCGAGATCGGGCGCATCGATCAGATCATGACGCGCATCGGCGCCAGCGACGACCTGGCCGGCGGGCGCTCCACGTTCATGGTGGAAATGACGGAAGCCGCGTCAATCCTCAACAACGCCAGCAACCATAGTCTGGTGCTGATCGATGAAATCGGTCGGGGCACATCAACTTTTGACGGACTCGCACTCGCGTACGCGATTGCCCGCCACCTGGCTCAAGTGACGCGTTGCTACACGCTGTTCGCCACGCACTATTTCGAGCTCACGCATCTGAACGCCGAATTGGCGAATCTCGCCAACGTGCATCTGGATGCGGTCGAGATGAAAGACAAGATCGTGTTTCTGCACAAACTTGAGTCCGGTCCGGCCAACAAGAGTTACGGCTTGCAAGTTGCACAACTTGCAGGCGTTCCCCGGTCAGTCGTGCGCTCGGCGCGCAAGCATCTTGAAACGCTGGAGGTCACACACGTGGCGGCGACACCGCAAGCGGGACTTTTCGACACACCAAAAAAGATCGCTGATGCGGAAATTCACCCGGCGCTCGACGCACTCGACGACATCAAGCCGGATGAACTGTCACCGCGAGAAGCGCTCGACAAGCTGTATCAACTGAAAAAACTGCACGAAACGAAAAACTGACTCGCGGGCGCGCCACAAATCAGTGGTGGTGCCCGTGATCGCCATGTGCATGGCCATGCGTGATTTCATCAGCCGTAGCAACACGCACATCCTTGACGGTGCATTTGAAAAACAGTCGCTCTCCCGCCAGCGGGTGATTGCCATCGATCACCACCGTGTCATCGGCGATATCGGTGACCGTGTATACCACCCAGCGATCATCCTCTTCACCTTGCGGCAATCCTTCAAACTGCATGCCGACTTCCACATTGGCCGGAAATACACTTTTCGGTTCAACGCGAATCAGGTTTTCGTCAAAATCGCCAAATGCGTCCTCGGGCTGTAGAGACACCGAGAATTCCTCACCTGCAGCCTTACCCGACAAGCCCTCCTCGACCAGTGGAAAGATACCGCTGTAGCCGCCATGCAGGTACGACAAGTCAGTACCGGCATCTCCGAGGGAGTTGCCGTCGCTGTCAATCAGATCATAGGAAAGTGTGACAACGGTGTCTTTGGTGATTTGCATGGATGTCGTGGCAGCAAGTATGGCTTGCAGCGCAAGTTGGGTGAGATGCGGGAATTCAAAACGCTGCGATTGTACCGCGATGCGGTGGCAGAGCGCGTAAATTAGCGGACAGCTTGCTGCAATGCTCAATGCCCGTGGATTTGCCTCACAAGTTTCAGTACGGCCGACGCGTGTTCACGTGGACTGAGATCGCGCAATATGTGCCTGACCACACCTTTCTTGTCGATGACGAACGTCGAGCGGTGCACACTTGGACGCGTGGAACCGTTGACAGCTACCTCGCCCACGACATCATATTTTTTCATCACCTCGCAGTCGGCATCAGACAGCAATTGCAGTGACAATCCGTGCTTGTCGCGAAATTCTTCATGCACCAGACAATCATCACTGGAGACTCCAAACACGACGGTATCGCAATCCGCGAACTCCTCGTCATGATCGGAGAAATTGATCGCCTCCAGGGTGCAGCCAGGCGTGCCGTCGCGCGGATAGAAATACAGGACGACGTTTTTCTTGCCGCGAAAGCTGGAAAGCTGGATCATTTCCATGCTTGCGTCAGGAAGTTCAAATGCGGGCGCTCTCGAACCAACCTGTAACATTATCGTCTCTATCCATCAGCATTGGGTTGTTGAAGGTAAATTGATTCTATCTCATTTTCTTTTTTACTTTGCAAGGCATCATCGAATGAAGAAAACAGCTCACGAAAAAGATGGCCCGAACCGGCCTCTCGCGCATCTGGGTGGACTTTCCGCGAAACAATTCCTGCGCGATTATTGGCAGAAGAAACCGCTGCTGGTTCGAAACGCTTTCCCCGATCTTGCCGAGCCGCTGACAAAGCGCGAGGTGCTCGAGCTTGCGCAACGGGAAGATGCGGAGAGCCGACTGATCGCACACACCCGCGCAGGTTGGACGCTGCAACAAAATCCACTTTCGCGCCGCGATTTCGCCGCAGTGAAACAGGATAAATGGACCGTTCTGGTTCAGGATACGCAGCATTTTTCTTTTGAAGCGCACGACCTGCTTGCCCACTTTGACTTCATCCCGCATGCGCGGATCGATGATCTGATGGTGAGCTATGCCGTGCCGGGTGCTGGTGTAGGTCCCCATATCGATTCCTACGATGTGTTCCTGCTGCAGGGTTCGGGCAAACGCCGCTGGCGTATTTCGGCCCAGAAAGACCTGCGTTTGAAACCAGGCGTTCCACTCAAGATCCTGGCGCACTTCAAGGCCGAACAGGAGTTTATGTTGGAGACAGGCGACTTGCTCTATTTGCCACCTGGAATTGCCCATGATGGCGTCGCCGAAACGGAATGCCTCACCTGGTCTGTCGGCTGTCGTGCGCCGTCCCAGCAGGAATTGACGACAGCGCTGCTGGATTACCTGCGCGACGAAGTAGTGCTTGGCGGGCAGTATTGTGACCCTGATCTTGCCCCCACACGACAGCCCGGCGAGATCGACGCTGCGATGCGAAAACGTGTCGCGAAGATGTCGAAGGAGATTCAAGACGCGACGTGCAATGCAAGCTACCAACAGCGTTGTCTGGGCCGTCTGCTTACGGACCCGAAACAGCACATTTTTTTCGATCCGCCGGATACGATGTTGGGTATCGGTGCTTTCAGGCAGGCAGTAAATCGGTGCGGCGTCGTGCTCGACCTGAGAACGCGATTCCTCTATTCGGAAGAGCTGTTCTTCATGAACGGCAACGAGTTTTCGGTGGAAACCACCGATGTGGAAGTGCTGCGACACCTTGCCGACTCGCGCCGACTCTCCGCGGGCTTGGTAAGTGATGGCAAAAGAAAATCGTTGGGTGCGACGCTTTACTGTGCGTATCGCGACGGCTTTCTGCATATTGCCTGAAGCATCGCAAATCTGATGGCCGCGAAAAGACGCCAAAGTTGACAAGCCAGACGGAGTACAGACATGCGCGATGAATCCCGGCACGCCAGCGAGTCGCCCGAAAAAATATATCGGCTCATGGTTAACAACGCCGATTCGGCTGGCGCCATCGAAAAGGTCGTCAACGCGGCACGCCGCGAACTTCGTGTTTTCGACTCAACCGCACGGACACTTCGCGACCGCGGCTTTGGCAGCCCATCCCGGATTGAGCTAATTCGGGCGTTGCTCGCTGCCAATCGCGGACATCGTCTGCGCATTGTGTTGCATGACGTCAAGGCCATCGAGGTTGAGTTGCCGCGCCTGCTCTATCTGTTGAGGCCGTTTTCCGGGCAGATTGAGGTACATCGCACCGTGGATCAGGCCACCGAAGCGCGCGATCCGATGATCATCGCCGACGATAGCCACTATTGGCGAAAACCGCATGTTGACCAACCTCGTTCCGTCATTACCCTGCATGACGCCGTGGGCACACGACCATTCCTGGAGCGATTCGAAGAAATTTGGGAGAAAAGCGAACCCGCCGCAAGCGGGACCACCCTCGGGCTTTGAGAGGGCATCCGAGACAATTTGGCGGTGGCAAATTGACAGTTGTGCAGTGCACCAAAGCAATGCTATACTAATCAGTCGGTCGAAACAGATCACAGCGTCAATAGCACGATTATTGTTCAGTGCCAAAAAGATGGCTGGAAAGCGACATCAGCCGATAAAAATTTTGATCAAATTTTTCTCCAAGGGAATCCCAAATGAATAAATCAGTCCTCATCGCTGCAATCGTAGCCATCGGCCTCGCCGCCTGTGGCAAAGAAGAAGTAAAAGTTGCACCGGCTGCTCCCGTTGCGCCGAAGGTTGAAGCTCCGGCTGCTGCTGCCGTTGATGCTGCCAAAGCTGCTGCTGGCGCAGCTGTTGACGCGTCCAAAGACGCCGCCGGCAAGACCGTTGAAGCCGCCAAAGATGCTGCCGGCAAGACTGTCGAAGCGGCCAAAGACGCTGCTGGCAAGACCGTTGAAGCTGCCAAAGATGCTGCTGGCAAGACCGTTGAAGCTGCCAAAGACGTCGCCAAGGATGCTGCTGGCAAAGCAGTTGATGCCGCCAAGGCTGCTGCTCCCGCTGCTGCCCCGAAGAAGTAATTCTTACGGTGCATTAGCACTGGCATGGCAACACAAGAAAGCGCCGGTCACACAAAAGTGTGACCGGCGCTTTCATTTGTGGGCCAACCGCGGACATATCGCTTCAGATCTCTCGCCAGTCGAAGCCGCGGCCTTGTTCCGCAATGCCGATCCAGTCCGGCGAGCATGACAAGGCATTGGCGAGTGCAGCCTGCGCCAATTCAATCCGGTTGTTCTGTTTCGACAAATGCGCGGCAAAAACGTGGGCCAATTTCGCGCAGTCGATATTTCTCAGCAATGACGCGGCCGTGTGGTTATCAAGATGACCAAACCGCCCGGCGACCCGCTTCTTCAAGCTTGCCGGGTATGGCCCGCTCATCAGCATGTCCAGATCGTGATTGCATTCAAGCACGAGTGCATCGCACCCGGACAAAGCTGACTGAATATGATCTGTTATCGTTCCGGTATCGGTTAGCACGCCCAGGCAAGCGTCACCATCAGAAAAAACGTATTGCACCGGCTCATAGGCGTCATGCGGAACCAGAAACGGCGTGATCTGGATATCGCCGACAGAAAATACGTCATGCGGATCCACAAACCGAACCAGTGACGCGGAAATTGAGCCTTCGTTCAAGACCTTTGCGGTGCCATGCGTAAGCCACACAGGAATATTGTGCTTGCGCGCAAACCGTGAAACACCGCCGATATGGTCGGAATGCTCATGTGTCACGACGATCGCGTTCAGGTTTTCCGGTAGCAGGCCTGCCCGCGAAAGGCGCTTTTCAGTTTCCGCGAGACCGAAGCCGCAATCCAGCATTAGCGCACTTCGCCCAACCTGGACGACCAGCGCATTGCCTTCGCTTCCGCTGCCCAATGAGGTAAAACGCAAAGTCACACCACCGCCGTCACAAGCATCGTAACAACCACCATCAAAAAAATACAACGGGCCTGTCCCTAAAGGAAACAGGCCCGTTCATCATGTCCCGCGCGTTGATGCAGATTATCTCAACTGTTCAAGCAGCAAGCCGAGGATTCGCTTTGCGGTTGCAGAATTGTCCACTTTGCCGTCGGCACCCTGCACATCCACATTTGTCACGCCAGCTGCTTCGGCAACATATATCCGGTACTGCGGCTTCGTCGCTGGATCATCACTGCGCCAGAACGCCAACTTATCCAGGAATCCCTTTTCCTGGACGGCCTGCGGCTTCGCGACCGGTTCGTCCTTGCGCCAGAACGCCAACTTGTCCAATAGACCTTTGTCCTGGCCGGACTTCGCCTCGGCCTCTGGATCGATGTAGCGCACGAAGAACAATCCCTTCGAGCGATCACGATCTTCCACGGTAAATCCGACACGATCCAACGCCAGACCGACACGACGCCAGGCGCGGTCGAATGGTTCACTGAGCTTCAGTGATCCGCCCTGATTCCTGTCGTACGATGCGCGCGCGACATTGGCCGGTGCAGTCGTCGCACCGGCTACCACGCTGGCCTTGTCTGCGCTGAAGGCAACGCCGAATTTCACCATCAGACGGGCAAGCATTTCCGCTTCCAGTTCCTTGTCCGCCGGGCGCGGCTGCCAAGCCGTACCGAGCTTGTCCGGGTTGGCGTAAACCTCTTCCACACCGCGATGACTCACGTAGATATCGGTGGTACCCCGTTCCGTACCGAGCTCGATCCGCGTGCGGAATTTGTCACGCATGCCCGATTCATAAAGACCATCAACAAAGCGTCCGATTGTCCGTCGTACCAGATCCTGCGGAATTTTCGCGCGATTTTCCGCCCAGTCTGTCTCCATGATACCGACATCCGGAGTCTCACGTTTGAGCACGAAGCCACTCTCCAGCCAGAACTCCTTGAGGGTTGACCAAACCTGCTCGGGCGTCGCTTTCACGACCAGCCAGCGTTGTTCACCGGCACGCTCAATGCGAGCACTTTCCACTTTTGGCAACACCGCGCTGCCGGTGACCGGTGCATTGCTTCGCTCACGATTATAAGTTGAGAACGTCGTTGCCTTGGAATCGGGAATCACGAAACGGTCATCGGCGATCGGCGACGTAAGATCCGGCGGCACCTCCAGCGAAGGAATTTTGCCGCCTTGAGATCGATAGTCGGTGCTTTTGTTTGAAAAGGCACCGCAACCCGCAAGTAGCAGGCCAAGCAGTGAGGCAATCAGCAGATTTCGAGACATCATTTAGGCTACTTCCTTTACGTGTTCGATGGGCTCGACTTGTTCGGCCCGCTCGATAATACCCGCGGTGATCATGGCTTCCATCAATTTGCCATGAAATTTTGGATCAAACGGCGTGAGCGGGAGGCGAATACCAGAGTCGATAAGGCCCATTCTATTCAGAGCCCATTTGACCGGGATCGGATTGGATTCCAGGAATAGCCGGTTATGCAACCCGAGCAATCGATTGTTGATTTCAATGGCACGGACGCGGTCGCCTTTCAGCGCCGCCACGCACATTTCATGCATCAAGCGCGGCGCGACATTTGCCGTCACCGATATTGTGCCATGCGCACCCAGCAACATCAGCGCCAGCGTTGACACGTCCTCGCCACTGTAAATGGCGAAGTCCTTTGGCGCGCGCAGCAGCAACTCCGTGCCACGCGCCATGTTCGCGGTCGCATCCTTGATGCCAACAATGTTTGGAATTTCTGACAGGCGGATTGTCGTGTCAGCGGACAGATCCGCGATGGTGCGACCCGGTACGTTATACAAAATGGTCGGCATCTGAACTGCTTCGGCGATGGCGCGAAAGTGCTGATACATTCCCTCTTGAGTAGGTTTGTTGTAATACGGCACCACCGATAGGGCGTAATCCGCGCCAGCATCTTTTGCAAACTCAGTCAGATGAATAGCTTCCGTGGTTGAGTTTCCGCCCGTGCCCGCGATCACTGGAATTCGCTTGCCCGCAAAGTCGACCGCGGCTTCGATCAAGCGGCGATGCTCATCGAAATCGACTGTCGGCGATTCGCCCGTCGTTCCGACGATTACGATGCCGTCGGTCCCTTCCCCAACATGCCAATCGATGAGTTTTTTCAGTCGCGCAAAATCGAGCGCGCCATCTGGCAGCATCGGGGTGACAATCGCCACCAGGCTTCCGGTTAACATAGGTGCATGATACAAAAAGAGTAATCGGTCATTTTAGCATTTAACCCCGAAACGTCCCAATGCATCGACTGGCTGGTCAGTCAATCAGGTTTTGGGCAGCAATTCGCTGAACCATGGCCGGTTTCGGTTTGTCCACGTAGCGATGTTCGTAAGCGACGACCCTTAACTTGCCGTGCACCGCGTCCAGCAATTCTCCCGGCCGCAAAAGAAAATCCGATCGCGAAGGCCTGCCGAATTGCTCATTTCCCTCCGCAAATGTTTCATAAATCAGCCAGCCATGCGCTGCAACCGAATTCACCAACGTCTTCAGCAATGCACGGTGAAGATAGTTGGTTACAACGACCGCCGCGAACAACTCATCCGCATACGGCCAACGACAAATTTCAATGTCGGCCTGTTTGAACGCAATTTGCGCGGAAAGTTTTGGCGATTTTTCTTTGTCCACTGCATTCACGACATGGCCGCGCCCGACAAACCAGTTTGCATGCCTGCCCGCACCGCACGCGACATCCAGCACCCGCCCGCCGGAAGGTACGCTCACGCCGAATCGAATGACCCAGTCGGAAGGCGCAAGATCGTGAGGAACCGTGGAACTCGTTTCGCTCGAATGCATGCGTGAATGATACCGACGGCATCTGCGATAATCACAAAATGAGCACAAAATGAGCACATGCACCTGGGACATTTCACAAATTCTCCCCTTCAGTGTCAGGCTGTGCCCGGAGGATATGCAATTTGGCGAATTGCCGGCCGGTCGACTGTTGTGAGATTTCCCATGCAAAAATTGAGATTCTCCATCTCTGCCCGCATAGCGGCGCCTGGACTTGACCCCACCCCGTGCGCACGATTCCGATACGGCCCTCATGAGTAGCCCGTTGAGCCGCACTCGCACGGAATGTGAAGCCCTTGATCGTGCGGACCCGCTGGCGTTCGCGCGAAAAAGATTTCTTTTACCGGAAGGCGTGGTCTATCTAGACGGTAACTCCCTCGGCGCATTGCCCGCCACGACCGCAAACTGCCTGCAAGACACCGTGCGGCACGAGTGGGGCGTTGGCCTGATTCGTTCATGGAACGACGCGGACTGGGTTGCGTTGCCAAAGCGGATTGGCAGCACCATTGCCGCCCTGCTCGGCGCGCAGGAAAACGAGATCATTGCCACGGACTCGACGTCTATAAACATCTTCAAAATACTTGCAGGTGCGTTGTCCCTTGCTTCGAAGCAAGACAATTCGCGCAGGGTGATTCTGTCGGAGCGGGACAATTTTCCGACGGATCTGTACATTTCGCAGGGCATCAATGCCACGTTCGGAAATGCATACGAACTGCGATTGGTTGATGAAAATATCGAGTCGGCTTTCAATGATCGGGTGGCGGTAGCGCTGGTCACGCAAGTCGATTACCGTACAGGCCGCATGCACAACATGGCGCGACTGAACAAACTGGCTCGCGAGGCAGGTACGCGCGTTGTCTGGGATCTTAGTCACAGCGCCGGCGCGGTGCCGGTGGAGTTGAACAAAAACGGCGCGGAACTGGCTGCCGGCTGCGGCTACAAATATCTCAACGGCGGGCCGGGCGCGCCGGCATATCTCTATGTGGCGAGTGCCTTGCAAGCTGACTTCCCGACCCCGTTGTCGGGATGGTTCGGTCATGCGGCACCGTTCGACTTCAAGCCGGATTACTTGCCAGCACCCGGAATTGAACGATTCCAGTGCGGAACTCCTTCCGTGCTGGCGATGCTCGCTCTCGGTTGTGGCCTCGCGACTTTCGCGGACGTCTCCATGGACGAACTGCGCGATAAATCCCTTAGACTCTCGGACCTGTTTTGGCAGTTGATGGATGAACAATGTGGAGAATTCGGTTTTGCCTGCGTGTCGCCACGCGAACACGCGATCCGTGGCAGCCAACTTTCATTCGCCCATGAACATGCCTCCGCGATCATGCAGGCTCTCATTGACCGCGGGGTCATTGGCGACTTTCGTCAACCCAATCTATTGCGCTTTGGCTTTACGCCGCTCTATTTGCGATATACAGATGTCTGCGACGCCGTAAAGGTAATACGCGAGGTCATGCAGTGCGGCGCATGGAAAGCAACCCGGTTTCAGCAACGAAAACAAGTTACCTGATAAACGCCTGAGGGATTGTGATGCCGACGATAGCCCCGATCAAGATTGAATTCGACCACCCACGCATCAATGGCTTGCGCTCACGGATAACGACGGAGCAGGCATGGGCCAAGGTCTTTGCCGAGCCTTCACAGAAGGAGCGCATTGAGCTCAAGGCTCGCATTAAGCGCACGCTGAAAGAGCAGGATGCCGTGCTGGTCGCCCACTATTACGTGCACCCCGACTTGCAGGATCTTGCGGAAGAGACCGGTGGATGCGTGTCTGATTCGCTGGAGATGGCCCGCTTTGGCCATAACCACCCGGCCAAAACCATCGTTGTGTGCGGCGTGCGCTTCATGGGCGAAACGGCAAAGATTCTCAACCCCGAGAAGCGCGTGATCATGCCCGAACTGGAGGCGGAATGCTCGCTGGATCTGGGTTGCCCGGCCGACGAGTTTGCGGCGTACTGTGATGCAAACCCTGATCGCACGGTGGTGGTCTATGCCAACACCAGCGCCGCAGTCAAGGCGCGCGCTGACTGGATGGTGACTTCATCCATCGGATTGAAAATTGTCGAACACTTGCACGCGCAAGGGAAGAAAATTCTCTGGGCGCCGGATCGCCATTTGGGTAATTACATCCAGCGCGAAACAGGCGCCGACATGTTAATGTGGCAGGGCTCCTGCATGGTGCATGACGAGTTCAAGGCTTTCGAGTTGGCGGAACTCAAGAAGAAGCATCCACTGGCCATGGTACTTGTGCATCCGGAATCCCCTGAAGCCGTGGTGAAGCTGGCGGACGTGGTTGGTTCAACCACACAAATTATCCGCGCCGCGCAGACACTCGACGCGCACGAGTTCATCGTTGCGACCGATAAGGGGATTTTCCACAAGATGCAGGCTGCCGCACCCGGAAAACTTTTCATCGAGGCGCCGACGGCGGGAAATTCGGCCACCTGCAAAAGTTGCGCGCATTGTCCATGGATGGCCATGAACGGGCTCGCAAATCTGGCGGAAGTGCTCACGCTGGGCAACAATGAAATCAATATCGACGGCACCGTTGCAGATCGCGCAAGACGGTCAATCCAGCGGATGCTGGATTTTGCCAAAGGACTGGATCTCGGCAATGCTGCGTCGAAAAATGCGCCAGGAAATGTTCGGGGTATTGGGCCAGCATGAAAAAATCAGCGTGCGCGCGGTGACAATATTTAGCATGGCTTTCAGGCCATCGATGGCCATTCCCTCTAACGTGCCAGTGCAAGAGTTGGGTTACACTCTCGACAGGAGTTTGAGGCGGGATCGAGCAGGATTGGCAGTGGATCCCGGGGCAAAGTAAAAATAACATGGCAACCAGAACCGTCCACCGGGCAACATGATTCATAACGCATCCGGCAATGGGGTAGCCGATCTGCCCCCGGGAGACATTGACCCCGCTGTTTTGGCAGAGTTGACGCGCGCCTTGTTGCCCTATTTGGGACCGTATTCGATTACGACGGTAAAGCGGGCGAGTCGCGCGACGAACGACCCGAACGAGGCAATTCGCATGGTCGCGCAGCACATCGAGGATCTAGCGAAGCGCGAATTGTTTTTGAAAAGTGCGAAGCGCATTCTCGGCACTTTTCGCGCGCCCGCAATGGCGGCGCCCGTCAAACCTGCCGCAAAAGTCATCAGCCAACAGAATACTGGTGGACGACCCGCAACGCCGATTACGCCCGAACTCATGAAACGTGGAGAAGTTGCGCTTGCGTCGATCATTGGACCGTTGGCTACCGTGCTGGTCACTCGATATGCCGGTGCTTCCGAAAATTCCAGGGATTTCTTTGAACGGCTTGCCAGTCATCTACGCACACCAGAAGAGCGCGATTCCTTCTTTCTGCACATTCGCAATAGCGGTGGTGCCGCATCCGGCCCCAATTAGCAGCGCGACACACCAGGGCAATTTTTTATTCGCGATTTTTTCGCAAGTACAGGGAGTTTTCGGTATGGGTCTGCGACTCAAGTTCAACCTCATTTTGCTCGCTGTCTTTGTGGCTGGCTTTGCGACCATTGGCATGGTCGCCCTACGCTATCTTGAAAATCAGGCAATCGATGAAGCCCGGCGTGCGGCACTGGTGGTGCTCGACGCCGCGGGATTTTCAAATCTCGATCCGCGCATCGCCTCCGGCCTGGGTTCCCGGCTGGTTGAAATGAAAATACGCGAGTTCACCGCAACGGATGAGTTAAGCGGCATCGAAGGGCAAGTTGCGCAAAAAATGAGCGCGGCAAATTCAAGCCAGATGACGGAAATATTGACCGCGCCCGCTGGTGGCCGGCGCCTCGCGGTCGCCCGCACTTTCCATCCTGCTGGCTCGGGCGGCGCAAGAATTCGCTTGGCAAACATCGATCTGGTGCCCGTGCTGGCCACGGCCAATACCGCACTTATCACCCTGATGAGCTCAATTGGTGCGGTGTTCCTCGCTGTATTTGTCGTCCTGAATTTGATGCTCGACCGAATGATCGTCCGTCCGGTGGCGGAAATGGCCCGTCAGGCCGATGCGGTTTCGATCGGCAATTTTTCCATCCCGGAATTTGCACCCAAAACCAGGGACGAGATCGGTGTGCTCGGCATTGCGTTTAATCGCATGCGCCGCAGTACCGAAGAGGCGATCAAACTATTGAAGGGCAGCAACTTCTAGGCCGGGTTTCGAGCCTGCGTTTGCGAGCCTATTTCGAATACAGCGCGCTCGCCTGATAGGTGGCGTTGAGGTGACGCAGCCCAACCAATATCGCAGCACTCGCCGGTAGCGCCAGCAACAAGCCAAAGAATCCAAATACTTGCCCGAACGCCAGCAAGGCAAATATCACCGCCACCGGATGCAGGCCGATGCGGTCGCCTACCAGCCAGGGCGTGACGAAGAATCCCTCAATCAACTGTCCCACGCCAAACACGGCCCAAACCAATGCCACGCCGTTAATGGTTGGAAACTGCATGACTGCCGCCACGGTACCGAGAACAAGGCCAGTGCCACTGCCCAGATAGGGAACAAACACCAGCAACCCGGTGATGAGCCCGACCGGCAATGCAAAGTTCAGCCCGGCCAGCCACAGACTAACCACGTAATAGACCGCCATGATGAGCATTACGCTCACCTGGCCACGCAGAAATTCTGACAGGACGGCATCAACCTCTTTTGCCACAACCGATATGGTCGGGTGCATTTGACGCGGAATCAGCTTGTCGATATGCCCCAGCAAAATATTCCAGTCCCGCAGAAAGTAGAACAACACGACGGGGATAAGCAACAAGTTGATCATGAAACCAAGAACAGCGAGCCCGCCTACGCTAACCGAGGAAAACAGTTTTTTCGCGATACCCGACGTGTCCGCCAGATTGTCGGCCACGAATTGCCGGAACGAGGTGGGGTCAAGACTGATCGCGACGCCCAATTGCTCATTGAGCCACGGAATCGCCCGTGTTTTCAGCTGCTCCGCAAAGCTCGGAATCTGCTCAACAAGCTGAAGGATTTCCTTGTAGAAAAGCGGTAACACAATCAGCAGCAGCAGCAGCACGGCAAGCAGCAGCAACATGACTGCAATGCCCGTGCCTATTGCCCGCGACATCCCCCTCCGTTCAAGTTTGCTGACCAAGGGGTCAAAAATGTATGCGAGGATCGCGGCGGCCAGAAACGGTGCAAGTATCGGTGATAGCACCCACAGCAGAATCCCAAAACCCAAGCATCGCGAGCAGCATCGTGGCGACATTCCAATTCAGCCACGATGGCGTGGCCACACTTGCTGGCAGGCGGCGCGCGCGCAGTCGCTTGAGGAACGCGGGTGTCGTGCCGCGATCAAAGTGTTCGGGGAAATTTGATGTATTGCGCGGAGTTCTCCGGGGCATGTCAGGGGCAATTCCAGTAAAATTGAGTTGTGTCCGATTGGCGAGCGACAATCCTAACCCGCGAATCCACATTCCGCTAGCGTTCCATCCCAACCCCACCCCTACTCCACCCACCCCGCCAGCGTCGCAGGTTCAGGCGCCATCAAACTTTCCAGTCACAAAAAATGAATAACTCGCTCTCGCCCCTGACCTACAAAGACGCCGGTGTCGATATCGACGCAGGTGACCAGCTCGTTGAAAATATCAAGCCCTTTGCCAAACGCACCATGCGCCCGGAGGTACTGGGCGGGATTGGCGGCTTCGGCGCACTGGTTGAAGTATCGAAGAAGTTCAAGAATCCCGTGATGGTCTCCGGCACCGATGGCGTCGGCACCAAGCTCAAGCTTGCGTTTCACCTCAACAAGCACGATACCGTTGGCCAGGATCTTGTCGCCATGAGCGTAAACGACATTCTGGTGCAGGGAGCAGAGCCCATTTTCTTCCTCGACTACTTCGCCTGCGGGAAACTGAATGTAGCGGTGGCCACCGACGTGGTCAAGGGCATCGCCTACGGCTGCGAACTGGCCGGCTGCGCGCTGATCGGCGGCGAGACGGCCGAGATGCCATCCATGTATCCCGAGGGTGAATATGATCTTGCCGGTTTTGCCGTTGGCCTGATGGAAAAAGCAAACGTCATCACCGGCAAGTCCATTCGCGCGGGTGACGTTGTGCTCGGGCTCAAGTCGAGCGGCGCGCATTCGAACGGTTATTCATTGATCCGTAAAGTCATCGAGCGATCGGGGGTCGATTTGCATGCCGCGCAAAACCAGCAATTGGCACTCGACCTGTTGGCGCCGACGCGCATATACGTCAAACCGCTGCTGGCGCTACTTGACGCACACCCGCAGTGGGTAAAAGGCATGGCGCACATCACCGGTGGCGGCCTCACCGAGAATATTCCGCGGGTATTGCCCGACGATGTCATGGCCGTCATCAACGGCAAGTCGTGGGATGCTCCACCGGTATTTGCATGGTTACAGCAACACGGCCAGATCGACGATCAGGAAATGGCGCGAACCTTCAACTGCGGTATCGGCATGGTCGTTGTCGTTGCAAACGAGCATGCCGACACGGCGACGCGGTTCCTGCAGGGCGCGGGGGAAACGGTGTTCTCGATCGGCGAAATTCGCGCGCGACCGCCAGGCGCGGCGCAGACCGTGGTCAATCGGAAAAATGCGTGAACTCTCGCACTGGCGCGCCTCCACAGGCGATTATGGCCTGCGAACCGCGCCAGAGCTAGAGTTTGTCAGTTTATCGCTACACATCTGTTGATCCAATGTCCCCATGAAATCCTTCGTCATACTCATCTCCGGTCGCGGCAGCAACATGGAGGCGATCGTCAAGGCGCAATTGCCGATAGAAATTCGCGCGGTAATCACCAACCGGCCTGACGCGAAAGGGCTCGGCTTTGCGTCCACGCAGGGCATCGCAACCGCGGTAGTCGATCACAAGGCGTTTGCGTCGCGCGATGCGTTCGACGCCGCACTCGCCGAGACCATCGACCAATATCGCCCCGATTACATCGTGCTGGCCGGTTTTATGCGCATCCTGACCGATCAATTCATCGCGCGTTATCCCCATCGGATCGTCAATATCCACCCGTCGCTTTTGCCTGCGTTCCCGGGTTTGCACACCCATCGTCAGGCGCTCGCCGCGGGCGTCAAGCTGCACGGCGCAACGGTTCACTTCGTCACACCACGGCTGGATCATGGACCGATCATCGTGCAGACGGCAGTGCCCGTCTTGCAAGACGATTCGGAAGACGCACTGGCGACTCGGGTACTGGTCCAGGAACATCACATGTATCCATTGGCGATCAAGTGGCTTGCCGAGGGACGCGTGAAAATAACGCCTGGAGATGTCGTCCAGTTGTCGGGCCTGGACGTTTCTGGACAAGTCAGTAATGCCCACCTTGGCTTTCCATGCGAATAACTTGAATGCCGCGCTCAGTCAAATTCGGATTGATTTCATTTCTGCTGTCTGCCAGCGCCTTGATGGCGGGGATTTTGCATGCCCAAATCCATGCCGCCAGCCCGACGCAAATCATCGCCCACTACAAGATTCACAAGAGCGGCATCCTGATTGGCACCGTGGAAGAGCGCTTCACTCGTGACGGAGACACTTACAAGATCGTCTCGGATACGCACACTGCAGGCGCCTTGAAGTGGTTCTTGAACGATCAGGTCACGCTGAGCTCCGAAGGCAGGATTGGCGCGGCGGGGTTGGAGCCGGTTCGCTACGAGCTTAAGCGTCACAATGACTCGACAAAAAACGTGTCCGCCACCTTCGATTACGGCAAGAGCCAGATTGTTTCCACCCGCAACAATAAAACCGAATCGTTCGCCTTGCCGCCGGGCACGCTTGATCGTATTTCAGCAATGTACCAGTTTGCGTTTTTCGCTCCGCTCACGCCGGAAGTGACTTTTTGGATGAGTCAGGGCAAAGAAGCCGAGCAATATCACTATCGCAAACAAGGTGAGCCGACTATCAAGATTGGCGACGTCTCATATACCACCGTGCACTATGCGCGTGAGACCCGGCAAGGCCAATCCCAAGCGCAACTCTGGCTTGCCAGGAATCAGCATCACATACCGGTGAGACTCATGTTTGAAGACTCGCGCGGCTTGTCTCTGGAGCAGACTCTGGTCAGTCTGCAGACGCAATGACAATGCACAAATCATAGGCATGCACACCAACGCGCCCTCCATTGCCATGCCGCCGTCAAACGCGGCATGGCCGCTTATGCACAGTCGACGCGTACTCGCATTCGCGTTCCTGCTCTCGACGGCGCTGCATTTTTTTGCCTGGCTGGCAACGCCGTATTTCATTCAGGCCTGGCGTGAGCCGGCGGCGGCACGTTTCGATGCGGTACTCGTGCCAATAGTGGATTCGCAGCCCATCTCTGCACCTGTGCTTAAGGCCTCCGCAAGTCGCGGCAGGCGCGCGACGAAGGCCGTCGCACCCAAGCCAGCACCGATACCACGCTCCGACACCCCCTTTGCCGCACCGGAGAACGCAATCGCCATTGATCGCCCAACCGAAACCAGCGATGAGAATGGTTCGATCGCTGCTTCCGCGTCCGATCAAAAGTTAGCCACTGCGGCGGATAGCAACACGATTGCTGCGGCGACGCCGGCAATTGTCGAGGCCATCACTACAACAATTCCGGTTGCGCTCGCGCAGAAAGATCCCGAACCGTCGCCGCTGGAATTACCATCGCGCATATCAATTGCGTACAAGATGACTTCCAGCATTTCTGATGGAGTGGCTGATTACAAATGGACACGCGATGGCGATCGTTTCGAAATCGACAGCAGCATGCAGGCCACCGGGTTCATTATCGGAAATTTCGTCGGCGTTTTACATCAGGTCAGCCGCGGTGTAATCACCCCCGCCGGGCTTCAGCCCAGTTCATTTCAGATAAGACGTGGTGACGCAGCGGCGGACACGGCGGATTTTCTGCGCGCCTCAAACGAGTTGAAATTGACACGTGGTGGAGACTCTCGCCTGCTGCCTTTGCCACCGCTGATACAAGATATGCAGAGTTTTCTGTTCCAGTTGGCTTTTGACGCGCCCAAAATGCAGCGCGCGGATGACCGGCTGGAAGTACTGGTCACAAACGCCCGAAAAGTGTATCGGCACCGCTTCAGGCAAGTCGGCATTGAGACGGTCGAAACCCGCTCTGGCCCCATAGAATCCGTCCATTTGCGCAGCGAGGCGAGCGACCCCGAGGATACCTACGAGGTTTGGCTGGCCCCGGATAATTTCCATTTACCCGTAAAAATAAAGTTCTACGCCGGGCGGTTCCCCATTGAATTAATTGCGACAAGTATCCGTACTACGCCATAATTCGCCTGTGGCACGCAATTTCGCGTCCTTTTCGGTCCTTTCTGGTCGCTCCGACCTCTTCCTGCATGTCATTTACTCCCGCCCAATTCAATACGCTTGTCGAAGCCCTCACCGTTGTACTTCCGCTGACCTCTCCGGCTGACATACAGCTAAAACGATTCTTCCGCGAACACGCAAAGCTCGGCGTGCGCGATCGCGCCCTGATTGCCGAAACCGTTTATGCCGTGCTGCGGCATCGGCGCGCCATAGAAAGTATTGCGACCGATGGCGTACCACGCAAGATGGCGTTGCTGGCCCTGACGCGTTTTCAGGGCATCAGTGCACGCGAATTGATGACCATTCTTAAAAAGAGCGAGAGCACGTGGCTGGGCGAGGCCAAGTCACATCCTGCCGCCAATCCGCCCATCGGCATCGCCTCTGAGCTGCCGGACTGGGTCATCGCGCGACTCAAGGTTTTCATGAGCGACAAGGAAATTGTCGCTCTCGGTCGCAGCATGATGAATCCGGCGCCACTGGATTTGCGGGTGAACACGGCGAAAGGCAAGCGTGATGCTGTCATGGGGCAACTGCAAAAGGGGGGAATCGTCTGCGCCGCTACCCCGTATTCTCCGATCGGGATTCGTCTTGAGAGCAAGATCTCTCTCTCGCAACACGCGGCATTCCTTGAGGGCTTCGTTGAAGTGCAGGATGAGGGCAGCCAGTTGCTGGGGCTGTTGATGGAAGCCAAACGCAGCGAGATGGTGGTGGATTTCTGTGCGGGTGCGGGCGGCAAGTCGTTGTTGCTTGGCGCGGTCATGGCCTCGACCGGGCGCGTATATGCGTTCGACGTGTCCGAAAAACGCCTGACTAACCTGGGGCCGCGTTTGAAACGCTCCGGGCTCTCAAACATCACGCCGCAGAAAATAGACACAGAGAACGACGCGCGCATCAAACGATTGGCGGGCAAGATTGATCGCGTACTGGTTGATGCGCCGTGCACGGGATTGGGCACATTGCGCCGCAATCCAGATTTGAAGTGGCGCCAGACCGACCAGGGCGTGAAAGAACTCAACGTGAAGCAGGCCGCGATTCTCAAATCCGCATCGCGCTTGGTCAAGCCGGGAGGCCGGCTGGTGTACGCAACCTGCAGCTTTTTGCCGGATGAAAATGAGCATATCGTCACGGAATTCCTCACGTCGCACCCCGATTTCAAGCTCGTGCCGGCCTCGGCCGTGGTCGCGCGTCTCAAATTACCGATCAAGGACATGGGAGAGTATTTCCGCTTGTCCCCGCAACAGCATGGAACCGACGGTTTTTTTGCGGCCGTGATGGAGCGCCGCAAGTAGTCCATGCAAAACCTCGCGGCTGATTTTGACACGCTCGTCCAGCAGTTCAATTCTGGTCGCGCATGGTGGCAGCTGGGAGTTATCGCCGCGGGTTTCCTGGTCAGTTGGCTCATTGCCGGTCAGGTGCGTGCCAAGCTGCCGGCGGACCTTGAGCCGGGCGCCCTCAAGATCGGTGCGGGCGGCGTGCATCGCCTGGTATTCCCGCTCCTCGCGCTGATATTTGTCGCGATTGGAACCTTTGCGCTGTCGAAATGGCAGCCGGTGCCACTCCTCAAGATTGCGATCCCGCTCATTGCCTCATTTGTCGGCATTCGCCTGGCAGTCTACCTTCTGCGTCATGTGATCCGGCCGAGCCCGATGCTGAAGGCATCGGAGCGAATCATTGCCTATGGTGTTTGGGGGATCGTTGCACTGTATCTCACGGGTATTCTTCCAGAAATCAGTGGCGCGCTCGATGACATCAGCTTCGCAGTGGGCAAGCAGAAAATTACCCTCCTCTTGATCCTGCATGCCGTTTTTTGGTCTGTGTTTACGGTATTTGTCGCGCTGGCGATTTCCCGCATTATTGAAAAACGCCTGATGTCGGCAGGTTCGCTTGACATGAGCATGCGGGTGTTTTCGGGAAAGATTATTCGCGCGTTGGCCGTCACACTCGCAATCCTGATTGCCCTGCCGATGGTGGGCATCGACATTACGGTGTTGTCGGTATTTGGCGGCGCGCTAGGCGTCGGATTGGGTCTGGGTCTGCAAAAAATTGCCAGCAACTATGTTAGTGGATTTGTCATCCTGCTTGACCGGTCAATCCGCCCCGGTGATCTGGTCACCATCGGCGACCGCCAAGGCGTTGTCGCGGATATCAAAGCCCGCTATACGGTGCTTCGCGGCCTCGATGGAACCGAGGCCATCATTCCCAATGACAGCATCATTTCCAACACGGTGCTCAATCACTCATATTCCGACCCAAAAATTGCCGTGAAGACGCCCGTGACCGTTGCCTATGAATGCGACTTGCAACAGGCGATGACATTGCTCCTGGCGGCAGGCAAATCGCAGCCTCGTGTGCTGGCCGATCCGGAGCCTGCAGTCTGGATCGTGGGTTTGGCAGACAACGGCATTGAATTGGAGTTGACAACCTGGATTCGCGACGCGGATCAAGGGCAGGCATCATTACGCTCGGGTATTCTATTTGAGGCTTGGCGGATGTTTCGCGAACATGGGATCGCAGTGCCATACCCTCAGCGCGAGGTTCGCATCATTCAGGCAGCGGTTCCGTTACGGCCAGTCAATTCTGAATAATTTCATTTCAAATCATTCATTTACGCAGAATCGCCGGCATTTTTTGGCAAATTATCGTAAAATGGAATCCTAAGAAGAATATTGATTTTCGTTCGGAGCGCTCACAATTGAATATCCCTGATTTTCTTGCAACTGGTTTGATCGACCTTCCATGGTGGGGGTACATCGTCGTTGCACTCGCATTGACGCACGTTACCATCGCGGCGGTGACCATATTTTTGCACCGCGCCCAAGCGCACCGCGGACTGGACTTGCACGCCATCCCCAGCCATTTTTTCCGCTTCTGGCTCTGGCTTGCGACCGGCCAAGTCACCAAGGAATGGGTATCCATCCACCGCAAACATCACGCCAAATGCGAGACGCCGGAGGACCCGCATAGTCCGATCGTTTACGGCATCAAGAAAGTGCTAACACAAGGCGCGGAACTGTATCGCATCGAATCCAGAAAGCCGGAAACAATGGAAAAATACGGGCACGGCACGCCCGATGACTGGATCGAGCGCAATGTCTACAGCCGATTCAGCTGGCAGGGCGTGGGACTGATGCTGATAATTGATCTGGCGCTGTTTGGGCCAATGGGTGCGACCATCTGGGCCGTGCAGATGGCGTGGATACCGATCCACGCCGCCGGGATTATCAATGGTATCGGTCACTATTGGGGCTATCGCCATTATGCGGTTAACGACACCTCGACCAACATCACGCCGATTGCATTCTGGATTGGTGGCGAGGAGCTGCACAACAACCACCACGCATTTCCAACATCCGCGCGTTTTTCGATGCGCTGGTATGAGTTTGATATCGGCTGGCTGTACATAAATATCCTGCAATTCCTCGGTTTGGCAACCGTGAAAAAAGTTGCGCCGCGTCCGCGCTTCAACTTAAACAAAATGGTTTGCGATGGCGAAACGTTGCAAGCCGTTATCGCGCATCGCTACGAAATTGTCACCAAGTACGCGAAGACTCTGAAGTCCACATGCAAGGAAGAAATCGCCAACCTCCGCCAAAATGGCAGCACGCCACTCGCGTCCATGCGGGAAGGCAAGGCATTGCGCAATTTCCGTTATTGGCTGCGTAGCGATGAGGGGCAGCTCAGTGCGGAAAATCGGGCGACGCTTCAGGAAACGCTCAAGCAAAGCAACAAGCTGGATACGATTTATACCTTTCGCCAGGATCTCGCCAAGCTCTGGGAGCGGTCCACGCTATCCAAGGAGGAACTGGTTGCAAGGCTTGAAGACTGGTGCAAGCGCGCGGAAGCGACCGGCATTCAACAGTTGCAGCAATTCTCTCGTCAGCTTCGAAGCTACGCCTGAGGACCCGCACAAGGTACCGAAAAAAAACCAGCCGAAGCTGGGTTTTTTTCATTGCGTATCTACAACGATTGAATTACTTCAGCTTCGTCTCTTTATATGCAACGTGCTTGCGTGCCTTGGGATCGAACTTCATGATCTCCATTTTTTCGGGCATGGTTTTCTTGTTTTTGGTCGTGGTGTAGAAGTGACCAGTACCGGCGGTTGATTCGAGCTTAATTTTTTCTCTCATGATCTATTCCTTAGATGGCCACGCCACTGGCGCGCAAATCGGCGAGCACGGCGTCAATGCCATTCTTGTCGATGGTACGAAGGCCAGCGTTGGTCAGGCGCAGACGCACCCAACGATTTTCGGATTCGACCCAGAAACGGCGGTACTGCAGATTTGGCAGAAAACGACGCTTGGTCTTGTTATTCGCGTGGGAAACATTGTTGCCCACCATCGGGGCTTTTCCCGTTACTTGGCAAACGCGTGCCATAGAACACCTCATTAAACGATTTAGAAGCGGACCGAAAAAACCGGTTCCATTAGTTGTTGATTACCAGCGACGTTTCCATACTGGCGCAAACCGCAGCCAGCCCAAAATTATATACAAAACCAAGCACTTGGCGCAACTGTTTCCTCGTGAATTTGTCCCATTCACCCGAGAATCCCTTGTTCTGCAAACGAAAGCGAAGCGCCCGGCGCCACAATGAAATGATCGAGTACCCGAACGTCAACGAGCGCCAAGGCGTCGGCCAACGCCTTTGTCAGCGATCTGTCCGCCGCGCTCGGGCTCGCCTCACCAGACGGATGGTTGTGGGCAAGGATGACTGAGGCGGCATTATGAGCTAGCGCCCGCTTTACGATTTCACGAGGATAGACGCTGGTCTGCGTCAACGTGCCGCGAAATAATTCTTCGACTGCAATAACCCGATTTTGCGCAGTCAGGAAAACGGCCACAAACACCTCGTGCGGCAGACGCGCTAACGTCAGCCTGAGGTAATCCCTCACCGCCTGGGGTGAGTTCAACGCGTCTGTCTGCTTCATTTCTTCGTCGAGTGCCCGGCGCGCCATTTCCAACACTGCCTGCAATTGCACGTATTTGGCGGCCCCCATGCCCTTGATGCCGCAGAGCGCAGATTCACTGGCTGAAAATAGCCCAGCAAGTGAGCCGAAATGTTCGACCAGCTCGCGGCCGAGATCGACAGCGCTTTTGCCCTTGACCCCAACTCGTAGAAAAATCGCGAGCAATTCTGCGTCCGACAGGGCGGCTGCACCCTGCTTGATCAATCGTTCGCGGGGGCGTTCGTGCTCGGGCCACTCGGTAATTGCCATGGGTTCGAAAAATCCTGTGTAAAATTCTGGAATGGCTGAAGAAACTGTAAAACGAATCGTGTTGGGCATCACCGGCGGCATTGCGGCCTACAAGTCAGCCGAACTCACTCGTCTTTTGAAAAAATCCGGAATCGATGTTCAGGTCGTGATGACTGACGCGGGTACCCGGTTCGTCACCCCTGTCACACTTCAGGCCTTGTCTGGAAATGCGGTATTCGTCGACACTTGGGACGGCCGTATTGCCAACAACATGGCGCATATTGAGCTTTCCCGAAACGCTGACGTCATCCTGATTGCGCCGGCCAGTGCCGATTTTCTGGCCAAACTGGCAAATGGACTATGCAACGACCTGCTCTCAACGCTTTGCATCGCTCGTCAGCCGACATGTTCGTTACTTGTTGCTCCTGCGATGAATCGCGAAATGTGGGAAAACCCCGCAACCCAAAGAAACGTCGCGCAATTGCGTGCCGACGGCATTCGGGTACTCGGGCCCACCAGTGGCGACCAGGCATGCGGCGAGACGGGGATGGGCCGAATGCTGGAAGCGGATTCACTTGTAGCCGAAATAGAAGCGTTTTATCGGCCGAAAGCACTCGCGGGCAAGCGGGCACTGGTGACTGCCGGCCCGACCTTTGAACTGATTGACCCGGTCCGCGGAATTACCAATCGTAGCTCCGGAAAGATGGGCTATGCGATTGCGCGCGCCTTGATTGAAGCAGGCGCCGAGGTTGTGCTGATTAGTGGGCCGACGGAAATTGAGCCGCCATATGGAGCAAAGAAAATTTCCGTGCAAACAGCTTCACAGATGTTAGATGCCGTTAGATGTAATTTAGGCGCTATTGACTTATTTTTCGCGGTTGCTGCCGTTGCCGACTACGCGCCCGCCAGCCCGAAACAACAGAAAATCAAGAAATCTCCCGGCAACATGACAATTGAACTCGTGCCGACAATCGATATCCTTGCGTGGGTTGCCGCTCAACCGAGCCCACCCTTTTGCGTTGGCTTCGCCGCCGAAAGCGAGAACGTCGTCGAATATGCGCGCATAAAGCGTCAAAAAAAGGGAATTCCCATGATTGTCGCCAATTCTGCCACCTTGGCAATTGGTTCGGACCTGAACGAAGTTACCATCCTGGATGGGGATGGCGAACACCATGTCGCGCAAGCATCAAAAGCTCACATTGCGCGAACAATTGTCGCCCACGCGGCAGAATTATTCTCAAAGTCCCCCCTCATAGCCGGCATCAAAACCAAAGAAAATGCATAAACTCGACGTACGCGTACTTGATAGCCGTCTGCTGGATCAATTACCGCATTACGCAACGCCGGGCTCAGCCGGGCTCGATTTGCGCGCATGCGTCGATGCGGCGGTCACGTTAAAGCCCGGTGAATCCACCTTGGTGCCGTCCGGAATTGCGATTCACCTTGGTGATCCAACTTATGCGGCAATGGTGTTGCCGCGCTCCGGCCTGGGCCACAAGCACGGCATCGTGCTTGGCAATCTTGTCGGGCTCATCGACTCCGATTACCAAGGGCAAATCTTCGTCTCCGTCTGGAATCGTGGCCATGCCGAATTCACGATTCAGCCTTTGGAGCGAATTGCGCAGATGATCATCGTCCCCGTGTTGCAGGTTGAGTTCAATGTCGTCGCCGACTTCAACGCTTCCACTCGCGGCGCGGGCGGCTTCGGCAGCACAGGAAAGCAGTAGCCGCGCATCCCGCGTACGCCCAATGGAATCCGTCCGCGTTTATCTCTTTTTCTGCGAACTCCCAAAAATCATGTCAATTCGCCTTCCCTTGTTTTTGTTGACCGCGCTGGTTTCTGCATCCTTCATCAGCTCAAACCCTGGGCATGGTCAAAGGAAGTTGCAGCGCCTCTGCCCACCATCACACTGAAAGCCGGCAACCAGACGATTCGCGCAGAAATCGCCGCAACTGATGAAACGCGCCAGAAAGGCCTGATGTTTCGGGAAAAAATGGCAGCCAACACGGGCATGCTATTTGTCTTTCCAGATATCGCCTACCACGCCATGTGGATGCGCAACACGCCTCTTCCACTTGCCGTCGCGTACATGGATGACGCGGGCAAAATTGTGAGCATCCACGAAATGCTGCCGTTCACCGAGACCACCCATCAAGCGGCTGGCCCGGCGCGCTTTGCCCTGGAAATGAACAGTGAATGGTTCAAGCGAAATCAAGTCAAAGCAGGCGACACCATTAAAGGGCTGAATAGAGCACCCAAGCCCAAATAGGCGACCTGATTGCCTGTATCAAGCGCCACGATCGCCTTGGCTTGATTAATATCGCGTGCATATCCGCAGCCGTAAAGGCAGCACGCAAACAGATTGGTGACCCGCAACGGCAATCCCGCAGCGCCATCAAGACGCTTTCGTGTCCAGGCGGCCCAAATACGCGGGTCATGCTGATCGAGCCTGGAATCAACAGTCGGCACATCTTGACTTTCCATTGACAGCGACACGCGATCCGCGCCAAACAGCGTTTGCCAGCTACAACCGCATTCGCCGTCGTGGAATGCAAAATATGCGCGGCTTTCGCCCTCATCCAAACATGATTCTTCCGTCGCAACAAGCAGCGCGGGCACCTCGCGCACCAGGCTTTCTTCCGCAAGGCACGCTGTCAGCCACGGGGCAACGTTCACGACATGCAGCGAACGGGTTGAGGGGTCCAGAACGGGCATGAGCATGTTCGCCAACGCGTGCGCTGGCGTGCGGATACCGAGCCGATTTCGCAACGACAACATCGCAGCCAACCCCGGCGAAAACAACGCCGCCGGCAAGAGTGCAAGGCCATTTTCAGCGAACTGCGATGCAGCTTGGCCACGCGTCGCAGAGGGAAGGACGCCGAATTCGCGAAATATGCCGGTATTGAGCAGTCCGCAATGCGTTTCGACCGCCCCGTGGACCAGAACGCGAACGCCCGTGCGTCGCAGCAGCAACGCCACCAGCGGGATTTCCGGGTATGCATTTTCATCACCGTAGTTTGGGAAAACCACGACCGGTGCTGACCCTGCATCGACCAACAAGGGCGTCATGCGATCACGAATCGCATCATTCAACCCAAGGATTATTTCCGCGAAAGCGTTTGCGGTTCGTGGCGATTCGAGCGACATCGACACAGCCATCAGCGCGCCGATTTCCAGGTCAGTCGCGCCGCCATCCAGCACCGCGGCAAACGCATCGCGCATCGTGACAGGATCAATTGCCTGCGCAGACGCTGCGCCATGCGCATCAAGGCAACGAGATGAACAAAGTGCCCTGACGACCTTGGTGATATCCGACATTGCAGGTTCCGCGGTGATGATCGACGATGTACCGTAAGCATCGCGCGTGCCAGAAGTGTTTCATGCCCTGCTGCTTATCGACAAAAGCCTCGCAAACACCAAACAATCACTGCGCCAAGCAAAGAAATCGCACCATGCCTGTGCTGCCATGTCGCTGAGAAGTGCCCAACGAACGATGTTGGTGCAATCCGACGCGATGATTTTGGAGCCGTCGACAGGCAAATTATTCCGGCTGCCAATCCCATTCGCGCCAGCCGCCCAGAAGTGGAAAATACAGACCAAGCTTGACCGCTGGCGCTAGAAGCGAGGTGTGCATCGCCCGAAGCAGTTTGGCATACGTTTCCAGTTGTTCACGATAGCGCCTCTTCTCGTTATCGAGGAACGCGTCGACATCCGCACCCTCGTGGCTACCGGTCTTGAAGTCGATGATCCAGCGTACCCCGTTCTCATCGACAAACGAACGGTCGATCGCGACATTTATCCTGGAATCGCCGGCGAGCCCAGTAACACACCACTCGGAGCATGCATTTGGGTGCGGCTCCAGAATCCAGCGTCCCCGCGAATCGCTCAGTGTGTGCATCAGGGCTTCGGCTACACGACCGGCTGCCGTGGGCAGCTCTGCGTTCGCGACCCCGAGTCGCTCGAGTTCGCGCCCAAACCGCCGCGTCGATGCCGCGACGCGTTCGACGTTCCAACGATCCAATCCGTCTTCCGCGATGAACTGCAGATACGCATGCACCACCGTGCCGACGTGTCGTGCCGTCTCGCTGGCCCAGTCAAAATCGATCGCGCCGTTCTGCGGCGCAACTTTATCAGCCGTGTCGCGCGCACCACGCGAAAAGGAGATCGGCAAATTGGGCATAGGCTGCATTGCGCTTACGCGCATGGCGCGACAGGCGACTTGCAAACCACGCGCCGAACAGTTTTGTGCTGGAACGAAACCGTCCGCCTGCAGGGCATCGCCGCGTACGTTTGGCTCATCGAGAAAAACGCCAGACACCGCCGGCCACAGCGAGGCCAGCAAGCTCGTCCCTCGCGGCGGCACCAACCTTGCCACACCGCCACCATCATCCCCTACATCATTTAACATCACTGTCGCAAGCAAATGCAGCCGGTGTTCGGCGCGCGTGGCCGCGACGTAGAGCAGTCGCACATCCTCCTGTTGCTGCTTGTATCGATCGCACTGCCGCACGTAGCGGTAGATTGCGTCCGTTTCTTCGCCTGCCCCGGTTTCTCGAATTGGCGCCAGCAACAGTTCGCTCCCACCATGCTCCTCTACGAGTTGCTCGGTCCATACCAACAGTTTCCGGTCATCCTGTCGCGGCGGTCGATGCAGGCCGGGCACAATCACCGTATCGAATTCCAGACCCTTCGCTTTATGGATCGTCATGATTTGCACGGCTGGCACTTCCAGACCGTCGCCGGAAACGAAGCTGCTCGCAAACAGTTTTTCCACGCCGCTCTCCAACGTCGCCAGGTCGATGATGTCGCTTCCACCCGCCTGTGCTTGCGCCTCGGTTTCGAGCAAATCCAGAAACTGCACAGCATCATTCAGGTCGCGGGCTTGCGGCAAGCATGCGGGACCAAGCAACGCGAACCAGGTGCTTTCGACCAGTTCGCGCAGCGGCAATCGGCGCCGCAGGCGCAATGCCGACGCCAGCACAGCACAAACGCGCGCAACCCGCATTTGACCGTCCGCGGACAATGTAGAAGTTCGTTCCCCATCGCAAAGCATTTGCCATACCGTGCGAGCGTCTGGCGCAAGCGCCCCTTCGACAGGTTCCGCGCCATTTGTCAGCGAGGCGAGGTCGTTCAGCGTCAAGCCGCACCATGGTGCTCGCAGCACGGCAAGCCACGCAATCCGGTCCGCCAGATGCAGCAAGGCACGAGTGAGAGACAGCAAATCCACGACCACCGGGCATTCCTTCAGTGGGTCGATATCCACGGCGCGGAACGGGATATCCGCCGCCTTCAGCGCGGGCACGATATCCTGAAGATGTCCACGATTGCGAACGAGAATGGCAATTTCCACGCCGGATTCGCTTTGCCGCCGCGCGCGGATAATGTCGACCACGCGCTGCGCTTCCACTTCGCCTGCTGAGGCGATGGTGACGGCGTCTTCGGGCTCATCCGCATTGGCGTCGAGCCCGGCCGTCCTCATGCGCACAAGTTGAGGATGCCACACCACGGCAGACATCATGGCGGGTAATTCAGTTGGTGACTCTTCAGCGCTGGCCGCATACGCGATGCTCGGTGCATACGGCACATCATCGATGCCGGCTTCGTCCACGGACGGCATGATCTGGCTGAACGTATCATTCACCCAGTCCACCACGCCGGATTCGGAGCGAAAGTTCACCTGCAAGGTCAATGGCTGGAGCGAAACGCTGCCGATACCGGCGCGGGCAGCACTCATAAACAATCCCACCTCCGCTTCGCGAAATCGATAAATGGATTGCATCGGATCGCCCACCGCCATCAGTGTGCGTCCATCGCCCTCACTCCAGCCGCGAGTGAGTTTTTCCAGCAATTCGAACTGCGACAACGAGGTGTCCTGAAATTCGTCGATCAGCAAATGGCGAATTCGGTAATCGAGCGCCAATGCCAAGTCGGTCGGCGCACCATCGTCACCGAGCGCACGCGCCGCCGCCTGGGAGATTTCCGTGAAATCGCATTGCCCCTGCGATGCAAATACGCTCCACAACTGCGCAGTGGCATACGGCAGAAGCCGAACGATAGCGCCAAGCACGACCCACTGTGAATCGGTATATTCGGCAGGCGGCATCACACGCAATTGACCCAGGGCCGCAAGCAGACGCTCGCCATGTGGTCCCCCTGATGCGAACCGTTCCAGCAGGTCCCCCATCCTGTTCTTCCATGCATCGAGAAGCGCCTTCTCCGCTTTATTCGAACTGGAGGGAAATCCGGTGTTTTTGTTGAGGCCACGGCGCTTGCGCCAAGAGCCGTCTTTCGTCAGCAGCAAGTCGGCGATCCGCAGCCACACCGGCATGGCTTCTGCGTCATCCGCTGGAAAATTCACGATAGCATCGATATCACAAACTCCAGCATCCACGGCACTTCCAGGCCGATTTTGCCCTGCGTACCTCGCCAGCGCTAGGGTTTCGCCCTTTTCTCCAAATGGATAAAGAGCCGCCACGCGCGAAACCGTTTCCGCGCGCACGCGCACGAGTCCGGCTTCAAGTGCATCGCGTTCATGCATGGTCGGCAAGTTGCGTAACCAGTGATCGCGCGAGCGCAACATGTCCGCAAGCAGGCTTTCTGCCACCGCCAGATTATTGTCGAGGTGCGCGAGCAGGATCGCGACATCGTCCGCCACCGCGTCGCCCGCGTTCACTTGCGCCAATACGTTGCGCGCGGCTTCGCGATAGAGCGCACTCGCGTCATCGACGCTTTCCGGTTGCGCCCCGAATCGTGCCGTCACCGGCATTTGGCGCGTGATCGACGCATTCATTGAGTCGATGGTCTGGATGCGCAAGCGCGACGGAGTATTCGCAATCTGCCAGCCCCGTACGGCATCGCGCGCAAGCGCCTCGCGGGCAAGTTCACGCGTGGTCACATCGTCAAAATTATCGTCATTGCATTCCGACGTGGTCGCCGACGCAAATGCCCGAAGCACGCGTGCACGCATTTCCGCCGCAGCCTTGCGCGTGAAGGTGATTGCCGTGATTTCCTCGGGCTCATCCACCCGCGCCAGCAAGGACAGGTAGCGTTGAATGAGGAGTCGCGTTTTTCCCGACCCTGCGGGCGCACGCACGATGAACGAACGCCGGATATCCAGCGCGCGTTCGCGCGCGTCCTGATCCGCCACCGGGCTGACGCGTTTACTCATCTGGCTTACCTTCGCCAGTATGGTCGCCATCGAAATCGGCCACGTCGCCATTCTCCATCGCCGCATAAGCCGACATCTCGGCAATCCGGCAAACACTCTGCAAATCGCATTGTGCGCACGTCAGATTGCCGTTCTTGGGATCGACTTGCGCGGCACCACTGGCGAATCCTTTCGCCAATGCGTCCAGTGAAGTTTCCCATTCCTGGGCAAGCACATCCCAGGAAACGTAACCGTTTTTTTCCATCCCACGTTTTTGCTCGATGGGCGCAACATCGGGCAACAAATTCTCGACCATCGAGACGCCTTCAAAACCGAATACCTTTCCGCGCTGACCACGCTTCAATCTCGCGAACGCCAACGCGGAAACCGGCTCCTCAGCGGAAATGAAATACATCGGTAATTGCGGCTCGTCGGGACGATTCCCCAGCCAACTGGAAAATTTGGCGACTCCGGTTTTGTAATCGATCAACGCATGGGTGCCATCGGCCAGCCGGTCCAATCGATCCAATCGCAAATTCATGGACAGACCGGATATTGTTGCGGCCCGCTTGCGCTCTCGCTCGACAACCTCGAATGGCGCGCGTTCGCGTTCGTAATCCAGCCATTCCCCGATCACACGCGTGAGCCGTGCGTGCTCAATTTCCACAAAGCGGCCGGTGAGACCGTCCACGCCATTGGCACTCGCTTCGGCAATCGCCCGCGCGACGGCATCATTCACAATCTCATCGAGTTGATTGTCTTCACGCGACAAAAGGCCTGCGTGCGTCTCGATGCGCCCCCATACCAGGCTCAACACGCGATGCAAAAGCGTGCCGCGTTCTGCCGCATCCAGTCCCGCATGCGGTACTTCCAGGCCTCGCGCCAGCAGGCGGTGGCGTGCAAACGAGCGAAACGGGCACGCCGCTTGATCGCGTATCACACTGGTGCCGCCGCGAACCGCCGTCGGTGCGGGAAGCGCTTCAAAATTAGCGTCGGGAATTGCCTCGCGGGCACCGATGGTCTGCAGGGCCGCGGCAAAATCCGCATCCGCCGATATCGCCAATATATCGGCGACGGAGGAAAGGGGAATGCTGCGAATCAAGGCGCTTGGCTCACGAATCTGTTCACCCGCATCGTGGCCGGATGCACGCAGCGCGTGGCTGAAAACCACATGACCGGCGCTATTGCGCCAGCCGTCGGTGATGCGACTATCGAGCACCAAGGACGCCGAGGCCGACGCTTCAGTCACGCCCGCTGCCCGCTGCAGGACTGCCGGAATAAACGGCGCGGGCCTCGCCGCCAGCGGCCACGCATCGTCACTCAATCCAGTCACCCACAGCGCGTCAAATTGTTGCCCCGCGGATTCCAGTATGCCCAACACCTGAATGGGCGGCTCGATTCCCCCGGTTCCCGCGGACGTTTCCGGCTGGAACACGGTATCGGCGACGATTCGGCGCAACTGCGTTAGCGCCTCTTCGAATTTCATGCGCGGCTTTACCGCTTGCAGCGTGCCGAGGCTCGCAAGCGCGTCACGGAATTTTCCAAGCACCTGATGCTCAATCGAGTCCAAACCCGCGTCGCCGGGAAAGCCCCACGCCCTCAACACATTTGCGAAGTGCCGGCCCCAGTCTTGCGGCGAGGACGGCATCGGCCTCTGACGCGAATCGCCATCGGGACGCGCTGGCTGGCTGCCTAAACTGGCGACACGATCTATGGACGCGCAAAGCTTTTCGCAGTGTGATACTGCAAGAGCAAGGGAGCGCAGATGCGCACGCTCCGGATCGGGTTTGCTCGCCAGTTTCAGTTTTTTCTGCAGCGAAAACAGGCTCATTTCCATTGGGGCGATCTCGCGCAACGCTGCGTCCAGCGCAGCCCGCCATGTGGCTTCAGTTTCCGCACCGGCAACATACGGCGAGCGTAGCAGCGCGCTGAACGCCAGAAACGACATCGCGTGTCCTTGCGAAAATTCAATCAAGGCTAACGCATCATGAACCAGCGCAAAGTCGCTTAGCGGCTGACCCAGCGAAACATTGACCCACGGCATCATCTCGTCGTGGTGGGTGCGTACGTTCGCGCGCTCGCGGGGCAACAAGGCATCAGTGAGGGCGCGCACGATTTGGCCGCGGCGCATGCGCAGATCCGGCATCACAATGGCGATTCGCGCGCGCGGATTTTTCTCCAGCCGTTGCCGTGCCCAAATTGCACAACCGCGCAGCTCTTCATTTTCATCGGCAAATTCGATGCGATTCAACATGACGTGTTGTTGATCCGCGTCTGCATTGACTGACTGCACTGCCACACCGGCGGCGATACACGCGTCGAAAAAGTGTTGCTGCTGGGGCGTGACGATATCGAAGCCCGCCGTGATAAGTTGGGTGGGCAGCGTGCCCGAACGATCATCACCCGGGATCAGCGTCATCAGGGCATCCGGCAGCATCGCGGCGTCAATCATATTGCGCTCACGGCAAAGTTTTTGATACTGCTGCGACCAGCTCATGAAAATCCGGGCGTCTTCATGCAGCATAAAACTACGCAATGCCGGAAACAAACGCCATTCATGCGCCAATTGCCAAGCCGCGAACGCCTGCTTTGCGGCCTGCGGAACACTCATCAGCCCACCGCGCTCGTCGGATTTCCGGACCAATTCCTCCCAGATAAACTGGCACTGAATACCATTGAGAAGCTGCGGCGGCGGAGTTGACGCCATGGTTCTGAGGTTGAGCGTGCGGTATGCACGCTCAAGAAAAGTCTCCAACGGAAGGATATCGGCGGTATCCCAAGCCTGCCGGCCCTGGCGGCGCTGGGCGTCGTCGTATTCCCGCTTGAGAAAAGTGGCCAAGCGCCGGTTCGGCGTGACAACCGTCACGCGAGCGCCACCGGCAATCGAGTCATGCAGCAGCAGAAAATCCAGTCGCCCGGCAGGCAATTTCATTTCAGGCCGCTTTCATATCCCTTGAGCGGAGCCTGCGGGAAATCCGCGGACAGAGGCGGGAATACCGGTGGCCTGTCTCGCCACGCAGCGCTACTTTTCGAGCAGATGCGACTTTTCTTTGACCTTCGCCCATTCGTCTGCGTCTGCCGGGGCGTCCTTACGCTCGATAATCGGCTTCCATGCCTTGGCCAACTCCGCGTTGATCTTGATGTACTTATGCTGGTTATCCGGCACATCATCTTCCGCGAAAATTGCTTCGACAGGGCATTCCGCGACACACAGCGTGCAATCGATACATTCATCCGGATCGATTACCAGAAAATTCGGGCCTTCCCGGAAACAATCCACCGGACAGACGTCAACGCAATCGGTATATTTGCACTTGATGCAGGATTCAGTCACAACGTAGGTCATGGAACAGCCTTGAAATAGCACATGGACAGCCCAAATTTTAACAGACCCGGGCGCCCAGTGATTCGGTTCCGCAATGCATTTTTCATCTCCCTGATTTGCGTCCGCCGGGTCTGCGACCTTCGATCCGCCTTTGCCACCCGTGCCATGAAACAGTGGCATAATTCACCATACGTTTGAAGAATCAGAGGTTATCTGTGAGCAATGACATTGTTTATGTATCCGATGCAACCTTCGATTCCGAAGTGCTGCAAAGCGCAACTCCGGTCTTGGTGGATTACTGGGCGGAGTGGTGCGGGCCATGCAAAATGATCGCCCCCATTCTTGACGATGTTGCCAAGGAATATGCCGGGAAACTGAAAATCGCCAAGCTCAATATCGATGAAAACCAGGAAACACCACCCAAGTACGGTATCCGCGGCATCCCCACGCTCATGCTTTTCAAGGATGGAAATGTCGCCGCAACCAAGGTTGGTGCGCTATCCAAAGTCCCAGTTGGCTGCATTTATTGACGCCAACATTTAATTGACAAGGACGTGCGAGCGCCCTATTCTTTCGCTTCCGGTCAAGTCTGCGTCGATTCCAAATCCGTGGATGTCCTTTTCAGTCACACCTCTGCAGCGAATCCCAACTACTTGAGTTGATGCCCGGTTTTCAGGAAGTTGCCTGAAAATCATTCTGCGGAGCCACACTTTTTTTGCGGATTTTCGTCCCGCCACCTTTGCCCTATTTTCCTGTCTTCCATTCCGCTGCTCTTCTCCCCTTCCCTTCCTTTTTCCTCCTTCCTGCGGCATAGCCAATGCAACTATCTGAACTCAAATTGAAACACGTCTCGGAACTCGTCGAAACGGCCAACCAGCTCGAACTCGAAGGCGCCAATCGCCTGCGCAAACAGGAGCTAATCTTCGCGCTGCTGAAACACCAGGCGAAAAAAGGCGAGGCGATCTTTGGCGATGGCACGCTGGAAGTATTGCAGGACGGCTTCGGTTTCCTGCGCTCGCCGGATATTTCCTATCTGGCCGGGCCCGACGATATTTACGTGAGTCCATCGCAAATTCGCCGTTTCAATCTGCATACCGGCGACACCATCGAAGGCGAGATTCGCACGCCCAAGGAAGGCGAACGCTACTTTGCACTGGTCAAGGTGGACAAGGTCAACGGCGAGGCGCCGGAGGCTTCCAAGAACAAGATTCTGTTTGAAAATCTGACGCCACTGTTCCCGAACAAGCCGTTCACCCTGGAACGCGACATCAAGTCGGATGAGAACATCACCGGCCGCGTCATTGACATCATCGCGCCGATCGGCAAGGGCCAGCGCGGCCTCCTGGTCGCCTCGCCGAAGTCCGGCAAGACCGTGATGCTGCAGCACATCGCGCACGCCATCACTTCGAATCATCCCGATATCACGCTGATCGTGCTGCTAATCGACGAGCGTCCGGAAGAAGTCACCGAGATGCAGCGAACCGTCAAGGGCGAAGTGGTTTCAAGTACCTTTGATGAGCCTGCCACCCGCCATGTGCAGGTCGCTGAAATGGTTATTGAAAAAGCCAAACGCCTGGTTGAACACAAGCGTGACGTGGTCATACTGCTTGATTCCATCACACGCCTTGCCCGTGCCTACAACACCGTGGTGCCGGCATCCGGCAAAGTATTGACCGGTGGTGTCGATGCGAACGCGCTTCAACGCCCGAAGCGTTTTTTCGGCGCCGCGCGGAACATCGAGGAAGGTGGCTCACTGACCATCATCGCGACTGCGCTGATCGACACCGGTTCGCGCATGGATGATGTGATCTACGAAGAATTCAAGGGAACCGGCAACATGGAAGTGCACCTTGACCGGCGTGCCGCCGAGAAGCGCGTCTATCCCGCGATCAACGTGAATCGTTCCGGTACGCGCAAGGAAGAACTGCTGATCAAACCGGAACTGCTGCAGAAAGTCTGGGTGCTGCGCAAGATGATGTACAGCATGGATGAGCTCGAAGCCACCGAATTCCTGGTCGACAAGCTCAAGGCCACGAAGAACAATGCGGAATTCTTCGATTCCATGAAGAAGAACTGATCCAACCGAATCGTTGCCTGACGCGCAGTCGGAGTATCGAAACATACGCCAAGGAACAGCGACTAGACCTGTTTTTTCGCCGGGTCCGCGGTCGGCGCATCGCGTACCTCGCGCTGCCGGATGCCCGTCACGAGCGACATTTTCCATGGCTTGGTGCCGACGGCCATGCCAATGGTCTGGCGTTGGTCCGAAGGGAGATAGGAATCAAGTTCGGCCAGCTCGTTGAATTCCTGACCGATGCGTTCGAGCTTGCGTTGAATGAGCGCATAAGATGGGCCGGAAAGTTCACGCATTTCCAGGCGGAACATGCCGCCTTCGCCAACAAAATCCCCGGCAAGAAAATCGCCAATGACGCGGTTGCCATGCACTTGGCGGATGGGTCCGTCGTTACGCAGCCGCATGGTTCGGGGAATGAGCAACCTGACGCGATCATTGGGCTGCAGCATGATCAGTCCCAGATGGTCAAGCTTGGCCAGCAATGCAATCACCTCTGCCTTTTCGATCTCATACCGTTCGAGAATATCGGGCAGGTGCCAATCGTTCAATACCAGGTAGAAAATACCAAGCAGACGCGCATCCGCAGCCAGCGCGGCTTCTTGTTCGACGGTCATTTCCTGGGCTTGCGCGGTATGGTTGCGAGCCAGTTTGGTTACCTCAAACAGGTCAACATCCAGACAACCGCAAACTTCCTCGAGCCGCTTCAGCGTCAGCGCCTCTTTCGCGAACATGCGTTTGACACTAGCCTCAGATAGATCAAGCGTGTGCCCAAGATCTTTATAGGTCATTCCGCGCGCGCGCAACAGCCGCTTCAGCGCTTCGACCAGAAGCGATGTCTGACCTTGTGAACGAGGCGATTTATCAACGGGTAAATCCACAGCAAAGGCCTGTTGGTATTATTTAGTGATACCAATATAGAACATTATTACGTTTTGTGCACAATAAAGAATCATCCGTTGCCCATTGCCTCGCGCTGCACGATTTGTATCCGCCAACATCAGGATTTTGCCTTTTCCCCCAACATGCGTCATAATTATCGACTCCTCAAAACACTTGTTCGCATAGAGGTGCCCGCGTTTTTCACCATCGGCGCACCCTTTACGGAAAGAAAGGCAACAAAGCATGAAACCCAGCATTCACCCCGAATATCACGAAGTCATCTTCTTTGATTCCTCCGCTGATTTCAAATTCCTGACCCGCTCGACCGTCGAAACCAAGGGCAAGGAAAAGATGAAATGGACCGATGGCAAGGAATATCCGCTCATCCGCATCGAGATCTCGTCGGAATCACACCCGTTCTACACGGGCAAGCACAAGATCATGGATACCGCCGGTCGCGTCGAGAAATTCCGTCAGCGTCATGCACGCACTTCTGGTGCGGCCGCCGCGCCGAAGGCTGAGTCGCCTGCCGAATCGAAGGCAGAAGCAAAATAAGTTCTTCATTGAACGACATGAAAAAGGCAGCCTTGGCTGCCTTTTTTGTTGGCGCAGTTATCGGGGTGACGACGCCAGTCGCGTCGCGCATGAAGGCATCCAGCCACCCCGCCAGCGTAAAATAGCGCTTCATGATCTCAACCATCCGCCAGCCGATCGTGTTCGACGGAAACAGTACTCCGGTCAAGACTGCGCTGTTTCTCATCATTTGCGCGGCCTGGATCCTGACGGGGCTCGTCGGTCATGACCCATGGAAACCCGATGAGGCAATCACCTTCGGCGTTATCCATGCAATGCTGCGGGACGGACAGTGGCTCGTACCGACGATAGCGGGTTTGCCCAACTACGATTATCCGCCGCTCTACCATTGGACCGCGGCGGCGCTGGCGTGGCTGTTCTCGCCCGTACTGCCGCTTCATGATGGCGCGCGCTTGGCCAGCGGTGCGTTCATGGCCGTCACGCTGTTCTACACCCACAAGACCGCCAAGCGCCTGTTCGACGAGCGCGCCGGACGCATCAGTGTGTTGATGATGATTGGCTCGCTGGGCCTGGTGTGGCGGGGACACCAGATGTATCCCGAGCTTGCAGGTCTCGCCGGACTGGCCGTAGCGATGTACGGCATGACACGCATACGTTCCGAAGCCTCCAAAGGCGGCGTCACCACAGGAATTGGTGCCGGCATCATCGCACTCTCGATCGGCATTGTCCCCGCCTTGGCGCCGATGCTCATTGCGTTGGTCGCCATGGTAATTTTGCGCGATTGGAACAATCGAACATTCCGCGCCGGCATCGGTGTCGCCCTGCTGTTATCACTACCCTTCATGCTGTTGTTCCCGGCGATGCTGCTTTGGCAATCCCCGGCACCCATCACACAATGGGCTGAAACCATTGCTGGCGTTCCGTTCCACGATCTCACCACCCGTCGCGCGCTCGACAATCTCCATTTCATCCGCATACTTCCGTGGTACGGCCTGCCGGCATTGCCATTCGCGATCTGGCTGTGGGCCAAAGACCGCGCAAAAATTGCCGAACGCTTCGAGCTTGCGTTGCCACTTGCCGCATTCCTCACGCTGCTAGTATTAATCTCACTTACTCGCAAAGCGAGCGACGGCATGGGACTTCCATTGCTGTTGCCTCTGGCGCTCGCCGCCGCCAATACGCTGGATCGCCTGTCGAGGAGCATCGCCAGCTTCATGGACTGGTTCAGCCTGCTGTTTTTCGGCATCGTCGCCGTTGCGGGATGGTTGTACTGGACAGCCGCGGTCACGGGCGCGCCAGTAGCCGCTGCGGGCGCGGTTGCCCGGCAAGTCCCGGGTTTCACTTTCACTTTCGACCTGCTGCCTTTTTTCATAGCCGTCGCATTCACCTTGCTGTGGGTATACGCGGTGGTGCGGGCCCATCGCAATAATCGTCGCGCCATCGTCAACTGGGCAGCGGGGGTCACATTGGTATGGGTACTTGCAAACTTGCTTGGCTTGACCGCCGTCGACCACCGTCTCAGTTATCGCGGCACGGCGCGGGCCATCGCGCGGTATTTGCCCGAGCAGCCCACTGGGTGTATCGCGTCGCAAAATCTCGGCGACTCGCAACGCGCTTCACTTAACTACTTCACCAATCTGCGTTTTGTATCCAATCATCTGCCGGCCGCTGAAGCGTGCAACTGGCTGCTCGCCCAAGGTACACGCAACGATGAGCCGACCGTCGACCTGCGCTGGCAACTTGTCTGGGAAGGTGCGCGACCGGCGGATAACGACGAGCGCCTGCGTTTGTATCGCCGCTAGTCCTGCGGCATCACGATAGCTCGTCAATACTTTTCGGCCAGCTCGATTTGAGCAGCCGCGACAAGGCCCGATCCGCAAGCAGCTTGCCGCCGGTCTGGCACTTGGGGCAGTAGTTGCATTCGTTTTCCGCATAGACGATGCGCTGCACCGGGCTCCCGCACACGGGACAAGGCTGTTTGAACTTGCCGTGTACCGCCATTTCACTCCGGAAAGCGGTGACTTTTTCGGGAAACTTGCCCGCTGATTCCGCACGCAATCGTTGCAGCCATTCATCCATGACTTCGCGCGTCGCGTCGCGCAATCGCGCAACTTCCGACGCCGACAGTTTTTGACTGAGCGCGAGGGGCGACAATTTCGCGCGATGCAGAATCTCGTCGGAATAGGAATTACCGATACCGCTGAATGACCGCGGATCGGTGAGCGCGCGTTTCAGCGTGTGATTCTCGTGCTGCAGCCGCGCGGTGAACTCCGCGAGCGTGCAAGTCAGCGGATCAATGCCACCCGGATCGTGCGCTGCCAGCGCGTCGCGTCCACGCAACAAATGCAGCGACGCGCGTCGCCTGGTGCCGGCCTCCGTCAACGCCAGCGTGCCGCGATCAAACTCGAACCGTGCCAGCACGATCTTGCTCATTGGCACTTTACTTCCCGGCGGAAACCATTTGAAGCGACCGGCGATCATCAGATGAATCACCGCGAACAAGTCGCCTTCAAATTCGAGCACGACGCGCTTTCCCAAGTACGCCGCATGGATGAGACGCCGGCCTTCAAACGCGCCGACCGCGGGCTCCACGGTGCGAAGTACAAAAACACTTGGTAGCAGAATTTTCCGCAATGTGGCGCAGGCAAGCTCGCGCTCGATGCTTTCGCAATAGACGGCGATGTCCGGCAACTCAGGCATTAAACTCTATATCCGGCGAGGCTCACAGGCACAAATTGTCTTGAACACCGCGCCAGTGCTTGTGCTTGGCAAATTTCCGCTATGTGGCCGCCAACCGTTCATCGATCACCTCAATCCAATGCCGAATCGGCGTTCCGCTGCCGGCATTCAGCCCGCCCTCAATGTGCGCGAGGCAGCCGATGTTGGCCGTTGCAACAAGTTGCGGCGCGCCGGACTCAAGTGCTTTCACTTTGTTCACGAGCAATTGCTGCGAGAGTTCGCGCTGCAACAGCGAATAGGTTCCCGCCGAACCGCAACAAAGATGCCCGTCCGGGACGGGCGTCAGCTCGCAACCCGCGTCGCGCAACAGGCCTTCCACCACGCCGCGAATTTTCAACCCGTGCTGCAAGCTGCATGGCGAGTGAAAGGCAATTTTTGTCTTGACGGGATTTGCGGCCACAAGCAGTTTCGACAACACCGCGCTTTCCGCCGCGATCACCTGGCTCACGTCGCGAAACAGTTCCGAGACTTTCTGCGCCTTTTCCGAATACGCCGCGTCGTTGCGCAACAGGTAACCGTAGTCCGCCACCATTGTCCCACAGCCGGATGCGGTCACGACGATTGCTTCCGCGCCGGCTTCGATATACGGCCACCACGCGTCGATATTGCGTTTGATGTAAGCGTGGCTTTCGTACGGATCATTCAGGTGATGCGGAATCGCGCCGCAGCAGCCGGCGCTGGGCGCGGCGATCAGCGAGACGCCGAGTCTGTCGAGGACACGCGCGGTCGCCGAGTTAATGCTCGGCGCCATCGCCGGTTGCACGCAACCTTCCAGCACCAGCATGTTGCGTGCATGTCCAAGCTCGGGACGAACGCCGGCATCGCGCCTGGCCGGGATTTTCTTTGCAAGCGAAGCCGGCAAGAAGGTCTTCACCGCGCGGCCTATGCCAAGTCCCACGGTAAACAACGCCGTCTGCGGCAGCGCGTTCTTCAACACCTTGCGCTTGAGACCCTCGGCAAAACTACGCCCGACTTTCTTCTCCACCAGCTCGCGGCCAATATCGACCAGCCGCCCGTACTGCACGCCGGATGGGCAAGTCGATTCGCACGAGCGGCAAGTGAGGCAGCGATCAAGATGCAGCTGCGTTTTTTCGGTGACCGGCTCACCTTCCAGCATCTGCTTCATCAAATAAATGCGACCGCGCGGACTGTCGAGCTCGTCCCCCAGCAGATTGTAGGTCGGGCAGGTCGCCAAACAAAAACCGCAATGCACGCATTTGCGCAGAATGCTGTCGGCCTCAATCCCCTCGGGCGTGTCTTTGATCCAGTCGGCAAGATTGGTTTGCATCAGAAGTTGTCCATTCTGCCGGGATTCAAAATGCTGTCCGAGTCGAATGCCGCCTTGAGATTGCGGTGAACCTTGGCTAGCACCGGTTGCAACGGATGAAACACGCCCGCCGATTTATCGCCGTGGCGGAACAGGGTTGCGTGTCCACCCACCGCTTCCACGGTTGCGCGCAATGTCTTCGCATCGGCCACACCACGCACCCAGCGCAGCGCACCGCCCCACTCGATCCATTGCGGCAGGTTGAGCTGAAGCGGCGGACTGGTGGACGGTACCGAGAGCCGCCACAAGGGTTCCGCGCTGCCGAAAAAATCCGCGCGATGATCACGCAAGTTGCGCCAGAATTGACTGGCTTCCGATTCCGCGACCAATTCACCGCCCAGCTTTTCGCGCGCGGCCCGGACGCCCGCCGCCGCGCCCGAAAGCCGCAGCATGGCAACGCCGTCGCACCAGGAGGTCGCCGATATCGGCAGCGGCCTTCCTGCCCATTCATTGAACCGCTGGATGGAAGTCGCTTCATCCATCTGGAATCGCAGCGTCATTTCCTCCGTCGGTTTCGGCAAAACCTTGAACGATAGATCGAGCAGCACGCCGAGCGTACCCATCGCCCCGGTCATCAGCCGCGAGACATCGTAGCCGGCGACATTCTTGATCACGCGGCCGCCGAAGCGCAGGTCTTCGCCTTTGCCATTGATGACGCGCGTACCCAGAACAAAGTCACGCACCGCGCCGGTGTACGGCCGGCGTGGCCCGGAAAGCCCGGTGGCGACTGCGCCGCCAATGGTCGCGCCCTCAGCAAAATACGGCGGCTCAAACGGCAGCATCTGATTCTGCTCCGCCATCGTCGCTTCGATTGCCGCGAGTGGCGTCCCGGCGCGCACCGTCAGCACCAGCTCCTTAGGCTCGTAATCGATGATGCCGTTATAGGGCCGAACGTCGAGTGCATCGCCCCTGACCGCGCCACCATAAAACGTCTTGCTGCTGCCGCCGTGAATGGCAAGCGGCGCCCTGTCCGACTGCGCGGATTTGATTCGCTCGATGAGGGGCTGAACAAAATCATTCATTGGGTCGATGCCACGGGTTCAAAGATGGTAAGGATGGTTAGACCGACAAGGCGCATCGAACCGAACACAAGAAACAGCAAGAATTTCCACTTGTTCAAAACCGCGGAATATCCGCATGCGGAAGATTGTTGACCAGCCCGCCCTGCACCCGCATGCGCCCATATTCTGCGCAGCGATACAAAGTCGGAATCGCCTTTCCGGGATTCAGCAGCTGCTTTTCATCAAACGCCCGCTTCACGGCAAAAAAGGCTTCAATTTCATGGCTCGTGAACTGGCTGCACATCTGGTTGATTTTTTCGATGCCGACACCATGCTCGCCGGTGATGGTGCCGCCGTATTCGATACAGAGTTCCAGCAACTCCGCCGCAAAAGCTTCCGTGCGTTCCAGTTCGCCTGGCACGTTCGCATCGTACAAAATCAACGGATGCAGGTTGCCATCGCCCGCGTGAAACACGTTCGCGCAACGCAAGCCATATTTCTGGCTGAACTCTTCCGTGCGCCGCAGCATCGGCGCCAGCGCGCGACGCGGGATCGAGCCATCGATGCAGTAATAGTCCGGCGAGATGCGCCCCACCGCCGGAAACGCGGCCTTGCGTCCCGACCAGAATTTCAGGCGCTCGGCTTCGCTGGCCGAGGTGCGGCACGCGGTGGCGCCGGAGGCCTTCATCACCGCTTCGATCTTGGCAATCTCCTCGGCCACTTCCTCGGGCGTGCCATCGGATTCGCACAGCAAAATCGCCACCGCATCGAGGTCGTACCCCGCATGCACGAAGCCTTCCACCGCTTCGGTGGCGAGCTTGTCCATCATCTCCAGCCCCGCCGGCACAATGCCCGCGCCGATAATGTTTGCCACCGCGTCGCCGGCTTTTTCCACGTTGTCGAAGCTGGCCATCACCACCCGCGCGAGCTGCGGCTTGGGCACCAGCTTCACGGTCACTTCGGTGGTGATGCCGAGCATGCCTTCCGAACCGGTCATCAGCGCCAGCAGGTCGTATCCCGGCGCGTCGAGCGCGTCCGAACCGATCGTCGCGAGCTCGCCGTCGATGGTCACCACTTCGAGCTTCAGGATGTTGTGCACCGTGAGCCCGTACTTCAGGCAATGCACGCCGCCGGAATTTTCCGCGACATTGCCGCCGATGGAACAGGCAATCTGCGACGAAGGATCCGGCGCGTAGTACAAACCAAGGTGGGCGACCGCTTCGGAGATTTGCGAATTGCGCACGCCGGGTTGCACGTGCGCCGTGCGCGCCAGCGCATCGATGGAAACGATGCGATTGAATTTTGCCATCGCCATCAGCATGCCATCTTCCAGCGGCGTGGCGCCGCCGGAGAGTCCCGTGCCGGAACCGCGCGCCACCACCTTGGTCCCCGTCTGTGAAGCGACGCGCAGAATTTCCTGCACCTCGGCCACCGTGCGCGGCAACACCGCCACCAACGGAAGCGCGCGATAGGCGGAGAGGCCGTCGCATTCGTAGGGCGTCAAATCCTCCGGCTCACTGAGCAGCGCCTCGCGCGGCAGGATGGCGGCCAGACGTGCGATCAGGTCATTGCGCGCGGAGGAGGTGATGGTTTGCGACACGGCGGCCATGGCAAGGTATTGGACGAATTGATGGGAAGCAATCGATGCATCGTATGATAGGCCAAGATGCAAGAACTAACGAGGGATTCGGTTGCAAGCGGCTTGTACCGCCATCCCGATAATCGACAGGAGAATCCAATTGGCTGGAACCGAAATTTATCTGCTGTGGGCGCTGGCGGCCGTGCTGATATTGATCGGTCTGGCCGGCACCCTGCTGCCCGCGCTGCCGGGCGTGCCCTTCGTGTTCGCCGGCCTGCTGGTAGCCGCGTGGATCGGTAACTTCCAGCGCATCGGCTGGCCGACGCTCACGCTTCTCGCGGTGCTCACGGCGATCGCTATCGGCGTCGATCTGCTCGCCTCGATCATGGGCGCGCAACGCGTCGGTGCATCGAAGCTGGCGCTGGCGGGCGCGGCGATCGGCGGCATCGCCGGGTTGTTTTTCGGCCTGGTCGGCATTTTCATTTTTCCTTTCGTCGGCGCGGTCATCGGTGAATTGATCGCGCGAAAGGAAATGGGGCAGGCAGCAAAGGTAGGCGTGGCGACGTGGCTGGGGTTGCTGTTTGGTGCGCTGGCGAAGCTGGCGTTGGCGTTGACGATGATTGGGGTGTTTGTGGTGGCGTATTGGTTGTGAAGATGAAAGTCTCGCGCTGGCGCGGTGTTTCAGCCATTATTGAGCCGAACGCCGCGTCAGTGCTTGGGTTTGTATCTTTGCGCGGCCCGGTGGGATGCCGCGTGGCGACGGGATTTGATCGCGGAATTCCGATGCAGCGGCAGGTGTGTTTGTTGAATTGCTTTAGGGTGTGATAATTTGCAGTACTCCGTTGATCTCGAAGGTAGCAATTCATGGAGTGTCCAAGAGTGCAATACTTCTTTTACGGTATATGGACACCTCGACAGGTGTCCATTTCTAGTTAGGGCTCCAATATGGTCACATGAAGATGCCATCTGAGCCCAACAAGGATTGGTTTCCGTTTGTTCGAGGGGCTGCCAAGCAACTGGTGAGCGGCGGCTTTGGCGCATTAATTGGACAGCAAGCCTCAGCCACATTCTGGCTGCCTATCGTTGACTCACCAGGTTAGCGTCTATTCCTGCGTGAAGAAACCAGCGTCCAGATGCGGTCCGAGAGCAGCAATGCGTGCACCGAGTGACACCTGCGTGCTTGAAAGGGTCTGGAGCTTGGATTGTCGGCGAGCGCTTGGCCTGATACTTGGAGCTTCGGACAATCTTCTTGAGTTTCTTTCTCGTGGGACACCCACTCATTGCCGATTTTGGCTCACAGCCGCAATGCCCAGTCGCGGAGCCGCGCAAAAGCGCACCTGCAAATCGTTAAGCCAATCGGGAGTATTGCCATGCGTGTACGTTTGGAACATGCCAACCTTTGTGTTCACGATGTCGACGGGGTCGTTCGCTTTCTGTTGACCGCGTTCCCGGCGTTCCGGATTCGCCGCGATACGACCGAGGCGGACGGCTCACGATGGGTTCACGTCGGCGGTGACGAGACATACATTGCGCTGAACCAAGCGAATCCCGGCGCCGAGAAGCGTGGGAAGCCGTACAAGGGCCGCCCCGGTTTGAATCACGTGGCGTTTGAGGTGGACGATGTTGCCGCGATGCGTGAGCGCCTCGGCACGGCGGGCTACCAAAACTCAACACCGCCGAACGCGCACCCTTTTCGTCAGCGAGTCTACTTCTACGACCCTGACGGAAATGATTGGGAGTTCGTTCAATACCTGTCCGAGGATCGCGAGAAGCGGCACGATTACGAGATGCCCGAATAACCGTCCAACAAGTCGATCAACGGACGCGCAACCCGCACATTTTTCCCCGTCGCTGCCGCGCCTGTTATCTCCAGCGCTGGACTCACCGTTTGCAAATTCAAACACCATGAGCACATCAAGCCTCCTTCATTCGCTGTTCAAGTACAAAGCCTGGGCAAACGAGGAGCTCTTCACTGAGCTTGAGAAAGTCGACCCGGTGGCGCATCAAGCCGAGCGGCACACGGCCATCCGTCTCCTCAACCACATCTATGTTGTGGATCGCATCTTCGCGGCGCATCTGTCGGGCGAAGCGCACACCTACGCGGGAACAAACACGCCGGAGACGCCCACTTTTGAAGATCTGCGCGCCGCGGTAGCGGAATCAGATCGCTGGTATGTCGAGTATGTGGGCAGTCTGCCGCCGGAACGATTGCCAGAGAGTCTTCCGTTCACGTTTACCGACGGCGCGAAAGGTTTCATGTCGCGAGAGGAAATGCTCGCCCACATTGTCACGCATGGCGGCTACCATCGCGGTGCGGTTGGTCGCATCATGGCGCAGTTGTCGGTGGCGCCACCGCGAGATATCTTCACCGTCTACCTCCACAAATCAGAACCGCAGCGCCGCGAGCGAACCTGAGCCTTCCATCGGAACTCATCGGGCATGTCGGGCTGAGCCCGCTACGCGGCGACGTTGAGGTGGGCTTTGCCGTCGAGCAGAAGTTTCAAGGCAGAGGGTTCGCGGTGGAGGCCATCAAGGCGATGTCGGAATGGGGCATGCAATGCTTTGGCTTGCCACATATGCTGGGGATTGCTGCAAATGAAAATACCGCTTCATGCAAGGCGCTTGAGCGAGCCGGCTTCGCGCTGATCGATGAATCGATGCGTAGTCTGCATGGAAAAAACCGGCGGGTGATAACCTATCGCAAGAGCGTTCCGGTGGCGCCGGCCGGTATCCAAGTTTTGCCGGCTTGCTGAGGCATCAAAAAATTGGGTCCCGGACTAAATCCGGGATGACAGATTTTTAGTTTCATAGACGTTCATGTGGCGAAACTCATGCACTGGCGCGGCGTTCAGGCAGAAAAAGCTTGCTAAGGCGCACCAGTACTTGAGTTTGCCCTAGCTACGCGGTGAAACACCTAGCCGCCGAGCACCTTCATCAGATTGGCAATCGCCAGCCCAATCAAACAGCCAATCGTGCCAAACGTACCGCTGAACCGCCCCAACGACACGCCACTGGACGAGAACAAACCCCACGCGTGCAATACGCGCGACAGGAAATACACGGCGCCAAAAAAATGCAGCACGTTGGCGTGGCCGCCATTGAGTTCATACACGCCGAGCAGCACCAGAAACAGCGGGATCGATTCGATGGCGTTGCCGTGCACGCGGATGGCGCGGGCGAGGTCACGATTGCCGCCGTCGCCCAGACCAATGCGCAAGCTGCGGCGCAGGCTCACCACCACCGCGACCAGTAACACCACCAGCACAGCCAACAGTGATGCATACACCGCCGTAACCGGCACGGTCATGGTCACGTCACCGCCAATTGCTGATTGGCCGACTCGAGCCGCTCCACCAGCGTCTCGAGAAATTTCCGGTCAAACAGCCGCCGGCAACTGGTGCTGGCGCTGCTGAGATCGACGGCGCGTACCTTCATGACGATGCTGTCAGTAGCGGTGGTGATGGTGGCCGAACGAGGTCCGTCGCGCTTGGCAAGATAGGACATCTCGCCGAAGCAATCGCCGGCGCCGAGCACATTCAGCAGACGCTTGCCGCGGCTCACGCGCACGGTTCCGCTCGCGAGAATGAAAAACGAATCGCCGACGTCGCCTTCGCTGATCAGAATGGATTCAGGGGGAAATGGCCGCCACTTGCTGATGCGCAGTACTTCCCACAACTCGTTTTCCGGAAAATCGCGGAAGAACGACAGCGTTTTCAGCAAGCTGAATTGTTCGGTATCGGAGACTTCGTGTTTGTTGGGCTGTGGTGATTTTTCACTGCGCCAGAGCCCGGCGAGGTCTTTGCCGAATTCTTCCCACGACTGGTAGCGCCGGGCGATGTCCTTGGCCATCGCCTGCTTGACGATATCTTCCATCGGCGCCGACACATCAGGACGGAATTGCGACGGAGGCACCGGATCGTGATTGACGATCTGATAGGCGAGGCTGGCCGGGTTGGACGCCTCGAAAGGTGCGCGACCCGCGAGCAGCATGTACATGACCATGCCCAGCGCGTAGATATCGGATTGCACGGTGGCCTTCGCGCCGGTGATGATTTCCGGCGCCATGTACAACGGCGAGCCAACCGCCGCGACCTGGGTCCGGTCCGACACGCGATTCAGCGCGGCGCCAAAATCCGCGAGTTTGATATCGCTGCCCGCCTTGTAAAGAATGTTGCCGGGCTTGACGTCGCGGTGGATCAGGCCCTGGGTGTTGGCGAATGCCAGGGCGCGGACGCATTTGAAAATGATTTCGGCGACGACCTGCGGCGGAAGCAGATTGTCCGGTTTGCAGTATTTTTCGAGCGTCCCGCCTTCGACATACTCCATGACGATGTAGCTCATGTCCTCGTCGACCACGGCATCGTAAATGGCGACGATGTGCGGATGCATGATCTTGCCTGCGAGCGAGGCTTCGTTCAAGAACATGCTCCGGTACATGGCGCCGTCCTGTGCGTCCTTTAGCACCTCGGGAAACATTGCCTTGATGGCAACGCGGCGGTTGTTGAAGCTGTCTTCGGCAAGATAGACGGCGCCGGTCGCGCCGCGGCCGAGTTCGCGAATGACGCGGTATTTGCCGATGTTCTCGATGCCGGGAACGCCGTTAGTCATTCGCCGCCCATTTCATAGTCATTGAGCCACTCTGCCACATTGCACACGACGTTCCTTATCCTGAATTTGCCGATGTTCGCCTGATTGGCGTGGCCTTGATATGCCGCGTTTGCGGTAGCACGCGATCATTTGCACGGCCGCGTATGCAAATATGCCGATAAACGCCTCGCGTGTAAACCGGCAACCGTGACTTGAAAATATCAATCGACAGCCGATGATACGCTAACCAGTTCGTCAGGGCGCAGGAAGCGTAGTGGTGCTTGCCGGGCATTTCAATGCGGCGGAGGGATCGCGGGCGTCTGATCACCAAAACGAGTATCGTAGCCCGAAAGAGACGGAGTGTATCCGGGAATTTTCCCGATAATCAGGTCGGGTCCCGCATTTCGCTGCGCGGCATGCAGGCGACATCTCTGCGTCATTCCCGCTGCGACCAACGGAAGTCCCTATGGGACGCGGGAATGACGGGATTCAGAATGGCGCGATGAATTCACAGCCGCCGCGCGGCTGTGAAATCTTTCAACAGCCCCTTAAAACAACCCAACAATCTTGCCTTCATCATTCACATCAATCGCATTGGCGCTCGGCACTTTCGGCAGGCCCGGCATGGTCATGACGTCTCCACATACCAGCACGATAAACTCCGCGCCCGCCGCGAGACGTACTTCGCGGATCGTCAACACGTGATTACTGGGTGCACCACGCAATTGCGGATCGGTCGAGAATGAATACTGGGTTTTGGCCACGCAGATTGGGTAGTGTCCGTAGCCATCATCCTGCAGCCGTTTGATCTGGCCGCGAATTTTGGCGTCGGCGGTGATATCGGATGCCCCGTAGATCTTGCTGGCAATCGTCTTCATCTTGTCCCAAAGCGTCGCGCTTTCTTCGTAGACAAACTTGAAGTTGTTCGGCTGCTCGCACATGTCGACGACCATTTTTGCGAGTTCCGTGGCGCCCTTGCCGCCGTCTGCCCAATGCCGCGCCACCACGACTTTGGCGCCCAATTTTTCGCAGCGTGACACGAGAACTTTCAATTCCGCCTCGGTGTCGTGGGTGCGATGATTGATCGATACCACGCAAGGCAGGCCGTAGTGTTGCGTGATGTTATGAATGTGGCGCTCCAGATTCACCATGCCTTTTTCCAGCGCTTCCACGTTCTCTTTCGAGACTTCCTTGACGTCCATGCCGCCGTGATATTTCAGCGCACGGATGGTCGCAACAATGACCACTGCCGAGGGCCGCAAACCCGACTTGCGGCATTTGATATCGATGAATTTCTCCGCGCCCAGATCGGCGCCGAAACCGGCTTCGGTCACGACGTAGTCGCCCAGTTTCAGCGCGGTTTGCGTGGCAATAACCGAATTGCAGCCGTGGGCAATATTGGCGAATGGGCCACCGTGAATGAACGCCGGGTTGTTCTCCAGCGTTTGCACCAGATTCGGCAGCAGCGCATCCTTCAACAGCGCCGTCATCGCGCCCTGTGCGTTCAAATCCTTGGCGAGGATTGGCTTTTGATCGCGCGTATAGCCGACTACGATTTTCGCGATGCGAGCTTTCAAGTCCTTGATCGATGTCGCCAGGCAGAAGATCGCCATGATCTCGGAGGCCACGACGATGTCGAAGCCATCCTGGCGCGGATAGCCATTGGCCGGCCCGCCGAGCGCGATAGTGATGTCGCGCAGTGCGCGATCATTCATGTCCACCACCCGTTTCCAGACGATGCGGCGCACATCAAAGCCCAGGTCGTTGCCGTGATTGATGTGGTTGTCGATCAACGCGGCCAGCAGATTATTCGCCAGGGCGATCGCGGAAAAATCGCCGGTGAAATGCAGGTTGATATCTTCCATCGGCACCACTTGCGCGTAGCCGCCGCCGGCCGCGCCACCCTTCATGCCGAATACCGGGCCCAGAGACGGTTCGCGCAGGCATATGATGGCTTTCTTGCCGATATGATTGAGTGCATCGCCCAGACCAACAGTGGTGGTGGTCTTGCCTTCGCCCGCCGGCGTTGGCGAGATCGCGGTGACGAGTATCAGTTTGCCGCTTTTCCGGTCCTTCAGCGAATCCACGTAATTCAGCGAGACCTTGGCTTTGTAGCGGCCATACGGTTCGAGCGCCTCTTCAGGAATGCCCAGACCCGCGGCAACGTCCTGAATTTTCTTCATTGTGGCCTTCTGCGCAATATCGATATCGCTGAGCATTTGTTCCTCCGTGAATTAACTGGTTTTTCTGGGTTGCCAAAGTATGGAACTCGCGCACCGGTCCGCACCATGACAAGCGTCAAGTAGAATCGCTAGTTGATCTGAGTCAATCATGACAATCGACGACACACAAAACATATATTCCCACACTGCCGTTTTGCGCGTTCGCGAGGCGCTGCGCTTGGCGGGACTGACCGATACCATCACCGTCATGCCGGAAGCCACGCACACCGCCCAGGCTGCCGCGGATGCACTTGCATGCGATGTCGGGGAAATCGCGAAATCGATCATTTTCCGTGCGCACGATGGTCGCGCGGTATTGGTGATCACCAGCGGCCGCAATCGCGTCGACGACAAGAAAGTCATGGCGTTGATTTCCCAGCCGGTCGGCAAGGCCGATGCCGATTTCGTGCGCGCGCAAACCGGCTATGTCATCGGCGGCGTGGCGCCCATCGCCCACGTCATGCCACCGATTACGTTGATGGATGAAGACCTGCTGCACTATGCGATGATTTGGCCGGCGGCCGGCCATCCGAATACCATGTTCAGTATTTCGCCAAACGAACTGGCGCGCATCGCCGGTGCCCAGGTGGCTGACGTCGCACAAAGGAGAAACCCGTGAACCCAAACGAAAAGCTGATCCGTGATTTCTATGCCGCCTTCGCGCAGCGCGATGCCGCCGGCATGGCACGATGCTATCACCCCGATATCTTCTTTTCGGACCCGGCGTTTCCCTCGCTCCGCGGCAAGGAAGCGACGGCCATGTGGGCCATGCTGTGCGCGCGCGGCAAGGATCTGGTCATCACGCTGGGCGATGTGAACGCCAACGATGAAGGCGGCAAGGCACACTGGGAAGCCACCTACACCTTTAGCCAGACCGGGCGTTTCGTGCATAACAAAATCGATGCCGTTTTTGCCTTCCGCGACGGCAAGATCGTCAGGCATCTCGACCAATTTTCATTCTGGGCGTGGTCGCGACAGGCGCTGGGACCGATGGGATTGTTGCTCGGTTGGTTCGGCCCCATCAAGTCAGCCGTGCGCAAGAAAGCGGATCGCGGATTGCGGGACTTCATGAGCAAGAACGAAGGAAACTATCCTACGCCGTAGCGCGCACGCGCGTTAGTGACTCCCGGCCGCATTCTTGCCGCGCAGCATCACCACATTCCCCAGCACCAGCAGGCAGACGCCAACGGTCGTCAGCCACTCCCAGGCAAATTTCTCGAACAAAAACGATACCATCAGCGCGACGACCGGCACCATGACGCCTGTGTAGGAAGCCCGTGCCGCGCCGATACGCTGTATGAGCGTCAGATAACACGCGAATGTGATGATCGAGCCAAGAAGTGCCAGGTACACGAGCGATAAAAGATACGGTGTACTCCCGTCAAGCGTGAATGGTTTGCCCATTAGAGCACCGATGACCAGCGCCAATAGCCCACCATAGAGCATGCCCCAGGCCATGCTGGTCCATGTTGGCAACCCGCGCTTCTGCGTGCGCATGGCCCCCATGCTGCCAATCGCCGAAGCCACGACCGACAATATGGTCAGCAGCGCGCCCAGCTCAGCATTGCGGCTAACCGATAACTTGCCGAACTCCGGCCAGAAGACGCAGACGATACCGGCAATGCCGAACGTGGCACCGGTCGTGACCCGCTGCGTCATGGGTGTGCCAAAGAACATGCGCGAAAACAGCATGTTGATCATTGGGCTCGCGGAATAGCCAACGGCGACCATCCCGGAAACGATGAAGGTCTCCGCGTAATACACCAGAATATAGCTGATGCAAAACATCGAGGCGCCAAACAGGAACAAATCGACATGCTGCGATAACGAAAAGCGCAGCGGCATGCGCCGCCAGCGGCAGAAAGCGAAAAGTGCCACCGACGCCAGCAGGAATCGGTAACCCACCGACATTTCCGGTGCGACACTCCCGAACTGAAACGTAATGGCGAGCCACGTTGTCCCCCAGATGAGGACGCAGGTGGCAAACAACTGCAAGGTGGAGAACGGCATGTTGATCCGGAGTATCGATTACGCAGAATTCGAAAGCACCGCAAGCGGGGAATTTGTCTTGATCGTTATTTCCGCACAGGAACGAGTGACGGAAATGGAAGACTGCCGCTTACTTTGCAGGCGGCACTATCGGGTGATCCCCATCTGCGAAAGCACAAACGAATACGTAATCGCAATTTCCTTCAGGTAATCGTACCGGCCCGACGCACCGCCGTGACCCGCATCCATATTGGTCTTGAAGAGAAGAGGATTGCTGTCGGTTTTCAGCGTCCTGAGTCGAGCAACGTACTTCGCGGGCTCCCAGTACATGACCTGACTGTCATTGAGTGACGTCTCCACCAGCATGGCTGGATAGGATTTCTTTTCCAGGTTTTCGTAAGGCGAATACGAGCGCATGTATTTGTAGGCCGCCTCTCCATTGGGATTGCCCCACTCCAGGTATTCACCCACCGTGAGCGGCAGCGACGCGTCCAGCATGGAATTCATCACGTCAACGAACGGCACCTGCGATACCACGGCCTTGAACAGGTCCGGACGCAGATTTGTCACCGCTGCCATCAGCAGGCCACCGGCACTGCCACCCTGGATTGCTAACTGTTTCGGCTCGGTATATTTTTGCGCGATCAACTGTTCGGCCGCGGCAATGAAGTCGGTAAAGGTATTTTTCTTCTTCATCATCTTGCCATCGTCGTGCCACTGCTTGCCCATTTCGCCACCCCCGCGAATGTGCGCGATCGCGAAAATCATGCCGCGGTCCAGCAGCGCCAGACGCGTGGAACGAAATGCGAGCGGCATCGAGATTCCGTAGGAGCCGTAACCGTAGAGCAGCGTCGGCTGCGGTCCATTCTTCTTCAGCGACTTCTTGTAAACCAGCGACACCGGCACCTTGGTCCCATCCGGCGCTGTCGCCATGATGCGTTCGGACTGGTAATCTTTCGTGTCATAGCCACCCAGTACCGGTTGCTGCTTCTTTAGCGTACGTTCGCGTTTGGCGACATCGTAATCAAACACGGAGTCAGGTGTCACCAGCGACCCATAATTGAATCGCAGCAACGACGTGCTCCATTCGGCGTTTTGTCCGACTGAGGCGTCGTACGCGGGTTCCGGGAACGCGATCGTGTGCGGCGTACGCGTTTTCATGTCGAATACACGCAATTGCGGCAACCCGCCCGTCTTCTCGCTGGCGACGAAGAAATCCTTGAACATATCAACACCGTCGAGCTTTACGTCCGCACGGTGCGGGATGATCTCTTTCCAGCTCATCGCCTCTGCGCGGCCTGCAGGGGCCACGACCAGGCGGAAATTGCGGCCCTTGTCATTGGTGACAATGTAGAAGTCCGTGCCGGCATGGTCAACGTAGTACTTCACGTTTTCCTTGCGCGTCATGTAAGAGACGAAGTTGCCGTCGGGCTTGTTCGCATCGAGCAGGTACTGTTCGTTGGTTTCCGAGCTCTCCGAGGTCAGTACGATGTAGCCTTTGCTGCGCGTGGCCTCGACATGAATGTCGTAGAGCTCGTCCTTTTCATTGAACAGCTCCTCGCCCTTGCCGCCGAGCTTGGCCCGGAACAGGCGATCGGACCGCTTGGTTGTCGGATCTTCCGTGACAAAGAAGACCGTCTGGTTGTCGTTTGCCCAGGCAACCGATGTCACGCGTTCGTATCTGTCATTGAGCGTCTTGCCGGTCTCAAGATTCTTGAACTGCAACGTGTATTGCCGGAAACCGGTGAAGTCGAGCGAATACGCCAAAATCTTGCCGTTCGGGCTGACCGCGAATGCGCTCAAGCCGAGGAAAGAATGACCCCTGGCGAGTTCATTCAAATCGAGGATGACTTCTTCCGGCGAATCCAGTGCGCCTTTCTTGCGGCAATAGATGCTGTACTGCTTGCCGGTTTCGGTGCGCGAGTAGTACCAATAGTCGCCCTTGCGATAGGGCACGTTTTCGTCCGTCTCCTTGATGCGCGAAAGCATGTCCTTGTAGAGCGTTTCCTGAAATCCTTTCATCGAGTCCAGGACCGACTGTGTGTAATCGTTCTCGGCTTTCAGGTAGGCGATCACCTCCGGGTTCGTCTTTTCGCGCAGCCAGAAATAGTTGTCGACGCGCATATCGCCGAATTTCAGGACGGTGATCGGTTTTTTGGCGGCGACGGGTGGGTTCTGCATATTGGGGGCCTGGGCGAATACGGTGAAAGAAAACAGGAAGATAGATGCGAACTGCAGGACTCGGCGATGCATGGTCAACATCCGGATGCGATCGCGGGAAAGAGGCAAATTATAGCGGTTGCACCATCGCGTTCAGCCGTGCCCATGTAGCAGTCTGTAACGACTAGATACAACTCGCGCGTCCTCCCGGTAAACGATTGGTTTATCGTGCCGTTATTCGCGCTGAGTGCAAAGAACTCATTCCCCCAACAATGCTGAAAGGATTTGCCATGAATGCTCGTCATATGCTTGCAACTGCTGTCGCCGCCCTGTTTCTCACCCCGGCATTTGCACAGACGCCTGCCACGCCAAAAGTCGATCAACGCCAGGCCAATCAAGCCGCGCGCATTGAACAAGGCAAGGCATCCGGCCAATTGACTGACAAAGAAGCGGCCAGGCTCGAAGTCGGTCAGGCAAAGGTTGCGGCCAAGGAAGAAAAAGCAAAGTCGGATGGCGTTGTCACCAAGAAAGAGCGCGCGAAACTGCAGCACGCCGAGAACAAGCAAAGCCGCAAGATCAAGCGTCAAAAGCACGACGCCCAAACCAAGCCGGCCAACTGATCACAATTTCGTACCTTCGTTCGACAGCCCGGCCCACCGAATGGTGGCCGGGCTTTTTTCTGGTCATTTTCGTTGGCGCCTTGATGGGAAATATTCGCCAGTGAACCATTGAGGGCGTTGCTATACTGTTCATATTTACAGCAAGCAAAATCTCAACATGCTCCAGCCATCCTCCGTCACCGGCAACGACAAACACAGTTTTTACGCAGGCCTCGACAAACAGCTTGCGGGCCTGCTTGCGGGGGAGCGTGATTTCATCGCGAACGCCGCCAATTTTTCAGCGCTGCTTTTCCTGATGTTGCCGGACCTCAACTGGGCCGGGTTTTACCTGATGCGCGGAAACGACTTGCTACTCGGACCGTTCCAGGGCAAGCCCGCGTGCGTGCGTATTCCTGTGCTGCCGGTGCCGCGCGGCGTATGCGGCGCCGCCGCCTTCCATCGCCAAACACAATTGGTCGGAAACGTCCACGAGTTTCCCGGGCACATTGCATGCGATTCGGCGTCGAACTCGGAAGTCGTCGTTCCGCTTATCGCGCCCGCTGCTGCGAAAGAAAAAGTCTTCGGTGTGCTCGATATTGATAGCCCGCTGCTGAACCGTTTCGATGCCGGCGACAAGGCTGGTATCGAGCAAATGGTGCGGACTTTTCTCGAGATGACCGACCTGCCGACAATGTGAGGAGCTAGCGATGGTGACACGCCGCCGAATACTTCAAGCTGTTGCCACCCTGCCGATCGCCAAACAATTGACCGGATTTGCCGCGCAAGGCACGGTGCTGGCAGCCGTGCCAGTGGCGGGGCACTTTACCCATGACAGTGTGCGCCTCTGGCTGCAAGCGTCCACAGCCAGTGTCGCCGGTATTTCATTCTGGCCTGAGCAGGGAAAAGAAGGCGACGCCCGCAAGATCGACATTCCGCTTCCTGAAAGGGATGCATGTTCCGCCATTGCCCATATCCGCGGCCTGGCGCATGACACACACTACCGATTTACCGTGCAGCTTGATGGCAAGCCGACGGGAACGATGCGCACATTTCGTACCGCGCCATTGCCCGGGGCAAAGGCTGCACCCTTCCGCGTCTACCTCGGCTCCTGCGCATACACCGAAGCCATGTCGCCCAACGGCAATCCCTACGGCGACGAGTTTCATATCTTCGATAGCATCGCCGGCAAGATGCAGGTGGATGCATTGCCGCATTTCATGCTGTGGCTGGGCGACAATCTCTACCTCCGGCCGAAAGGTAAATTCCTGGGCGAGGCGGATTACGCCAGTGTGGCGCGCATGGATGCACGCTATCGCGATGTGCGCGCCATGAACATGTTCCAGAAGCTGTTCGCGGCCACGCATCACTATGCTATCTGGGATGATCACGATTACGGCCCGAACGACTCATTCAAGACGTTTACATTCAAGGCCGATGCGTTGCGGCTATTCAAGCAGTACTGGCCCAATCCCGACATGGGCTCGCCGGAATTACCAGGTACCTGGACATCCTTCACCCATCAGGACGCCGAGTTCTTTTTGCTCGATGACCGCACCTATCGCGACGACGAGAAAGCGGCACCGAGCGACGACAAGGCAATGTTCGGACCCGCGCAGCTCGCGTGGCTAAAGAAGTCACTTTCGGCCTCAAGGGCGACTTTCAAACTGGTTTGCAACGGCAGTCAATTACTGAGCGAGGACGAGAACGGCCATCACTCGGGCTGGCATAACTATCGAACGGAACGTGATGCATTTCTGGCCTGGCTGGCCAAGGAGAAAATTCCCGGCCTGCTGTTTATTTCCGGTGACCGGCACAATACACAGGTATTCCGCCTTAAGCAGCAGGGCGCACCGGTTGTCTATGAGTACTCAAGCTCGCCGCTTACCTCGCGCCTGTCGAAACTGGGCAAGAAAGATCGGGCCAATCCCCGCTATGTCGCGGAACTGGGTGTGGAACAACGTAATTTCGGGACTCTTGAATTCACGGGAGAAGGCGCGGCACGGCGCATCGATGCATCCTGCTTCGATTCGAACGGCAAGCCACTCTGGCAGCACATGCTGGCCAGCGCCAAAATCGATTCCGGCGGAGAACCGGTTTAGCAATCGTGGCGCTCCATTCCCTCCTCGTCGATTTCAATTCCTACTTCGCGTCCTGCGAGCAGCAGGCTCGCCCTGAGCTGCGCGGCAGGCCGGTGGGCGTGGTGCCCATGCTGGCGGATACCACGTGCCTTATTGCCGCCAGCTACGAGGCGAAGAAATTCGGCGTGAAAACGCTGACCAATGTCGGAGAGGCCAAGAAGCGTATTCCTGACATAGTGCTGGTCGTCGCCCGTCACGAGCTCTACATTGATTTCCACCACAAGGCCGTGAAGGTGGTCGACGAAATTGCGCCGGTGCGCGAAGTCCTGTCCATCGACGAAATGGTTTGCGATCTGCCCGCGGGGTTCCGGAGCGTCGAGCGCATCACCGAACTCGCGCAACATATCAAACGCAACATGGCGGAAAAGGTGGGGGAATTTCTCAAAGTCTCAATCGGTGTCGCACCCAACACCTTCCTCGCCAAGCTCGCCTCCGATATGCAAAAGCCGGATGGCCTGGTCTTCCTCGATGAACAAGACGTGCCCGGAAAAATCCTGCATTTGCCACTGCGTGCCTTGAGCGGCATTGGCAGCAACATGGAGGCGCGTCTGCTCAAACATGGCATTTGCACGATGGCAGATCTTTATGCGCAGACGCCCGAACAGCTTCGCAGCGTGTGGGGCGGCGTCGGCGGTGAGCGTTTTCATGCGAGGCTGCGCGGCGCGGAAGTGCACGATGTCGATCACGGCATGGGATCGATTGGCCATTCGCACGTGCTGGCGCCCGACCTGCGTAATCGCGACGATGCCTACTCGGTGCTGAATCGCCTCACGCAAAAAGCCGCGATGCGATTGCGAAAGACCGGTTACTACGCCGGGCGCATTGCCATCAAGGTGAAGTTCCTCAATGGACCTTCGTGGGAAAAAGAAACGCGGTTCATGGAAACGCAGGACACGCTGGATTTGCTGCACGCGATGGACCAGCTCTGGACCGGCTTTCCAAAGAAGAAACAATTGATGCTGTTGCAGGTCGGCGTGGTGTTGACGGATCTCACCTCGGAAGCGGCACAATCGGCGCGACTGTTCGACGACCTCGAACAGACCGGCGACAAGAAAAAACTCAACGCCGCCATCGATATGCTCAACACCCGCTTCGGCAAGAAAGCCGCGTACTACGGCGGCGCGCATCGTGCGCTGGATCACGGCAAACTGGCAATTGCGTTTAATCATATTCCGGATGTCGAGACCGAAAAGTGAAGGGGAAGAACATGGCGACGGCAGGATACAGCGGTACCCCGCTTCCCAAAAAGCTTGGGCTCAAGGAAGGCGAAACCCTTGTGTTGCTCAATCCGCCGGAAGGCATTGAGGAATTCCTGGCGCCGCTGCCCGCGACGGCGACGCTATCCGGCAAGCTCGCCGCAAGCAACAGACTTGTCATCCTGTTTTGCAAAGACACGGCGACCATGATGAAGTCGCTGTCCGCAGTATCCGAAAAGCTCGACGCCGATGGCAGCCTGTGGATTTCGTGGCCAAAAAAATCCTCGCCGCTGTTTGTTGATCTCACCGAAGACGGCATTCGCGCCATTGCGCTGCCGACCGGACTCGTTGATGTAAAGGTCTGCGCGGTGAATGCAGACTGGTCGGGGCTAAAATTGATGGTGCGAAAAGAATTGCGCGCCAAATGGAACAGGAAATAGCGGAACAGCATGAAGATCAACGCGTCATGAAGGCCGCCTACATCACAGGCTACGGCGGCCCGGAAAAACTGGAAGTGGGTGAGCGCCCGGCACCGTCGATCGGCCCGCACGACCTGCTGGTGGAAGTGAAAGCCGCCAGCATCAATCCAGTCGATTACAAAATTCGCGCGGGCATGCTGAAAATCATGCTGGCCTTCCGCATGCCGCTGATCCTCGGCCAGGACCTGTCCGGCGTGGTTACCGAGGTGGGCGCAAAGGTTTCGCGCTTCAAGCCGGGAGACGAGATTTTTGCACGCCTCGACAAATCGGCCATCGGCGCATTCGCTGAATTGGCAACGGTGCGCGAGAGCGACGCGGCGCGAAAGCCCGGCAACCTCACGCATATTGAGGCCGCCTCGATTCCGCTGGTCGGCCTGACATCATGGCAGGTGATGCAGGACATGATGGGCCTGAAATCCGGACAGACCATTCTCATTCATGCGGGGTCGGGCGGTGTGGGCACGTTCGCGATCCAGTTGGCAAAGTATCTGGGCGCGATCGTCGCCACGACCGCAAGCGCGCGCAATGCCGAACTCGTCAGGCGCCTCGGTGCGGACATCGTTGTCGATTACAAAACGCAGCGATTCGAGGATGTGGTAAAGGAACCTGACTTTGTGTTCGACACGCAAGGGGGTGAACTCTTGATGCGGTCCATCGCCATCACCAAACCGCACGGCGCCGTCATCACCATCGGCGGCATCCCGACGCCGCGCGTGATGCGGGAATGGGAATTGGCGAGATGGAAGCAATGGCTCGCCGCGTTCATGACGCGCAAGCCGCGCGCACTGGCGGCGAAGCGCGGCGTACGATTTGACTATCACTTCATGTCGCCGTCGGGGATGCAGCTCGCGGCGATCGCGGCACTACTGGAGAGCGGGATCATCGTCCCCGTCGTCGACAAAGTGTTTCCACTCGACGCCGCGCGCGACGCTTTCGCCTATGCGGAAGCGGGACATGCGGTCGGCAAGGTCGTCCTTGTTCCATAGCGCAATCAGGTAAAACACAAGCACTGGTGCGGTGTTTACGGCATTTTATGCCCGGGAGCCGCACCAGTGCTAGACTTTCATCTTCAGCCGCCCCGCCCACTCTGCGTATAACCAACACATGACCTCTACCACTTGGCTTGCCTACCTCGTCGCGGTCGTCATCGTGTGCATTTCCCCCGGTCCCGGTGCGCTGTCTTCAATGTCGGCCGGCATGCGATACGGATTTGCGGTCGGCATGTGGAATCTCGTCGGGTTGCAGCTCGCCATCATTGTCAATGTACTCATGATCTGGCTGGGACTGGGTGCGCTGTTGATGGCCTCCTCGACGGCATTTGAAATCATCAAAATCGGTGGCGCGCTGTACCTCGTTTACCTGGGCGTCCAGAAATTCCGCGAGCGTCCCGTCTCGTTTGAGGAGATCGCCGCCGGAACAAAGTTCGACGACACGTCGCGTTGGGGCCTGGTAAAACAAGGCCTGCTGGTGAACCTGACCAACCCCAAAGGCCTGGTCTTCCTCATCGCCGTGCTGCCGCAATTTGTCGACGCGACCCGGCCAACCGCGATGCAATACGCCGTCATGGGCGCGACGATGGTCGTGGTCGATGTGCTCGTGATGATGTGCTACACCGGTCTCGCGGCAAGGGTCCTCATGATGCTGAAAGACCCGAATCACATTCGCTGGACGAATCGGGGGATCGGCAGTTTGTTCGTGGTGGCGGGCGGGGCGTTGGCGGTGTTTAAGAGGGCGTGAACCCTGGGCGTCATTCTTTCGAGTTCTCGCAAAAAACTGACAGGAACATTTGTAAGCGAGCGGATGCCGGTCTACCCCATGCAATCTACCTGAACAAGCGAAGCGCCCAGCCAATTGCAAAAAACCCGGATTCCCGTCGCCACGGGAATGACGGCGCTATCGCTTTCCGCCGAATATCGCCAGGAAGATAAACAACGCAACCAATATCGCGCACACCAGAAAGAAAATCTTCCACCCCGACTTTGGCGATTCCCCCTGCACTTCCCCCGTCTGTCCATTGACCACAAACCGGTAAGTCTTACCGCCATACAAATACGCCGACACCCACATCGGCAAAAGTATGTGTTTGAACGTGAGGTGGCTGTACTGCGTATTGAGCGACGAGATGCGTTGGTGATCACCGCCAATATCCGCGCGCACCAGTTGCTCGACCTTGCCGTCGATCATCTGTTTCCCGATGACGAATGCCGCCTTTAGTCCCACCTGATACGCCTCCGCCTGAAAACCGGTGATGTACTCGTCCTGATACGGCACCAGCTCCTTGGTATTCCAGGTGCGCAACGTAGTCGTAAAGTTGGCCGCGATCATGCTGCCCACCACGCCCGCCTGTTGCACTAACGCGCGTTGCATCTCGGCGGCTCCCGCATTGCTGCCGCCACCTCCGTAGCTGCTCTTGCTGCCTGAGACCAATACGTCATCGTGAAAGAACGAAACATTACCCGAGACACTGGTCCAGTCGGTACGCGTGCGCGTCTCGGTGACGCGCTCACCCTTGGAGTTGGTGCTCTGGTAACTTTCCGTATGATCGTCGCCGCGCTGGCCGGAATATTGCGTGTAGGTTTGCGCGTCAAAGGTCCAGTAAGGTACATAGATCCCCTTGATGCCGCCGTCACTCTGCGCATATTTTTTCAGTGCGGACGGCGCCAGCCACAGGCCCTTGATCCAGCCGCGCCACTTGTCCTGCGCCTGCAGCTTGGTGACTTTGAAAGGCACGAGCGACTTCGGTTTGATCTGGCGTTGCGCGTAACTTTTCGAGGTGAGCGGTGAACCGCAGAAGGTACAGGCGCTCGCATAGAGGTTCGCCGCCAGCGTCTGCTCGCCGCCGCAGTTGTTGCACTTGATTTGTTCCTGCTGGTGGGTTTCGCTCTCGTTTTCGAGTTTTGTCATCCACTCTTCAAGACTGAGTTCCAGGATCTTGTCGTCGGATTCGGGGATATCGTTGACCGCGGCGCAATAAGGGCACTTCAGCGTTTTGCTGCCTGGGGAGAAAGACAGTTTTGCGCCGCAGGACTTGCAGGGGAATGCCCGCACGGTGGCGGTCATTTGGTCAAGCGTGGTTTGCGACGCGTTCGGGTTTTCCATTTTAGATTCCGTGCGGCCGGTCATTTTTTCAATCGTGCCATGGCGTATACGTCCACATACTCGCCGTTGCGAAATGCGAAGTTCTTGTGTGTGCCTTCAATTTCGAAGCCGTATTTCCGGTAGAGGGCGATTGCGCCAGCATTGTCGGTGAAAACGGTCAGCTCAATGCGCGTGACCTGCAGCCACTGGTCAGCCAGATCGATTGCCGCTTGCATGAGTGCGCTGCCCACACCTTGGCGGTGCCAATCGTCGTGAACGGTAATTCCCAAGGAGGCTGCATGGCGGCGGCGTACATGCCGCGGATTGCCGAACAGGGCGGCGTTACCGACAATCTTGCCGTCAACTTCCGCGACAAGAATTTGATCGGTTGGCAGGAATTCGGCGGCACGTTTGCGAAAAACTTCCCGCGAGGTGTACGGCACTTGCAGTGTTTCCGACTGCGCGCGCGGCTGCAACATGGTGTCGCGGATGGCGTCGTAGTCGTCAGGCTCGGCGGCGCGGATGGTGATGGTCATAATTTTTTCTCCATCGCCGCGGACAGGGGAAGAGGGCCGAAATGAGGGGCGGTCAACACGTGAACACCTCACCCCAGCCCTCTCCCGCAGGCGGGAGCGGGAGTTTCCTTTGAACTAACCTGCCGGTGGAACGGGAGGCGGAACACTGGCAAACAAAGACGCTAGTTCCGACACGTCACCCGCCTTCGTCCACTGCGCCATGCCCGCTTTCCACACCAGCGAATCGCGCTTCAGCGTGCCGCTGGTCGCGTGGCCTTGCAGGGTATTGAGGTCGAATGGGCCCGCTTGCTGGCCATTGATCGCGACGTGATAGGCGATGGCGACCGGCAATGGCGGCGGCGCTGCATTCGCACCACCCGCTCCGGCATTGCCCATCCCGGCCGCACCGGCACTCATGGCCGCACCCATTTGCCCGGCCATCGCGCCACCCATTGCGAAGCCCGCGCCAAGACCCATGCCGGCACCGGCCGCGCTGTTGGGCGTGGTGGCGGCATCGCGGATCGCGCTCGCCGTTTCGTATTGCGTGTAAGCCTGCAGATTGCCGACGGCGGCAATGGAGCCGCGTTTGTCGATGGCCTTCTCGACTTCTTCCGGCAGGCCGATATCCTGCACTTGCACTTCGCAGAGCTCTAGACCCATCGCCTCAAAGTCGCCGCCAATGCGCTCGCGCAACATTCCGCCGAGCACCGAGACTTTTGCCTCCATGTCGATGATACTCAAGCCCAGTTCAGGCATCACTTCCTTGATGCGCAAACCGATCTTGCCGCGCAGATTTTCCTGAATGGCGTCTGTGGTGAAGCGGCCTTCGGTGCCGGATATATCCTTGATGAAGATGCCGGGGTCTTTGACACGGATGGTGTAAATACCGAATGCAGTCGCACGGACGATGCCGAACTCGCTGTCGCGCATCGTCGCTGGTCCCGGCGTGCCCCATTTCAGGTCAGTGAATTTCCGCGTGGAGACGAAATACACTTCCGCCTTGAACGGCGACTCGAAGCCGTACTTCCAGCCTTTCAGCGTGGAGAGGATCGGCATATTCTGCGTGGTGAGCGTGTACATGCCGGGCTTGTACACATCGGCCAGCTGGCCCTCGTTGATGAAGACAGCCATCTGGCCTTCGCGTACGGTGAGCTTGGCGCCGTACTTGATTTCGTTGTTCATCCGCTCAAAGCGGTACACCAGCGTGTTGTTGGAATCATCGAGCCATTCGATGATGTCAATGAGTTCGCCAGTCAGTTTTTTCCAGAGGTCAACCATGCTGTAGTGCTCCCATGTGTGGAAGAGGCTTAACTACGTTAGAGAACTTGGCTTGCACCAAGAGAATGCGCAGCCACACTCCAGCTGCGCAATAATACGTTATCACGAATATTGACCAATATCATGAATACGACGCTCACCGCAATTCACATCTATCCCGTCAAGGCGCTTGGCGGCATTTCGCTGAAAGCGAGTGGGGTGACACCACGCGGGCTGAAAAACGACCGGCGCTTCATGGTGGTCGATGCCGACAACGGGTTCATCACCCAGCGCGATGTGCCGAAGATGGCGACCGTTTGGATGGAGCTTGACAACGATGAGGTGATTTTTTCCGCGCCGGACATGGAGAGCATTTCTGTCGCAGCCGAACCACAGAAGCGTCCAACGCGCGCGGTACAAGTCTGGTCAAGCCAGGTGGCCGCACATTCCGTCTCGGCGGAAGCCGATGCGTGGCTGTCCCAGTATCTCGGCTTCGATGCACGGTTGGTATACATGCCTGATTCGAGTGAACGGCAAGCCAATCCGGAATACGCGAAAGGCGGCGAGATCGTCAGCTTCGCCGACGGCTTTCCGCTGTTGATGGCTTCCGAGGAATCGCTGGCGGATTTGAATGCGCGCATCGCTGCAACTGGCGGCACGCCAATCCCGATGAGCCGCTTCAGGCCCAACCTGGTCATCACGGGCGGCGGTCCGTACGCAGAGGATCGACTCGGCGAAATACGTGTCGGCGATGCCGTGTTCCGCGCCGTAAAGCCCTGTATTCGTTGCCAGGTGACGACCACCGATCAGGCAACAGGCGAATTGCGTGGGCCAGAACCGCTGCGTACGCTCGCGACGTATCGCCAGTCACCGGCAGGTGTGATGTTCGGCATGAACCTGGTACCGGTGACATTGGGAACCGTGCGCGTTGGCGATGCGGTTTCGTTCGCGATGTAGCCTGCAATTCCGATCAAAACTCAAGCATTGGCGCGGCATTTTAGCCGTTTTATGCCTGGACACCGCGCCAGTGCTTGAGTTTATCAAGCAAGCTGGCCCGCTTTCGCCACACCAATTCCGACCAGCACCCATGCCGCGAGGAGCGCAATGCCACCTAACGGCGTGATCGCGCCCAATATACGCACACCGGTCACGCTCAACGCGTAGAGACTACCGCTGAAAATAATGACGCCGGCCACCATCACCCAGCCGGCGATCGGCAGCCATTTTGAAGCGGGCAACATCTGCACAAGAATGCCGATAAGGACGATGCCCAACGCATGCACGAGATGATATTGCACGCCGGTTTGATACACCGCCAACATGTCCGCAGCCAGCCGCGCCTTGAGTGCATGCGCGCCGAAAGCGCCAATCGCCACGCCGAGAAATGCCAGCACCGCGCCGGCAATGATGATCGGTTGCGATTGCGCGTTCATATCAAATCTCCAATGACAAAGCGCCCGTTGCCGGGCGCTTTTTGTTTGACGGCGGTGTTCAGATCTTTTTGTGCGGCTTGAGCAGAAATGCCGCCATCGATGGCAACAGGAATATCGCGCCCAGCATATTCAGGAAAAACATGAACGCCAGCAGAATGCCCATGTCGGCCTGGAATTTCAGCGCCGACATGGCCCAGGTGCCGACACCCAGCGTCATCGTCACAGCCGTGAAAATCATCGCGGCACCACGCTCATGTAACGCTTCGAAGAATGCGTGCGCCAGGTCGTGGCCCTCCTCAAGATGAATCTCGAGACGGTCGTATAGATATACTCCATAGTCGACGCCAACGCCAACGCCCAGCGCGATCACCGGCAAGGTGGAAACCTTGAGGCCGATGCCCAGCATCGGCATCAGCGCCTCGCACAGCACCGAGACAATTGCCAGCGGAATCAGAATGCACAATGTGGCGCGCAGGCTCCGAAATGTCACCATGCACATCAGGAAGAGCGCGCCGAAAATCGCCGCGTGCATCTCGTAGCGGGCTTTGTCGACCGCTTCATTGGTCGCCGCCATCACGCCGACGTTTCCGGTGGCGAGCTTGAATTCGAGTTTGTCGCTGTTACCTTCCTTGGCGAAGTTTTTCACCTCGGCCACCAGACGCTTGATGGTTTCACCCTGCTGGTCGGTGGTATTGATCAGCACCTGCATCGCCGAACAATCGGGATTCAGCAAACCGGTATCGGTATTGATCGGGGTGACACTTTGCGCCATCACCTGTGGATCGCGCGGCAACTGGCGCCAGCGCAAATTGCCTTCGTTGTAACCGGCATTCATGATGCGCGCGGCACCGGGCAATGAAATGACTGACTGCGTACCTTCCACATTTTGCATGTACCAGTCGAAGCGTTCGATCGTCGTCATGACGTCGTAGTTGGTGCATGCGCCCTGCACGTTTTTGGTCTGCGCGACCACACCCAGCGTGTTTACACCGATCGCGAATTTTTTCACGATCATCGCGTTGTCCTGGTTGTAGCGCGAAGTATCGCGCAGTTCGGGCACACCCTGCCCGTAATCGCCAACTTTCAAGTCGTGTGCCTTGTACAAGCCTGCCGCCAGCACCACTGCGGAAATGGCGACGATCACCACCGCGCGCTTCCTTTGCACACATTGCGAAGCGACCTTCCAGATTGCGTCTCCGCTGTTCTCGAGCTTTACCTCCCGGTTCAATGCTTTCTTGGACATTTTCAGGTAGGAGAGCAGGATAGGCAGCAGCATCTTGTTGGTGACAATCATCCACGCCACGCCAAGCGAGGCGGTGATACCGAGCTCCCGGACGATATCGATGGGGATCAGCATGATGACCGCAAAGCCGAGCACGTTGGTCAGCAGCGCCAGCGTACCGGGAATAAATATCACCGCAAACGCATGCTTCGCCGCCGTGAGATTGTCGGCCCCGGCGATGACTTCGCGTTCCCAGGTCTTGGTCATTTGCACCGCATGTGAAACGCCGATGGAAAAAATCAGGAACGGCACCAGAATCGACAGCGGATCAATGCCGAAGCCGATCAGCGGCAGCGTCCCGAGCAACCACAGCACGGGCATCATCGCGACCACCAGCGCCACCAGTGTCAGCTTCAGGTCTTTGACAAACCACAGCATCAGGATCGCGGTGATCAGGAACGCGACGCCGAAGAACATGATCACGCCGCGCGCGCCATCGGCGATATCACCAACCGCCTTGGCAAAGCCGATGATGTGAATGGTGTGCTTCGGGCCTTCGTACTTGGCGCGGATCTCCTCAAGTTTTTTGGACAACTCGAAATAGTTTAGTTTGTCGAGCTTGCCATCGCCTTTCGGAATGTACTCAAGCAGGCCGGCCGCCACCAACGCCCCGGAAAAATCCGTCGCCACGGTGCGACCGACTTCGCTGGATTTCTGCACGTTGCCGCGGACGATTTCAAGATCCTCCTTGGTGCCCTGGAAGGTCGCCTGCACCACGTTCCCGCCGGAAAACCCTTCCTCCACCACTTCGATGAAGCGCGTATTCGGGGTGAACAGCGATTTCACGGACGGCTGATCGACTCCCGTCAGGCCTTGCACATCTTTCGTGAGCGCCTTCAGCTTTTCCATGAATTCTTTGTTGTAGATATCGCCTTCTTTTTGCACCAGCGCGATGGCGATGCGGTTGGCGCCGCCAAATACGCCCTCGTAGTCTTTGTAGACTTTCATGTAGGGGTGCGTGAGCGGCACCATCTTGTTGAAACCGGCATCCACGCGCAACTGGCTGGCGGACAGCATGAAGCCCAGCGTGGCAACGGAAAAAACAATCAACAACACCTTTCGGTTGTTGAATACGAGGGCAGAAACTTTTTCAATGACGTTTTGTAGGTTCATGGTGCGCTCGTGAGTGTTCAGGTATTTGGCGAATGTCGCGATGATAGTAAAGTGAGGAAATTGGAGCTCGTCAAAATGGCAAGGCTATTTCGCGGCCGGAGAAAGCATGACCTCGCGTACGCCTGCCTCACCCACCAGCAACAGGGCGTTCGGCGCGCCGAGCAAAGGGGCTGCATATCCCTTGGTCAATCCCGTCGGCAACGGGGTAAATGTCGCGCCATTGTCACGCGAGGTGAGCACTATTCCCGCGAGGCCGGACAACACCACCGTCCCGTCAGGCAAGCGTGTTGACCCCATGATCGACGCCACCGACTTGTTCTCAACGAGCTTCCAGTCCTTCAGCGCGGCATCGGCACTGCGAAATATCTTGCCGCGCAATCCGTAAATGACCACCGATCCGTCTTGCGCCTGGATGGCGCCAAAGAACGAACCCTTGTATGGCGAGACAATCTTGGTCCAGGTCTTGCCGGCGTCATCGGATTTGAGCAACATGCCGGCTTCACCGGCGATGATCAGACGGTTATCGCCCAGTTTGACGATGGCATTGAAATGGCGGTCTTCTTCGCCACCCTTGTCGCCACCTTTATCGCCATCATCAGGCTCGGCGGCAATGGCAGCCTTACCCTTCTTGGCCATGGTTGGCGGTGGAGGCGGTGGTGCTTTGGGCGGCTCCAGTAATTTGCGCGGCGTCCAGGTTTTGCCGGCGTCTCCGGTTTCGTAGAACGAGCCGTACGCACCGACGACGAATCCAACGTTGGCATCGATAAACAGAATATCCATCAGCGGCTTTTGATCCGCCGGCGCCGAAAATGCCTGCGTCCACGTCTTGCCCTCGTCGGCGCTTTTCAAAATGACCGCATCATGACCGACCGCCCAGCCGGTCTTGGCATCCGAAAAATACACTGCGTTCAGCAGCGGCACATTGGGCGGTGTCGCGGCGCGTTCCCATTTTTCACCGTTGCTATCGGAAAATACGATGTAGCCGCGATCGCCGACTGCGACCACGCGATTACCGATGCGCGCCGAATCCGTCAACAGCAAACGCGACATGGTTTGCTTGGTGAGCGGTCCGGTGGAAGGCATAACCGCGGGATTGATTTGGGCAGATGCGGCGGACGGGTAGCCCATGCCGGCGACCGAACCGACGGCCAGAATGACCGCGAGAACAAACTGATTTGTCATGAGTAGGGTACTTTCAATCAGTGGACATGACGGGGATAGTTGCACGATCTTCGCCGCCGCAAAATGACCAGCAGACAAGCCGCAATCGGACGGCTAAAACAATTCGGGGACAATTCAAAATTGTCCCCGAATTCAACTACCGGATGATTGGCCGGGCCATCACCTCACGCGAAGATCAGCGCGTTCCAAGATTACGCAAATTCTGCGGCGTGTAATCCGCCGGGCTGCGTTTGATCGGATCAAAAATCACCCGCTCTTCCGAGCGGAGACCCATCGCAATGTAGCGGCGTGACTGCAGGTCATGGTGTACCTCGATCGTGCCGAAGAACATCGGGACGTTGTACCAGTTCTCGCTGTGCTGCTCGGAGAAGCGCCACAGTTGTCCGCGCCCGTCGTACTTGTCGATCAACACCACGTTCCAGCTATCCTCGTCGATATAAAAGGTGCGGCGGGAATAGATGTGCGAGGTGCCTGCTTTCAGTGTGGCATCCACCACCCAGACACGGTGCAATTCATAGCGCGCCAGATCCTGGTTCATGTGGCCGGGGCGAAGCTGATCGGCATACTTGAGCTTCGGATCGGACATGCGGTTGGAATTGTACGGAATGTACATGTCCTTCTTGCCCAACAGCTTCCACTCGTAACGATCGGTGGCGCCGTTGTACATTCCGAAGTCGTCATTGGTGCGCAGGCCATCGGCGGCAGTGCCGGGGTTGTCGTACGCGACGTTTGGCGCAAGGCGAACGCGACGCTGGCCTGGGTTATAGGTCCACGCCGAACGCGGCTCTTTCGCCTGGTCGACGGTTTCATGCACCAGCAATATCTGGCCGGCCAACCGTGCCGGCGCTGTGGTCACCTGCAAATAATTCAGGACTTTGTTGTTTTCACGTTGCGCAATCGGCTTCGAGAGGTTGCCGTAGGACATGTCGTATTCGTATTCGAATTTTACGAGCGCAAAATCGCCGGATGCCGTCACCGCAGCCTGTGCCCAGTGCTGCGTGAAGGTGTCGCCCTTGTAATGAAGAACGTGATTCCAGATGACTTCATTGCCATTTTTCGGGATCGGGAAAGGGGTACCGCCGGTACAACCCACCACACCGTTACCTCCCGCGGCGAGCGTGGCCTTGGCGGCACACTCTCTCGTTTCTTTGTAGTGCCCCTCGGGGAAGGCGGCGCTACGGCGGCTCGTGTAAACATTCAACTTGTAGGTTGGGTACTGTTTCAACATCGCCAACTGACCAGGCGACAGGTTGTCTTTATACTTGTCAGCCGTGGCTGAGGTGATGGTAAAAAGCGGCTTGTCGCTGGCATACGGGTCCGGATAGGTGCCACCCGCCTTGAAATTCAGGCCCGCGGGCACTTTGGTAATGCCACCATCCCACGCCGGAATGGTACCCGCCGCGTTGGCCGCTTTTTCCGCACCCATCGGGGTGAGCGTCGTGCCGAGCTTGGCCAGATCACCTGCCGCAAGTTGGGCAAAAGCCCCCGTCGATATGGTGATTGCGCCCAACATTGCCGACGCCATCATCGTCAATCGCTTTACATTCATGTTTCCTCCAAAAGTTATCGTCAATCCCTGCGGCAATTTGCTTTCCCTGAACCGGCCTTCGTCTCAGTGAGGGTCGCGGTGAGGGTGTAACGCTGAAATGGGTTCACCCGCCGACATGGTGGCCGACGGGCGATTTCCTGTCTAGAACGAGTAGGACACCACGGCCGAGTAGAAATCGCGGTCCCGGATAGGGTTGGCATTGGAACAATAGTTCTGTGCCTGCCCACCCAACAATGACTGCGCCGTCGCGGGACTGTCCGTGCCGCAATAAATGCGACCGCCGAAATACGAGGTGTATGAGAGGTCAAGCGTCAGCTTCTTTTGCCAATCGAAACTGGTACCCAGTGAATATGACTTGGTGCCTTCGTTAAAGGTTTGCGATACGCCCTTCACGTCGTGGTTGAAGGCAACGCGCGGCGCCACGTTTGCACCGAAAACAAGATTCGAATACTCCAGGCGACCGACCAAACGGTACCCCCAGGAATTCTCCGTGATGAAACCATCGGTCTGCACCGCGTTCGCACCGCTTATGGCGGCCCCGAATGCCGTTGCCGGAAGGAAGATACCGGCCGCATTAAATTTCTGGCCGGTCGGCAACCCGGAATAACGGGTGTAGCCAATTTCACCCAACAACACGCCCTGATCGGCACCAATCACAGATGGAAATGACTTTGTACCGGTCATCTGGAACTGGCCCATTTTGACGCGTGCATAGCCGCGCTGGTAGGTTCCATTGGGTACCAATGCCGCGGCCGTCGCACCAACCGTTGCGCCCGGGATCTGCGTCGAGCCGGTTATCAAGTTCGGCAGGCCCAGCGCGGCCAGTATCAATTCAATCCCGGAATACGCCAACGGCTGATTGGGGCGGTAAGAGAACTCGCCTTGCAACGCCACGCCCATCGGGCCTTGCGTGTTGAAAGAGACACCATACAAACGGATATCTTCCGGAAACTCGGCAAAATAATTTGCAGTGCCATTATGCACAGAGTTCAGCGGGCCACCGGTCAGGATCGAGGTTACGCCTGCCGATCCTTGCTTGGTGCCGGACAGGAACGGAGTGCGGCTATGGTAGTTGACGAAATACAAACCGAATTCGCTGTTGTTCAGTTCGGTCGCCAGATAGCGGAACGCCAGTCCATACTGGCCGTGATCTGACGCGGGGCGATCGGGTCCGCGTGGCGCCCAGACGGCGGCAGCAGGATCGAACGGTCCATACAAAGCTGTGGCGATCGGACCGGCAACCGCCGTAGTTGGCGGGATCGGGTTCGTCGCGACGCGGCCCGTCAAATCCTTACGCCGTCCAAAGGTGAGAAAAACCTGGCTTCCATCGTCTAACGCATAGTCGTTGTTGCTGAAATACGATCCACGTGGATCCAGCTTGAACTTGTCGTGGTTAAACAGTGCAAAGGCTTCCACACTGGCGGCTTTGGATAGCTCGAAGTTTCCCGACACGCTGAGCGCAGGGATAAGGCCTTCCTTGAGTTCCGCGCCGGGTACGCGCAATTTGGAAACGTCGATTGCATTGATGACGTTGATGCTATTGCCGATAAACGTCGATTCACCCCAGGACATCACCTGCTTGCCAGCGCGAATACGCACACTCTTGCCACCCACATCAAAACTCTTGGTAACAAAGGCATCGAGAATCTGCGCATCGCTGGCGAGGCGATCACGACCAACCGGACCAAGATTGTTGTTGCCGCGATTTTTGAAATCCACAAAATACAAACCGCGAAGAAACACGCCCCATGTATCTTGCTTCAATTCCAGATCGTGCGTGACCTTCAGCAATTGAGAAAACGCATCGCCCCGCTTGTAATTGCGATCGCCGTCGTCTTCATTGACAGAGCGCGATGTCCCGCCATTGGCGATACCGATCAGAGTGGGATCCGGCTTTTCAGCCCGCACTGAAACACCTGCGGAAATGGTCGTATCAAAGCTGCCAGAAATGCCATTGTCAAAATTGAGTTGCGTCGCACCCGCAGTGCCGGCCAAGGCTAATCCTACGGCCAGGACAGTTGTTTTTAGTACCGGAACGCTTGCGCAGCCGCTGTTATGAGACCTGCTCATAGGGTGTTCTCCTCAAGGTTGAATCGGAATTCGTTATAAGTCGCGGAATCGTCCGACCGCATGGAAGTTAGCGGCATGTTCCACATATTTCGGGATACTTTACAGCAAAATAAGAATGGAAAGGGAAGTTGTGGCGCGCTTGCAACAGACTCATAATGACCAACAAGTCAGTTGCACGGCGCGCCGGTTTCACATCGCTTCGAACAGTCCGGCCGCCCCCATCCCGGTGCCGATGCACATGGTGACCATGCCCCACTTTTGTTTAGTGCGCCGCAGGCCGTGAACGAGCGTTGCCGCGCGAATTGCCCCGGTCGCGCCCAGTGGATGGCCCAGCGCGATCGCACCGCCCAATGGATTGATCTTTGCGGGATTGAGGCCGAGATCCTTGGTAACCGCCAGCGCCTGCGCGGCGAACGCCTCGTTTAGTTCAATCCAGGCGAGATCATCCTGATGCAGACCAGCCTGCTTTAACACCTTTGGAATCGCCTTGATCGGGCCGATGCCCATGATTTCTGGTGGCACACCGGCAACGGCGAACGACACGAAGCGCGCCAATGGCTGGATGTTGTATTTCTTCAACGCTTTTTCGCTCATGAGGATCACCGCGCCGGCACCATCGGACATCTGCGAGGCATTGCCCGCCGTGACGCTGCCGCGCGCGGCAAACACGGTGCGTAACTTGGCGAGCGTGTCCATGGTCGTATCCGTCCGCGGTCCCTCGTCGGTGTCCGCCGTTTTTTTCCGATGCTTGATCGCGCCCGTCGCCAGATCCGGCAGCGCGGCGTCGATCTCATAGGGAAGAATCTCGGCTTTAAAATGGCCGGCGGCGATCGCCGCACTGGCCTTCTGATGCGAAGATACGGCAAACGCATCCTGCTCTTCGCGCGTCACTTTCCATTGCTGCGCAACTTTCTCTGCCGTAATACCCATGCCGTAGGCGATCGCAATATGCTCATTGCTGGTGAATACCGCCTGATTGAGTGCGATCTTGTTGCCCATCATCGGCACCATCGACATGCTTTCGGTGCCCGCCGCGATGACGACATCATCATCACCGGTGCGGATACGGTCGGCGGCCATGCTGACCGCCTGCACGCCGGACGAACAGAAACGATTGATGGTCACGGCCGGTACCGAATCCGGCAGCCCGGCCAGCAGCACGCCGATGCGCGCCACGTTCATGCCCTGCTCGCCTTCCGGCATCGCACAGCCGACGACCACGTCGCCGATGTCATGCGGGTCGAGCCCCGGCACCTGCGCGATCGCGCCGCGCAATACGTGCGCGAGCATGTCGTCGGGACGGATATTCTTGAACATGCCGCGCGGCGCTTTGCCAACAGGCGTACGGACGGCGGCGACGATATAGGCTTCCTGAATTTGCTTGCTCATTTCAATTCTCCAATCTTCCGCGCCTAATTGCGCAGGGGTTTACCGTTTTTCAGCATGAATTCGATGCGTTGCTGCGTCTTTTCCATCTTCGCCAGTTCGCAGAAATGTTTGCGTTCGAGCGCCAGCATCCAATCCTCGTTGACCATCGATCCCGGCTCGACTTCGCCGCCGCACAAGCATGCCGCGATGCGCGAGCTGATTTCGAAATCGTGCTCGGAAATGAAGCCGCCCTCCTTCATATTGATCAGCATCATCTTCAATGTGGCGATGCCGGTGTTGCCGGCGACCGGAAAAGCGCTCGGGGCCAGCGGCGGCCGATAGCTTGAATTCGCCATGGCGCGCGCCGTTTCCAGCGCCACGTACAGCAGTTCGTCCTTGTTGAAAATGATGGTATCGCGCCAGCGCATGTGGCCCATCTCCTTGGCTTCCAGCGCGCTCTTGGAAACTTCACCCATGGCCGCGTGCTTGAAGGATTTCTGGATGTAAGGCATCAAGTCGCCGCCGTTGGCCGAAAGGGCCGCGCGCAGCGCCATCTCTTTCAGGCCGCCACCGGCCGGCAACAAGCCCACGCCGACTTCCACCAAACCGATATAGCTTTCCAGTGCGGCCACCACGCGATCCGAGTGCATCTGGAATTCACAACCGCCACCCAGCGCCATGCCGTCCACGGCCGAGACCACCGGGATCATGCTGTACTTGATGCGCTGCGAGGTCGCCTGGAACAGCGCCACCATCGCTTCGAATTCATCGAACCTGCCCGCTTTCAATCCTTCCAGCGCCTTCACCAGATTGGCCCCGGCTGCATACGGCGGCTCGGTCTGCCAGATCACCAGCGCCTTGTAGTTGGCTTCAGCCTCGTCGATGGCTTTGTTCAATCCTTCCAGCACATCGCTGCCGATGGCATGCATCTTGGTTTTGAAGGAAACGATGGCCACATCTTCCTGACCTTTCGTGGTCCACATGCGCACAGCATCCGTTTCGAAGATGGTCGTGCCCTTGTCAGCTTTTTCACCGAGCAACAATTCCGGGAACAGTTGGCGCCGGTATACCGGCAAGGTCGAACGCGGCACCATCTTGCCGGTCTTGGCGGAGAACGAGCCTTCGGCCGAATGAACGCCCTTTCGGCCATCCGTGACCCACGCGGGCAGCGGCGCGCTCGACATGGACTTACCTGCGGCGATATCTTCAGCAATCCATTTCGCGACCTGCTCCCAACCGGCGGCCTGCCAGGTTTCGAACGGCCCCATTTTCCAGCCGAATCCCCAGCGAATCGCAAAATCAATATCGCGTGCCGAATTCGCAACATCACCAAGATGCACGGCGATGTAGTGGAACACATCGCGGAAAATCGCCCACAGGAATTGCGCCTGCGGATGGGCGCTCGCCCGTAGCGCGGCGAACTGCTCGGCCGGATTGCGGATTTTAAGGATTGCGGCAACTTCGTCGGCAACCTTTGCATCGGATGGCCGGTAATCCTGTTTGGCAAGATCGATCACCAGGATGTCCTTGCCGCGTTTGGTGAAAAATCCCGCCTTTGTCTTCTGCCCCAGCGCGCCTTTGTCGATCAGCGCTTTCAGGAAACCGGGCACCGCGTAGTACTGGTGCCAAGGATCTTTCGGCAGGTTGTCGTCCATGGTCTTGAAGGTATGTGCCAACGTGTCGAGACCGACTACGTCGCCGGTGCGATAGGTGGCACTCTTGGCGCGACCAATCGCGGGCCCTGTCAATGCATCCACTTCATCAAAGCCCAGCTTGAACGCCATGGTGTGATGCATGGTCGCCGCAATCGAGAACACGCCGATGCGGTTGGCAACAAAGTTGGGCGTGTCGTTGGCGCGGATGACGCCCTTGCCGACCGTGGTCGTCAAGAAGGTTTCGAGCTGATCGAGGATCGCGGGTTCGGTATCCGGCGTCGAGATCAATTCCACCAGTTTCATGTAGCGCGGCGGATTGAAAAAGTGCACGCCGCAAAAGCGGTGGCGCAGCGCCTCGGGAAATACTTTTGACAACTCCGTGATCGACAGGCCCGATGTGTTGGACGCAAAGATCGCATCGGCGCGCATGAATGGCGCGACTTTTTCGTAGAGCGATTTTTTCCAGTCCATGCGCTCTGAAATCGCCTCGATCACCAAGTCGCATTCACGCAGCCATTCGAGGTTTTCATCATAGTTCGCCGGCGTGATCTGTGAGGCGCGCGATTTGACCGCGAAGGGATCCGGTTGCAGCTTCATCATGCCGTCGATGGCTTTCAGCACGATGCCGTTCTTCGGGCCTTCCTTGGCCGCGAGATCGAACAGGATTGATTTGACGTTGGCATTGGTCAGGTGCGCGGCGATCTGCGCGCCCATGACGCCTGCGCCGAGGACGGCGACTTTTCTGATATGGAAAGTACTCACTTTATGCTCCTGGTTTTGCGTTGAACTAAATACTGAAACTCTATATTTGGCGCGGTATTTTCGGCATTTTTGCCCGGAAACGCTCGCCAATGCTTGGGTTTTCCTGTTTTTTGCTTGGATATCACCTCAATCGAGCGGCACCGGTCGCGGCTTACGCGCGTCATCGATTGCCACATACGTCAATTGCGCTTCGGTGACCTTCACAACCTCGGCACCAAACCGCTGGCGCTGCGCGTAAACCTCGACATCCACGGTCAGCGATGTGCGCCCAATCTTGACCACGTCCGCATAAAAACTCACCAGATCGCCGACCAGCACGGGCTGCTTGAACTGAAACGAATTCACCGACACGGTCACGACCTTGCCGCGCGCACGCACCGTCGCCGGGACGCTGCCGGCCAAGTCGACTTGCGCCATGACCCATCCGCCAAAAATGGTGCCATGCGCATTGGTATCGGCCGGCATCGGAATGATGCGGATCACGGGCTGGCGGTCATTTGGCAGCGCGACCAGTTCACAGAATGGTTCGTTGGATTCTTCGTTCACAACACATGCCCTTTGTACATTTCTTCGATGGCCGCCGCGTATTTCTGCACAATGGCGAGGCGTTTCAATTTCAGCGTCGGCGTGATCAGGCCGTTGTCGATGGTCCATTTCTCGCGCGCCACCGACACCTTGCGGACCTGCGCGTAGCCGGGGAATTCCTTAACCTGCTTGCCAATGCGCTGAACCAGGAATTTTTCGGCTCTTTCCCTTTCCTTTTCCTTATCCCTCCCGTCGCCTTCGAAAGACGGATTAAGCTTGGCCTCCGATGCGGTACGCACCCATTCTTCGTCATTCAGCACCACAAACGCGGATAAATAAGGCTTGCCTTCGCCATACACCATGACCTGTTCAAACAGAGGATCCATTTGAATCGCGAGCTCCATATCCACTGGTGGCACTTTTCGCCGTTGCCCAGCACGATGATTTCCTTGATGCGGCCAGTGATATGAATAAAGCCATGTTCATCGATGCGCACTTGATCGCCGGTATTAAGCCAGCCGTCTTCCGACAGCACGGCGCGGGTCGCCTCGGGATTGTTCCAGTAGCCCATCATGATGTTGGGTCCGCGCGCGAACAGCACGCTGTTCTCGCCAATGCGCGTCTCCACACCCGGGACTGCGGGGCCCACGGAGCTGGGCTCATTTTTGTCGAGCAGGTTGACGGCGAGCAGCGGTGAAGCCTCCGTAAGCCCGTAACCCTGACAAATCGGCAGGCCCAGCCCAACGAAAACTTTCGACACTGCGGTCGATAGCGCAGCGCCGCCCGCCACCGCGAATCGCAGCTTACCGCCGAGGCGTGACAGAAGTTGTTCCGCCACCAGTTTTTTCAGGGCCGGCCAGAGCAGAAACGACAGTTTCCATGGGCCGCGCCCATGTTGATATTCAAAGCGGCTCCAACCCACGGCCACTGCGAATTCAAACAGTTTTCGCTTGGTCGCCGAAGATTTTTTCAGCTGCGCGGTGATGGCCGCGAGAAATCGCTCATAAATACGCGGCACCGAAAAGATGATCGTCGGCTGTACGATGCGAAAATCCTCGGCAAGCTGCGGGATGGAGCGCGAGAAAACGACCGATGCGCCAGACACCACATTCAGGTAGCAATCCGCCATGCGCTCGAACATATGCGACAGCGGCAGGAATGAAAGAAAAACATCTTCGGGATAGACGTCATAGACCGCGAGGCCAGACTGCACATTCGACAGGATGTTGCGGTGCGAAAGCATCACGCCTTTGGGCTTGCCGGTGGTGCCGCTGGTATAGACGATCGTCGCCAGATCGGTCGCCTTGACGGGCGGGCGGTCAAACGAGCCCGGCACGGAGGGCAACCAGTCCGCCAGCAATTTCATTCGTGGCTCATCAGGATCTCCAACGGGCTTCACCGTCAGAATGCGCTTTAGCGAGCCCAATTGATCACGCACCGTTTTCAAGCGCTTCCAGTGTTCCTCGCCGTCGATCACAATGAGCTTGACGCCGGCGTCGTTGAGAATGAAGGCGATATTGTCCGGGCGGTCGTCAACAAACAGCGGCACCGTAACCAAGCCCTGCGCGAACGCACCTTGGTCGGCGACGATCCAGTTGATGCTGTTCTTCAACATTACCGCCATGCGCTCGCCGGGCTGCAGTCCCTCGCGGCGAAGGCCTTCGCGCATGCGTGCGACACGTGAAGCGGCCTCGCGCCAGTCAATGCCACTCCATTCCTTGGTCGCGCTGTCGAATTCGCGATAGGCCGGCGCGTTCGGAGACGTCCTCCCGCGCAACGCAAACACGTCAGCAAGGGTCGCCGCATCATCGAACATCAGGTAGCGAGTGCCGCGGCGGTTATGCAGGATTGTGGAGTCCGCCAAACGATGTCTCCTCGTGGTGATCCGGGCTCTTTTGGTGCGGCCGAAATCAGATACCGGCGCAGGCAGCCATTCTCCGATGACACCGGCGCCATCGGCAGGTAAATCTTCAACGATTATACGCGGCAGAGTCAGGAGCACGTTTATGGGCAGATTGTGTAGAGGCGAGAAAATCCCGCCCTCATGCGGCTTGTTTGCGTGGGCAGACGTACATGGTGATATCAGCGTGCGCAACAATGTTGCCGCCGGCATCCGCCAAATTCACACTGACCATCACATCGCGGGCAGGTCCTTCACCCACATCACTTGCGGTGCATTCGGCGGTCAGGCCGGTTTCGGATTTTTTCAGGTACTGTACATTCATGCCTTTCGGCAGCCAGCGCATCGAAGCAGGAAGGCTTGCTTCCATCATTGTTCCTGCCGCGAGCTCGGCGAGATTGCATGCCGCAATTGCGTGCACGGTGCCGATATGATTTTGCACGGCCCTGCGTTTTTTCATGCTGACCCTGGAGTAACCTGGTTTCAATTCCTCGAACCGTGGCGCGATCGTCGCGAAATACGGCGCTTTCCAGCAAATCACTTGGGCGAACAGCCATTTTCCCAGCGGCTTGTCCCGCAGCTTGTTCCACATTGACAGCGCTTGGCTCATCGGTAATTACCCGAGTCAGATCGAATGCCAGCCGGCGTCTGCCGCGAAGCGAACGCCATGCTTTTGTTCGAGCGTTTTCATTTCTGCCAGCAGCTTTTCTGTTCCGGCTGCGCGCAAATAGTTGATCGGCCCGCCGCGATGCGGGGCAAAACCGGTGCCAAAAATGACGCCGGCATCGCACAAGTCTGCGTCGGCGACAATGCCCTCGCGGACGCACGCAACCGCCTCATTCACCGCCGGCAGCGTCATGCGCATCCACAGTGGCGCCAAATCAACTGCGCCGGAACCGTTCGCCTTCTGCGGACGGCCATTGATCCATTTGTAGAATCCCTCACCGGTTTTCTTGCCGAGTTTCTTGGCAGCGACCAGTTCCTGGATTTTTTTAGGCTCCGGTCCACCCGGTTTGGCGAGTTCCTTGCCCACGGCGAGGCCCACATCGAGACCGACCGTGTCGGCCAGTTCGATCGGCCCCATCGGCATGCCAAAATCGCGCGCGGCTGCGTCGATCGTTTCCGCCGGAATCCCCTCTTCCAGCATCACCTGTGCCTCGGTCATGTAGGGCGTGAGAATGCGATTGACCAGGAATCCGGGCGCCGATTTCACCGGTAGCGGCAGCTTGTCGATTTTTTTCACGAATGCCTGCGCGCGCGTCATCACCTCCGGCGCGGTCTGCGGGCCTTGGACGATTTCCGCCAGCATCATTTGCGCGACGGGGTTGAAGAAATGAATGCCGACCAGACGTTCCGGCTTGACCAGACCGACTGCCAATTCCTGCAACGGAATCGACGACGTGTTGCTGGCCAGAATCGCGGTTGGCTTCAGTTTCGGTTCGATCTGCGCATAGAGTTTCTTCTTGATCTCCGCATTCTCGACAATCGCTTCGATGACGAGATCGTAACGATTGGCGCCGTCTCCCGTCACATCGGGGATCAGGCGATCCATTGCAGCCTGAATAAGATGCGGCTGCTTCAGGCGCTTCTTGTACATCTCTGCCGCGCGTTTGATCGCGGGCGCAATGCGGGCGTGATCGAGATCCTGCAGCGTCACGCTAAAACCCTTGAGCGCGCACCACGCGGCAATGTCGCCACCCATCACGCCGGCACCGACCACATGCACATGCCTGATTTCCGCATCTCCCGCGCCGAGACCCTTCATGCGGTCCTGCAATTTGAAGATACGCACCAGATTCGCCGTCGTTGGATGCTTGAAAATACCCGAGATCGAATACGGATGATCCTGCGGAACCCTGCGCGGGTCACCCTCATGGTTCAGCCACAAATCGACGATCGCATAGGGCGCGGGATAGTGGTCCTTGCGCGCTTTTTTTGCAACCTGCTTCAAGGACGCGCGCGCAACAAAGCCACGCACGATCGGCCAGTTGGTGATCGCATCCTTGAACGCGGGTTGATGCAGCGCCGGCGGCTTGGCGAGCAACATCTTCGCCGCGTTGATGAAGTGCCGCTTGGGTGTCAATACATCGACCAGGCCCATCGCCTTCGCGCGGCGGCCATCGATTACGCGGCCAGTAAGCATCAGGTCCAGTGCCTGGGCCGCGCCAATCAACTTCGGCATGCGCCTGGCGCCGCCCCAGCCGGGGACGATACCGATCATCACTTCAGGCAAGGCCATTTTCATTTTCGGGCAATCGTCGGCAACGCGGTAATTGCAGGCAAGCGCCAGTTCGGTGCCGCCACCCATGCAGAAGCCATGGATCAGCGCGAGCGTCGGAAATGGCAATGCTGCAACCCGATCAAAAACATCGTTGCCGAGCTTGGTGAATGCGTAAGCTTCCTCCGCACTTTTCAGCATGGTGAATTCATCAATGTCGGCGCCGGCGGCAAAGCCATTGTCCTTCGCGGACAGAATGACCAGTCCTTTCGGCGGCTTGGCGTTGAGTTCCCCGCAAATCCTGCCGAGTTCCCGCAATGCTTCGCTGGAAAAAGTATTGGTTGATGAATTCTCGCGGTCGAATGTCAGCCACGCGAGTTGCGATGCGTCGACGTCAAGTCGCCAGTGGTTCCAGTTGCTCATTCTGTTTTGCTCCGGGAGTGCGATAGGTAAATGTTGTTTTAATCGTGGCGAGGACCTGTGCCGCTGGCGCCAATGACCTAATGGTTGCAAGGCGATTATGACAAACACCAGCATTGGCGCGGCTTTCCGGCAATTTATGCCCGGTGTGGCGCTCCAGTGCTGGGGTTTCATCGTCACGGTCAAGCCAAATGGCCGCCATGCCGGCATCGAGTGCACCGGCGATATCGTTAGTCCAATTGTCGCCAATGAAGACCGCATCCCGCGCGCGCGCGCCGATGCGTTCGAGGGCGATGGAAAATATTCGCGGATCGGGTTTGGTGACGCCGACATCTTCGGAAATGACCACCACGTCGAAATAGTGCGCGATATCGAGCGCCCTGAGTTTTTCGATTTGCTCGGCCGTGCTGTTGTTGGTGACGATGCCGAGGCGGCAGTGGCCGTGCAGCGCGTCCAGCAATTCGCTGGCGCCTGCGACAAGACGGCGATTGGCCTGGTGTTGCTCGCGATACAGGCACGCCGCGCGCTCGGCGGTGGCGGTATCCAGCGCACGATCGAACCGGCTGAACAGCGTCTGCATGCGCGCCAGGCGAGCGCCATCGAGCGTGAACTCACCAGCCAGAAAGCGCGCGTGGAACGCTTCGAGCACTTCCGCGTGTATGGTGGCGAACTTGTCGAACGGCAGGTCGGGTGCAAAGGTGGCATGCATCGTACCGAGCGCCAGGGCAGACGCGCGCCGATGGTCGAACAAGGTGTCGTCGAGGTCGAATAGAATCGCCGTGGGAAGCATGTGAGATCGGAGCGCGCCTTGTTTGAGTTCGTGCCGTCAGACCCGCTCGACCAGCATCGCGCCACCCTGCCCGCCGCCGATGCATAACGACGCCGCCGCACGTTTACCGCCGGTGCGTTCGAGCACTTTCAGCGCATGCAAGACGACGCGCGCGCCGGAAGCGCCGATCGGGTGGCCGATGGCGATTGCGCCGCCGTCGACATTGAATTTTGCGCGATCCATCTTGCCGATGGCCGCGTCCAATCCAAGTTTTTCTTTGCAGTAGGCTTCCGACTCCCACGCAGCGAGGCACCCCAGCGCCTGCGCGGCAAAGGCTTCATTGATCTCCAGCGTGTCAAGGTCATTCAATCCCAGACCATTGCGCAACAGCATCGGCGTGATCGCGTGTACCGGACCCAAACCCATTTCCGCGGGATCAAGCGCGCCCCACTGTGAATCGACGATTGCGCCGAGCGGCTTCAAGTCGTACTTCTGGACGGCCGCTTCAGAGGCGAGAATCAGCATCGCGGCACCGTCTGTCACCTGCGAGGAATTGCCCGGGGTAACGCTGCCGTAGATCTTGTCGAAGTATGGACGGAGCGTGCCAAGTTTTTCCGGAGTGGAGTCGGTGCGCACGCCGTCGTCTTCCTTGTACACGTTCCCCCTGGCATCAATCAGCGGCTCGATCTCGCCGAAGTGTCCCGCTGCCCGGCCAGCCAGCACGCGCAAATGCGATTCGCCGGCGAATTCATCCATCATCAGGCGGGTGATGCCGAAGCGACTGGCGACAATTTCGGCAGTCTGGCCCATCGACAATTTGACGATGGGATCTGTAAGCCCCTTCAAAATAGCAATCACCGGCGCAAGGTAGGACAGGCGAAGTTTTGCAATGACACCGGCACGCTGGCCAATCGTTTTCGCCCCGCCCCAGTCCACCAGCCAGTTCACCATCGCAGAGCTAAACAACACTGGCGCGTGACTCATTGAGTCGGTACCACCGGCGAGCACCAGGTTCGATTTGCCGGCGAGTATATTCATGCACGCCGAATCGAGCGCCTGCATGCCCGAGGCGCAATTGCGCATCACGGTCCACGCCGGCACCTTGTCGCCGCAGCCCAAGCGCAACGCCACGACACGTCCGATGTTGGCTTCGTCCGCCGACGGCATGGCGGCGCCAATGATGACTTCATCGAACTCCGTCGGTGCGAATTTCTGCCGCGCGAGCAGTGGCCGCCCGCAGCCCACTGCCAGATCGCCGCCCGAAAAGGGGCCAAGTTTACCCCTCGCTTTCAGAAACGGCGTGCGTGCGCCATCTACGACAAATACACGCCGGGTCTTGTTGTCCGTCATTCCGCTGCCTGCGCTTCCTGCCAGTTTTGAACTTTCTCGTGCTTGCCGAAATTCTTGTCGAAATCATCGACCATGATGATGTCGTGTTGCAAGGCGCGTGCACGCTTCCACTGCGCCAATTCGGTTTCGGTGATCACTGACAGTCTCATGGCTTCTTCCCACTGCGCTTGCGCGCCCTGGGTCGTCAGGCGTCCGGCTTTCTTGGCGGCCCTCACTTTGGCCTCGATTGGCTCGGCCGCGATTGCCGCCAGCATGCCGGCTTCCAGCTTGCCGATGATATCGTTCTCGTCATTGGGCATATAGATTCCGGCGATTAGGCGGCTGCGTACCGCCGATGGCTGAATCAGTATGTCGGCAACCTCGTGTCCCATCTGGTCGCTCGGCTGGATCAGCGTGAGGCCGCGCGGAAACACTAACCTGCGCAGCACAAAGGCAATCGCGCGGTTCGGGAAGTTGGCAATGATGCCGTCCATCGCCACCTGGATCTTGAATGAGCAATCGTAGAGCGCCCAGCGCAGCAGCGGCAATTCGTCCTGCTGACGGCCACGTTGATCGTAAAACTTCAGGGCGCAAGACGATAAATAGAGCAGTGACAGCACATCACCCAGGCGTGCCGAAAGTTTTTCCTTGCGCTTGAGCGATCCGCCAATCACAAACATGCTCACATCAGCCAGCAGGGCAAATGCGGTCGAGAAACGCGTCATCTGCTGGTAATAACGCTTGGTGTCTTCACATGCTGGAGACGGCAGGCCGCGCCCGCCGGTAATGCCGGTCCACATCGATCGCGCGGCGTTGGACACAGTGAACTTGATGTGTCCCCAGAATGCCTCGTCGAATTTGTCGAGCGAATCCTCGCCCGCTGCTTTCATCTCCTTCAACACCCACGGATGGCAGCGAATCGCTCCCTGTCCGAAAATGATGAGTGAACGCGTCAGGATGTTGGCGCCTTCAACCGTGATGGCGATTGGCGTTTGCTGGTAGGCGCGACCGAGGTAGTTGTTTGGCCCCAGGCAAATGCCCTTGCCTCCATGAATATCCATTGCATCGTTGATGACGATACGCATGCGTTCTGTCATGTGGTACTTGGAAATTGCGGAAAGGACCGACGGCTTCTCACCCATATCCAGCGCGCCGGCGGTGACCGTACGGCAGGCATCCATCAGGTAGGTGTAGCCGCCGATGCGTGCCAGCGGCTCTTCGATGCCTTCGAATTTTCCGATCGGCATCTTGAACTGTTGACGCACACGCGAGTACGCACCGGTGGCCATTGAAGCCAGTTTTCCGGCGGCGATCGATTGTGCCGGCAGCGAGATTGAACGGCCGGCCGCCAGGCATTCCATCAGCATGCGCCAGCCTTCGCCGAGCATTGGCTGGCCGCCGATGATCCAGTTCATCGGAATGAATACATCCTTGCCCGAATTCGGCCCATTCATGAACGCGCCATTCAGCGGAAAGTGGCGACGCCCGATATTCACACCCTTGTGCGAAGTTGGTATCAGCGCGCATGTGATGCCGAGATCTGCTTTGTCGCCGATTAACTTGTCCGGATCAAAGCACTTGAATGCCAACCCGAGGATCGTGGCGACAGGTCCGAGCGTGATGTAACGCTTGTCCCACGTTACGCGCACGCCCAGCGTCTCCTTGCCTTCCCAAAGTTGCTTGCAGACGATGCCCGCGTCCGGCATTGATGCGGCGTCTGAACCGGCATCGGGTGCGGTCAGCGCGAAGCAGGGAATCTCCAGGCCCTTGGCCAGGCGCGGCAGATAGTAGTTCTTCTGGTCCGGCGTGCCATAGTGCAGCAACAGCTCGCCCGGTCCGAGCGAGTTTGGCACCATCACAGAGATCGCGGCTGTTCCGCTTCGCGTGGAGATTTTCATCACCACCTGCGAGTGCGCGTAGGCGGAGAATCCCAGTCCACCGTATTCTTTCGGGATAATCATGCCCAGGAAGCCCTTGTCCTTGATGAACTGCCAGACATTCGGGGTAAGTCGTAAAGCTCCTGGATGATTTGCCACTCGTTGACCATTCCGCATAGTTCCTCGGTTGGGCCGTCGATGAATGCCTGCTCTTCCGCGGTCAATCTGGGTGCCGGATAATCGAGCAACTTGTTCCAGTCGGGCTTGCCGCTGAACAAATCCCCGTCCCACCAGACGGTACCTGCCTCCAGCGCCTCCTGTTCGGTCTGCGACATCTGTGGCAGCAATTTCTTGTAGATTCTGAAGATCGGCCCACTCAGCAGACCCTGCCTGACCGATTTGATGCTTGCCAGTACGGCGAGCGCGATAAAGACCAGCCAGACGAGTCCCGCAGCGGCCCCTGTCAGTATGCCGGTCGCCGTCAGGCCGATGAGGCCCAAACCCGCGACGAGCGCCCAAACCGCCGCGCTGGCGACGTGATACGCCAACGTCCAAACCAGACCGATGGTGAGTGCAACGATGAGTAAAATCGTCAACATGATGACGTCTCCTTTTCTATGACTACTGTTGAATCCAAAATCAGGCTTCCAAAAACCATTGGTGCGCATCCGATGCCGTGTCCACTGGCGTGCGTAAACCGGCCGCAAGGAACGGCGCCAGACGCCTCAAGACCTTTTCATCGTTCCCGGTTTCGCCTGGCTGGAACTGCGCAATCATCTTTAGCGCGTCCGTGCCCGCCAACGTGTAGGAAAGTGCGCCCATGACAAAATGCAGCCGCCACGACAACTCCTCCCGGGGAATGTGCGGCAGCGCATGCGCGAAGGCAGCACGAAAGCGTGCGATCATTTCCGCGTACTGCGAGGACAGGAATTCCCGAATGAACGGCGCCGGATCTGCATACGCGCGCCCCAGCAACCGAAGGAAGTTCTTGCCGCCAGTCTGATGGTCGCGCGCCAGTTTTAGCGCAGGAATGAACATGGCCGAAATTATTTTTTCGCACGTGAGCGGCTTGTTGCCTGCCGCCGTTTCATACGCTGATAACAAACGCATGCGATCCTGATTCATCGGATCCAGTCGCCGTGTGAGCACAGCCTGAAACAGTTCTTCCTTTGAACCAAAATGGTAATTGACTGCAGCCAGATTAACTCCCGCCGCCGTCGTTATGAGGCGAAGCGATGTGGCTTCAAAGCCGTGTTCCATGAATAGCTCTTCAGCCGTGTCGAGAATCCGCGACTTCGTATCGACGGTTTCTGTCGGTCTGTCGCCGGCATTTTCCGACGAACGGGACAATTTCTGCATCGTGCCAGAGGCCATATATATTATTTAATATCAGGTAGTTGCGGGGAAATCCGCAAAAATTCAAACGCTTGTTTGAATTGAGCGTATTACTGGGCCATAGAGGTGTCAATCACTTTCGATGGTGCATCGCAACATAGCTGTGATCGACGAAGCACTTTCCAGTGCCACAAAAACAAAAAAGCCGCTGGATTTCTCCAGCGGCTTTTCTTGCTCGGATCGGAATCAGATTTTCTTGATCTTTTCCATCATCTTGAAAATGGACTTGCTTGAGCCCATGAAAAGACGCTTGTATTCCTTGCCCAGGCAACGACGCTCAAGCGTGTTGCGACGGGTGCGTTTTTTTTCTCCAGCCATGATTTACCCCTGCGAAATGATTTGCGAAACAAGTGATTATAGCGAAGAAGGGTAGTGAAAACAGCCCTTTTGTCGCCGAGAAGCCTGCGCGGTCAGACTGAAAAAGACGAGCCGCAACCGCAAGTGCTCGACGCACTTGGATTCTTGATAACAAATTGCGCGCCTTCCAAGCCTTCGGTGTAATCGATTTCGGCGCCGACCAGATACTGATAACTCATCGGGTCGATCAGCAACTTGACGCCATTTTTTTCCATTACGGTGTCATCATCGTTGGCGATTTCATCAAACGTGAAGCCGTACTGGAGACCAGAGCAACCGCCGCCGGTGACAAATACCCGCAGCTTCAGGTCGTCGTTACCCTCCTCGATGATTAATGCTTTCACTTTGTCTGCGGCATTGTCGGTAAACAACAGCGGCGAGGGCATCATGGACATGTCATTCATGGTCTATCTCCGGAATACTGAATAAAGTACGTTGAAAATCGGGGTGCTTGACAAAATAACAACCCACCAGACACCTAATTGGTCACCGCTGGCTTGAATTCAATTACTTTGTCAACCTGCTTGATACTACCCTCATGCATCATGCGACCCATGACAATGGCGCCGACATGGATTTCAATAGTTTTGTAACACACATCGCCTGTCACGCGCGCCTTGGGCAGGAGTTCGAGGTATTCCTTGGCGCGAACCGGCCCTGCGACCGTGCCGTTGATGACCACGTGGCCGACATCAATTTCACCTTCGACCTTCGCCATTTCGGAAAGCACCAGTGTACCCGGCTTTTCGCCAACGGCTTTAATATTGCCCTTGACGCAGCCATCTACCCGCAGCCCACCGGTGAAATGTACATCCCCGGTGATTGTAGAGCCCGAGCCGATCAGGCTATCGATGGGACTGGGCTTGTTGGATTTATTGCCAAACATGTGAGAACTCCTAGAAATTGACGCTGCGTTGGCTGCGTACATCATACCCCGGCAGCCCGAGCACGCGTACCTGCACACTTTTCAGTTGAGAACCTTCCGGGATTTTAAACCGCCCGTCAACTTTTTGGTAATAGCGAAACTCAAGTGTTCCACCGGGCAATCGCAAATCCGCGTCGGTTGGAAAACTCAAGGTATTCTGCTGTGTGCCAGCCTGAACCTTCACGATAACCTGAGTCTTGCCCTTGAAATCCTGCTTGCGCTGGCCGCCTTGGGTAATCAGCAACCGATAGCGGTACTCGTTCGGAAGCGCATCGGCTTCCACTTTCAGGTTGGCGATAGTCATGCCTTCTGGAACGCTTCCTGTGGACATAATGTTTCTCAGGAACCCAAGATCCTCCTTCAGGCCGGCATTTTCCTCCTGCAACTGCGCAAGATTTCGGGTGAATTCCGCCTGCGACGCCTTTTCGACGCTCAACTGGCTTTCCCGTTCATTCAGTAGGGTTTTCGTGAGCGCGAATTCGCGCATTAGCCGCTCATTGTCTGCAGTCAGTTTGGCAATTTCAGCTTTTGCCTCTTCACGATTGAAACCGGTAATCTTGTAGCTGTTGTCGACCAGATACCATGCAACCGCGGCGGCGACACCCATCATCAGCCCGTATCCACCGAACTTCAGGTACCAGGGCATGTGCGTCCTGATCGCGACTTTTTCCGAGCGAATACCGATCTTCGACCGGATTTTTCGCCACAGACCGCGAAGTTTCATCTCGCTCAGCATCGGATGGTGGGAACCTTTTGAAGGTATTCCATGTTTGGTGACGGTACCAAAAGAGGAAAAAGCCGCAAAGTGCGGCTTTTTCCATTTGGCAACTGTGACCGCTCGATCGTAAGCGCCCGATTGTAGCCGTTAACGCTTGGAGAATTGCTTGCGGCGGCGCGCTTTGTGAAGGCCGACTTTTTTGCGCTCGACTTCGCGTGCATCGCGTGTGACAAAACCCGCCTTCGACAGAATGGGCTTCAGGGTCGCGTCGTAATCCAGCAACGCACGAGTGATGCCATGGCGTACGGCGCCGGCCTGCCCGGATTCGCCACCGCCGAACACATTGACCATGATGTCGAATTTGTCGACGCTACCAACCAACTCCAGCGGCTGGCGAACGACCATGCGCCCGGTTTCGCGGGAGAAATAAACGTCGACCGGCTTGTCGTTGACAACGATGTCGCCCTTGCCGGGCTTCATGAATACGCGCGCGACCGAGCTTTTGCGACGGCCCGTTCCGTAATGATATTTACCGACCATGTTCTCGGTTCCTTAGATCTTGAGTTCTTGGGGTTGCTGGGCGCTGTGGGGATGCGAGCTACCCGCATAAACCTTCAGCTTCTTGATCATTGCATAGCCCAACGGGCCCTTTGGCAGCATTCCCTTGACGGCTTTTTCAAGCACGCGCTCGGGATGTTTTGCCTGCAACTTGGTGAAATTGGTTTCGTAGATGCCGCCTGGATAACCGGTATGACGAAAATACTTCTTGTCTTCGGCTTTGTTGCCGGTTACGCGCAGTTTTTCCACATTGGTGACGACGATAAAATCGCCGGTATCAACATGGGGCGTGTATTCCGGTTTGTGCTTGCCGCGCAAGCGCAGGGCGACTTCAGAGGCAAGGCGACCGAGAATCTTGTCGGTGGCGTCGACGTGGAGCCACGCGTGTACGACTTCGTGTGGTTTTGCTGAAAAGGTTTTCATTGCTGTACTCGCTTGTATTTTGCTGCCATGAATGTTGCTGCCTTGTTTGTTGCGACCTGCGGGCAGCGGACCGGATGCTTGTAATGGACTTGTCGGAATCCGTGTTGTTCGGACACCCTTTCGGGGACACCACGGCAACAATGCCAATCGTCACTAAACGCCAAGCAAACGGGGAGTACTTGGCAGAACTCGAAATTATAATAAATTCAAGCACTCCCTGTCAATTCCAATGCAAGTGACAGTGCAGTGGCACATTGGGCCATGCGCGTTCGATATACTTGGCGAAACCTCTGGAGAGAAATTTGAAAGCACGCATCAAGTGGATAGAGAATGTCGCGTTTCTGGGTGAAACTGAAAGTGGCCATGCGTTGGTAATGGATGGCTCGCCCGAAGCGGGTGGTCGCAATCTTGGTCCGCGCCCCATGGAAACCGTGCTGATCGGGACTGGCGCATGCAGCGCCTTTGACGTGATTAGCATTCTCAAGAAAGGACGTGAGCCAGTCGTCGACTGCGTCGTTGAACTCTTGGCAGAGCGAGCGCCTACTGACCCCAAAGTCTTTACTGCTATTCATTTCCATTTCATTATTACCGGAAATGTACTGAACGTCAGCAAAGTTGAACGTGCCATCAAGCTATCAGCAGATGTCTATTGTTCGGCGTCGGCGATGATGGCAAAAACAGCTCGCGTGACTCATGATTTTGAGATCAAGCCGGCGGCGCAGCATTACTGACTCGCAACGGCCGCAGTCAAACCCAGTATGTCGTGCCCGTCATGACTTTTGAAATGCCGCGCATTGCCATTTTCACCGGTCGTGGCAGGGGTTCGGCACCGTGTTCAAGGCCAGTCTGACCATGGCGGATCTCGTCATTTCGCATTGCTTCCAGGATTGCGCGGCTATCGGCGTCCGCGAAAGAAATGCGCCCAAGATGATCGCGCAAATGCGCCTCGACCTGTCGCTCCGTTTCCACCAGGAAACCCATGCTCCACCTGTCACCCAATAGTCCTGAGACAACTCCCAGCGCGAAAGAGCCTGCATAAAACGCCGGGCTGAGGTAGCTGCTTCGCCCTCCCAATTCCGTTAGCCGGGCATCGCACCACGCCAAATGATCATGCTCTTCATTGGCGGCAGTCAGCAGGAGTCTTTGAACCGTTTCATCTTCTGCCACAAGCGCTTGCCCCTGATAAAGCGCTTGCGCGCAGACTTCGCCGCAATGATTGACACGCATCAGGCGTATCGACTCTTCGCGCGCCACCGGTTCCAGTGTCGCAGGGTTGCTTTCCGTCGTCCGAGTGGACCTGGGCATGCGACGATCGGCATGGACTTTCGCGAATACCGTTCGCAAGCCGGTATCCAGTTCGCAGATCAATCGGTCGACCAGGTTCATAGGAAGATTATAGAAACAAAACGGGCACCCGAAGGTGCCCGTTTATGCATTGCAACCGCAGTGTTTTAGAACGTGTGACGGATACCGGCGCCGAAGCCTTTGGGATCATTGTTGACCGCAAAAGTTGGCAGGTTCGAATCGACCAAATTCACGGCCGATGCGCCATTGTTCTTGATTACCGCATAACGGGCCATCAATGTCGTTCTCTTGGAGAAATTATAGTCATACCCCAGAGCCGAAAGTTTGGCTTCTGGCTGAAGCGCGGCGGTGGAGATGAGGCCATTCTTCAAGCGCGCCACGTTGACGTGGAACTGGTTCTTGCCGACGGTATAGGTCGCGGATACTTCGCTGGCTTTGCGATCCGTCAGACCGGACAGCTTGGCTTTCTGGGTCAATGCAGCAATCTTGATCGGGCCAAAGACAGCGCTGGCCGAAAGGTTTTGCTGCTTCTCAACCACACCAGCCGTTACCGTCGCACCACGATAGTCCGTGTGTTTCTGGTTGGCATAGTTGATGCGGAAAGGGCCGGTCGCGTAGTCCAAGCTGAAGCCCAGGGAATGCGGATTGGCGGTAGCTGTTTTTCCTTCATTCGCGCCATACATCACGCGTGCGGAAAAGCCCGCAATATTCGGCGACCAATACTGGACAGAGTTGATTTCGCGGCGATTGAAATCACCCGAATTGATCAAGGTGTTTTGAGCGCCGATGGTGTTTTGGCCGAACGGATCGACAAAAATAGCGGAAAGTTTCATCGGGCTGTCCCAGCGGCCAAGAACGACGCTACCGAAGCCACCCTGGAGACCTACACCGCTGTTACGGCTTGCAAACGAGCCGCCACCAGCATCCGGTCCTGCTGCGGACTCAATCTGGAAAAACGCCTTCAGTCCACCGCCGAGATCTTCCGTTCCGCGAAACCCAATCAACGATGAATTGTCAGCGACCGTGGTACGGGATGACAGAGGCGTTGCGCCGCCATCGGCTTTTAAGCTGTTGGCCATGACCCAAACGCGACCATAAAGCGTCACGGGATTGGCCGATTGCGCCATGACAGCCGGGGCAAACGTTGCACCGACGACTGCGAGGGCGATCAATTTCTTGTTCATCAAAATCTCCTTAGGTTAATTGAGGCTTTTTAATTCTATGGTGCAGGAAACCTCGAGAGGCAAACTCTACTGTCAGCGGCCATCAACTGACCGGTTGTTTGAAAACTCACCTCGCAACAACTTCTCCCACATACACTTACAGAAAATTGCCGAAACTTTCGAGAAGCTTGTGCCATATTGCCAAACTTGAACCGTTAGCTCAAGTGCTCGCTGTGAAATTCGCCACAGCCAGCGCGGCATGTTGCGTTTTCGCAACACACGAGCGGCCCGTCATCGTCCGGTCACAGTAGCCCAAAGGGGAAGAGTGCCTGCAAACCCGCGCCAGGATCCTCCAGACTCATCAATGCACCACCCACGAGAAAGGTGCGAATTCCCCTTTCTGTTAGCCGCCCGGCAATATCGGCGCTATCGATGCCACTTTCTGTTACCAGCAACCTGTTGGCGGGCACCTGTTCCTTTAGCCGCAAGGTGGTGTTCACTTCCGTCGTGAATTTCGTCAAGTCACGGTTATTGATGCCAATCAAAGGAGTCTCAAGCGAAAGCGCTTGCTGAAGTTCGACTTCATTGTGAGATTCGGCGAGAACCGCCAACCCAAGCGAGGCGGCCAACTTTTCCCACTCCTGAAACACCGAAATATCCACAGCCCCCATGATAAACAGTACGGCATCCGCGCCCATCGCTCGCGCTTCAAAAATCTGGTAGGGATCAATAATGAAATCCTTCCGAAGTACGGGCAGGTTGCACGACGTGCGTGCCGCGACAAGATCGGCGGTTGAACCCTGAAAGTACTCGCGGTCGGTGAGGACCGACAGGCACGCTGCACCGTGCGTTTCATATCTCTTTGCGAACGCACCTGGGTCAAAATCGCCACCAAATTTCGCACGAAACGCGCCGGCACTGGGGCTGGCCTTCTTGATTTCCGCGATAACCGCGACCTTGTTCGCGGCGTGCTTCGCCCGAATGGCGCCGACAAAATCGCGCGGCGGCGGGGCTGAAATCGCACGCTCGCGCATCATTTCCAACGGAAATTGTCGGCGCGCATCAGCGACTTCGCGATATTTTGTCGCCAGAATTTCTTGCAGAATATCGGCCATCAGTTGTTGATCGCCGACGTGAACTTGACCAATTGATCCAGTTTTGCACGCGCATGCCCGGACTCGATCATCTCGCGCGCCTTTGCCACGCCACCCCATAGATCGCTCGCGATGCCGGAGACGTAGATCGCGGCCCCCGCATTGAGCATCACGATGTCCTTTGCCGGACCAGGTTGATTGTCAAGCACCTCCTCAACCATTCTGCGCGAGGCATCCTTGTCGACGGCGGCGATTGCGTCGATCGGCGCAATGTCCAGGCCGAATTGCTTCGGCTCAATCTTGAATTCAGTAATGAAGCCCCGCTTCAGTTCGGCCACCTGTGTTGGACCGCTCAGCGTAATTTCATCCAGGCCGTCTTCGCCGTGAACCACCATGACATGCGTCGACCCCAGTTCTTTCAGCACCCGCGCCTGGATACCGACCAGATCGCCGTGAAACACACCCATGACCTGATTGGGCGCGCCAGCAGGGTTGGTCAGTGGACCGAGGATATTCAGTATTGTCCGCATGCCCAATTCTTTGCGAACCGGCGCAGCGTATTTCATTGCAGGATGATGATTGGGGGCAAACATGAAACCCAGCCCGACCTCGATAATGCAGTCCGCCACCTGCGCTGGCGTAAGATGCAGTTTCACTCCCAGTGATTCCAGCACGTCGGCGCTGCCGGATTGAGATGACACTGAGCGGCCGCCATGCTTCGCAACCTTGGCGCCTGCCGCAGCCGCAACGAATGCCGCCGCCGTGGAAATGTTGAAGGTGTGCGCTTTGTCGCCGCCGGTTCCGCAGGTGTCGACGAGATACGGTAGATCGCCCACTTCCACCTTGGTCGAGAATTCGCGCATGACCTGCGCTGCGGCGGCAATTTCCGATACCGATTCGGTCTTCACGTGCAGGCCCATGAGGATCGCGGACAGTTGTACCGGCGTCACCTTGCCTTCCATGACCTGGCGAAACAGATCCACCATTTCATCGAAGAAGATTTCGCGTTTGTCGGATAGCCGGTTGATCGCTTCTTGCGGGCTGAACATAGTCACACTTTCACATTCAGGAAATTCTTCAAAAGCGCATGGCCGTGTTCGGTCATGATCGACTCGGGATGGAACTGCACGCCTTCAACAGGCATGGTCTTATGGCGCACGCCCATGATTTCACCGTCATCGGTCCATGCGGTGATTTCGAGGCAATCCGGACTGGTTTCACGTTCGATCACCAGCGAGTGATAGCGGGTGATGCGGTAAGGAGATGGCAAGCCGTCGAAAACGCCCTTCCCTGTATGCGTCATCTGTGAAGTCTTGCCATGCATCAGCGTCTTGGCATGAATGATTCGCCCGCCGAACGCCTGTCCGATGGCTTGATGGCCGAGACAGACGCCGAGGATGGGCATTTTGCCCGCGAATTTTTCAATGGCGGGCACGGATATTCCCGCCTGGATTGGCGAGCAGGGACCAGGCGAAATCACGATTCGTTGCGGCGCGAGTTTTTCGATGTCCGCCAGCGTGATTTCGTCGTTGCGCTTGACCAGCACGTCTTCGCCCAACTCGCCGAAATACTGCACGAGGTTGAAAGTGAAACTATCGTAATTGTCGATCATGAGCAGCATGATTTATCTCCTCACGATGGATTGGTATCGATGCCGGCGGACACCATCTCCGCAGCGCGCAACAGCGCCCGCGCCTTGCTTTCGGTTTCCTGCCATTCAAGCTCGGCCACCGAATCCGCGACAATCCCCGCCGCCGCCTGCACGTAGAGTATGCCGTCCTTGACGACGCCGGTGCGAATCGCAATGGCCAGATCCATGTTGCCATTGAAACCCAGATACCCGGCTGCACCCGCGTACACGCCGCGCTTGCTGGGCTCCAGCTCGTCGATGATTTCCATCGCGCGCACTTTCGGCGTGCCCGTAACCGTACCGGCAGGAAACGTCGCCCGCAGCAAATCGATAGGGCCAACATCTTCGCGAATTTCTCCATCGACATTCGAGACCAGATGCATCACATGCGAATAGCGCTCAACGACAAATTGTTCAGTAACTTTTACGCTGCCCGTTTTGGCGATGCGGCCGATATCGTTTCGCCCGAGATCGATCAGCATCAAATGTTCCGCCAGTTCCTTCGGATCATTGCGCAACTCCTGTTCAAGTTCGCGATCATGCTCGGGCGTCTCGCCTCGCCTGCGGGTGCCGGCGATGGGTCGTACGGTTACTTTGCTACCTTCCTGCCGCACCAGAATTTCCGGCGACGCGCCAACAATATGGAAATCTCCCATATCGAAATAGAACATGTATGGCGAGGGGTTAATGGAACGTAGCGCCCTGTAGAGATTGATAGGCGGCGCGTCGAACGGCTGCGAGATGCGCTGCGAAATCTGTACCTGCATGATGTCGCCGTCCACAATGTACTGCTTGCATTTGGCAACAGCCTTGAGAAAAGCATCCTTGCCAATTTCTGATTTGGGTTTGTTTACCGGCGCACTTGCGATGTTCGACGGCACATATACGGGCAGCGATGCGTGTTGCCGCAAGCCGAGGCGCAATTCAGCCAAACGCCGTTGCGCAAAGGCAAACCCATGCGCCGCGCTGCCGTGCGCGGCAACATCAACATATACGATCAGGTGCAGCTTGCCGGAAAGATTGTCGACCACCGCCAACTCGTCGGACAGCATCAGCACAATATCCGGAGCGCCGATAATGTCCTTCTTCAGCTGGTGGTCTTCGAGTTCAAGCTTGTGCTCGATATAACGAACCGTGTCATAGCTGAAGTAGCCTGCAAGGCCACCCGCAAAACGCAATGCGCCGTCGATTGGCGCGGCGTTGAAACGCTTGCGGTATTTTTCGACAAACGCCAGCGGGTCGGCAACGAATACATGCTCAATCGTCTCGGTCTGTCCACCGGGTTTGGCACGTACCACCGCGCATTCCTTGCCTTTGACGCGCAACCACTCGCGCGCAGGCAGACCGATGATCGAATAGCGGCCAAAACGCTCGCCGCCGATTACCGACTCAAGAAGGTAGGAAAACGGTTTGTTCGCCAACTTGAGATAAATCGATAGCGGCGTATCCAGATCCGCGAAAGTCTCAAGGGTGACGGGAACTCGGTTGTATCCTTGCGCCGCGAGCGCGGTAAATTCGGATTCAGTCATGATCTTTCAGCCGTGTAACAGAAACAAAGACGAACAAGCAGGGTAAGGCAAGAAGGCAGATGGCCGCTATTAGCGCCAGTTATGCCATCGCCACGTCCACACTTGTTTGCTGAAAGTCATTTGAGAAGAATGGAAAATTGAGTCAGGTTGCCAGCTTAACAAATTTCAGGGCAGACGGCACGTCGTCGATAAACGCGTCACAGTCCAACCCCCGCAATTCCTGGCCTTCATTGTAGCCGTAGGGAACGATGAACACCGGTGAGCCCGCCGCGCGCGCGGCCTCGGCATCGTTGACCGAATCGCCGATCAGCAACATCTCCGCGGTCGTGCAGGCAAAGAACTCCGCCGCATGAATCAAGGGCAACGGATGCGGCTTTTTTTCCGGAAGCGAATCCCCCGAGAGCGTGATTTCAAAATAGCCGGCGAGACCGGTCTTTGCCAAAAGCGGCAAGGTGAATTTTTCCGCCTTGTTGGTTACGCAACCCAGGCGGAGACCCTTATCCCTTAGCGCCTCCAGACCATCAATGACACCCGCAAATGGTGCCGACGAATCGCCAAAACACTTTTCATATTGACGCTCGAAGTTGGCAACAGCCACTTTCAGCGCGGTCGGCCCGACTTCACCCACGGCTTCCTTGAGTGTTTTCGCCACCAGATTGGCGATTCCCTTACCGACGAAAGTCCTGATCAGCGCGGCATCCAGCGGCGCAAAACCGAGCGATGCACGCATCATGTTGGCGGCGGTCGCAATATCGCTCACCGTATCAAGCAAGGTGCCATCGAGATCAAGCAGCACCGCCTTGAGCGGCAGAGGAAAGGCAAATTTTGGTTTCGCGCGCAAACGCGGCTTCTTGACGACAGCTGCATTCTCCACAAGGACATCGGGCTGAGAGCCAATATCCACGGGGGTTTCCAAGGCATCCGCCCCAGAAGGCGCGCCAGCGCTGGAGTTCAGAGGGGCGACAGATTGCGGAACCGATTCATCCGTCGGCGGCAGCGAATTCATGTTGCCACCTTTGCGAGCGCTGCGCGCATTTCACTGATTGCCATCACGTAGTCCTTCTGCCCAAAAATTGCCGAGCCGGCCACAAATGTATCCGCACCTGCGCGGGCAATTTCTTCAATATTGTCCGCTTTCACTCCGCCATCGACTTCCAGCCAGATGTCGCGGCCCGATTGCTGGATTCTTTTTCTTGCCTCGCGCAGTTTTTGCAACGCCTCCGGGATGAATTTCTGGCCGCCGAACCCAGGGTTGACCGACATGATGAGTATGAGATCCACCTTGTCCATCACATGGTCCAGGTACGAAAGCGACGTGGCCGGATTGAACACCAGCCCTGCTTTGCAACCGCAATCACGAATCATCGACAGCGTGCGATCAACATGATCCGATGCTTCCGGGTGAAAACTGATGATAGAGGCACCCGCCTTGGCAAAATCCGGTACGATCCGATCCACCGGCTTGACCATCAGGTGGACGTCAATCGGAACAGGAGCGCCGTCCTCCGTCAGCGCATAAGGTCGCACCGCCTCGCAAACCAACGGCCCGATCGTGAGATTGGGAACGTAATGATTGTCCATGACGTCAAAGTGAATGACATCCGCGCCCGCGGCAATGACGGCGCGAATTTCTTTACCCAGACAGGCAAAATCGGCGGAGAGAATAGAAGGAGCAATCCGGTAGTTCATGGACCAGAATTTTACGCGAATTACGATGGGAAAGCCCTGCGTGGCACAAGGTGATATCACTTTGCAGGCACGCCGATGGCGGTGCGAATTATTGTTTTCGAATCTCCTGCTCCCGTGCGCATGATACGATTCCACGCATGAACACTGAATCAATTTCAGGCAAAAAATACGCAGTCGATGTGACCGCGCAGGCGTTTTATCTTCCCGACCAATCGGATGAAGAAAACGACCAGTACGTATTTGCGTACACCATCCGCATTACCAACACTGGCGAAGTCGCCGCCAAAGTGATCAGCCGCCACTGGATCATCACCGATGCGGACAGCCAGGTTCAGGAAGTACGCGGCGTCGGTGTGGTCGGCGAACAGCCAACGATCAAACCCGGTGCGTCGTTTGAGTACACCAGCGGTTCATCGCTTGGCACCATGGTTGGCACCATGCGTGGTACTTATCAATTGACTGCCGAAGACGGCACCAGGTTTGAGGCGGTGATTCCGGAATTCACACTCTCCGTGCCTAGAGTGCTGCACTAGCAGTGCGTCAGATTTCAGACACGCGGATCGTTTGAAGGTGGGTCGGCCGGCTTTTCCTTTTTCTTCTTCGGAAACGTCCACCACACAATGAAAACTGCCACGCCGAACGCCAGGAAAACCTGCAAAAATACCCACGCCATCTAATCTGCTCCAAGTGGTTGTTACCAGCCATTGATATACTGCCGGCACTATGACATTGACCTCCCCGCACGTCCAGAAGTCCTCAACATTTCCAAGGCTATTTCTCGCTTCAATCACAATTCTCGCGGGCTGCGCGGCGCCGCCGGCGCTGATTACCGTGACCCAATGCCCCGTCTGCAATATCTGCACGGTGTGCTCCCCGCCAACAACGTTGCCACTGATCGCAGAACCAATCACACCGCCGCCCTCGGAGGCCGCCCGCGGACGCCTGGAAAGGGCGCAGTGGGATGCGCTGCCCCGCTTCAATACTGACAACCCGACGGATGCGCTAGGCGCATTCCTGCAAAGCTGTGCTGTCCTGAAGGCGAAAACAGAGTGGCAAGCCGCGTGCAATCGCGCACAGTCACTTTCCATTCCACTGGCGGCCAATGCGAAGACAGATGCGATCCTGCAGTTTTTTCGCGAATCCTTCGATCCTTTCCGCGTCGTCAATGCTGACGAGTCGGAGACAGGTCTCGTCACCGGCTATTACGAGCCGCTTGTGCATGGTTCAAGGGTACAGACGGCGGTCTATAAATATCCGGTCTACGCTTCCCCACAGGATCTGATCACCATTGATTTGAGCGACGTGTACCCGGATCTCAAGTTTCGGCGATTGCGCGGTCGCCTTGTGGGCAACAAGTTGGTGCCCTATCTGGAGCGCAGCGAGATTTCCGCTGACTCGTCACCCCTCAAAGGGCTGGAAATCGCCTATGTTGACAATGCCGTGGAGTTGTTCTTCCTGGAAATCCAGGGTTCCGGACAAATCCAGCTTACGGACGGCAGCCGCCTGCGTGTCGGTTACGCCAACCAGAATGGTCACCCGTTTCGATCGCTGGCCGGCTTGCTGATCCGGCGTGGCGAAATAAAAGCGGAGCGCGCCTCGATGCAAGGCATCAAGGAATGGGCGCGGCGCCACCCCGCCAGGGTTCAGCAATTCATGAACGCAAATCCCAGCTTTGTGTTTTTCAAGGAACTGCCCGGCGACCTCAGCGGCCCGATTGGAACACTTGGCGTACCGTTGACGGCAGAGCGTTCCATTGCGATCGATCCACGGGTGATTCCGTTGGGTGTTCCGGTTTTCCTTTCGACCACGTTTCCGGGTACCCGGCAGGAGTTGAATCGGCTGATGGTCGCGCAGGACACCGGCGGCGCGATCAACGGCGCAGTGCGCGCGGATTTCTACTGGGGTTTTGGAGACGATGCCGGCGCACAGGCGGGCAAAATGAAGCAGCAGGGGAAAATGTGGGTCCTGCTGCCGAAAGGTTATGATCCCAATGCGGTCGCAGTAGCATCGCATTTCGCCGGACCCCGATCGGCCGCACCGCCATCCGCGGAACCGCAACCTGCACCGCCTGTAACGACATTAACCACAACAAAAAAGGAATCACCATGACCATCGCCTATTGGTGCGTGCTGGCTGCCGGACTGCTTCCGTACCTTGCAATCACCATTGCCAAGTGGGATAAAACTTATCTGCGGGGCAACGCCGCGCCACGCGAATGGGAAGCGAAGCTGCAAGGCGCGCAGTCGCGCGCGCACGCCGCGCATCTCAACGGTTTTGAAGCATTTCCGCTGTTTGCTGCTGGCGTGCTGATTGCGGCCGCCTGCAAAGCACCGCAAGCAACCGTCGATGGCATCGCCATCGGATTCATCGTCGCGCGCCTCGCCTACATCGCCTGCTACGTTGGCAATCTGGCCACATTGCGCAGCCTCGTCTGGATGGTGGGGATGGGTTTGAGCATAGCGTTGTACTTTATCGCAGCGTCGGTCCGCTAGAAAAACCGGCACAAAAAAACGGCTGCCGCGGCAGCCGTTTTTTTGATGAGACTGGACTATCTCTTCGCGTCCGCCGTAATGCCGACTTTCGCGGCCGCCACCAACTTGGCCTCAATACGCGCCTTGGGCAGCGCGCCAGAAATGCGCTCACCATCCTCAAATATCGTCATCGGTGTGCCATTCACCCGAAGTGTCCGGCCGAGCGCGACATTTTTCTCAATTGGGTTTTCACAAGCGCCCTTTGCCGTCGGTGGCCGCTCGCGTAGCATCAAATCCTGCCATGCCTTCAGGCGATCCGGCGAACACCAGATGGATTTCGATTTATCCACGGAATCCTGGGCCAGGATTGGATACGGAAAGATATACGCCGTTATATTTTCCAGCGAGTTGACATCCTGCTCGAATTTCTTGCAATAGCCGCAATTGGGATCTTCGAATATTGCCATCCGCCGCGACCCATTGCCGCGAACCAGCTTGATGGCCTGGCTGAACGGCAGATCGTTGAAGTTGATGGCGGTGAGCTTCTGCAACCGTTCCTCGGAAATGTTTGCCCGCGTTGCGGCATCCACCAACGTCCCCAACATCAGGTACGTGACTTTCATATCGGTATAGATGATTTCACCCTTGCTGAACACTTCGTACAACTCACCATAGCCCGCCTTGGTGATGCGATCAACGACAATATCCGGATATTTCTTTGTCAGTTCTTTCTTGACAGTCTCCAGGTCGGACTCCGCCATCGCTGACAAGGAAAATATCGCGAGGGCGAGATATAGCGCAGATTTAAGTAGTTTCACAAAAGAGTCCTTGAATTCAATGTATTTCGAGTCGCTACGGGTTCATTGGTTCCGCAACAATGCCGTCGTGGACGCCATTACTTGGCACCCTGCACTCAACACCTGGCATTCAGCGAGATGCATAGTCTATCAGTTGTGACTTCGCCGCCGGCATCCGATTCAGTAGCGCAATGCCATCGTTACGCAACCAGCGCGCTGCCGACACATCGCTCCGGTAGAGCGAACGCAGCTGCTCGGTCATCTCACCCACTGCCCATGCTGCCTCGCGACCACCGCGTTCGTACCGGCGTAGCAGCGCCAGGTCGCCAATGGCCGAATACTTCGAGCGTGCGCGCAAAACCGCTGCCATGTTTCGCACGTCCGCGAAACCGAGGTTCACGCCCTGACCGGCCAATGGATGAACGGCATGGGCCGCATCGCCTATCAGTGCCAATCCGGGTTGCACCCATTCATTGGCCATGATGCGCAAAAGTGGAAAGCGTGCAATCTGCGATACCAGCGAGAGCGCGCCGAGTGATTTATGTCCCGCTTCTTCCACGGCGCGGGAAAAGGCATCCGGATCATTCGTCGGCAGCGCTTTCGATGCCTCTTTCCCGACAGACCAGACGATCGAGATGTGATTGTCCGGCAAGGGTAAAAACGCCAGCACCGCGTCATGCGTAAACCATTGCCGTGCGATATCGCCGTGCGGACGTTCGGCTTTGAAATTACCGACCACGCCATCGCTCTCGTAGTCTTTCACCGCCGTGGATATGCCGGCCCATTCACGAATTTGCGAACGGCTGCCATCCGCGGCAACCAGCAAATCCGACTGTATTTTGCTACTATCGGACAACATGAGTTCGCGCCGATTTTCGCCGAGCGATTGCACTTCAATTGGAGACACTCCACGCAAAATCTTTACGCGCCCGTCCTGCAACAATCTGCTTTGCAGCGCGCACATCACAGCGGCATGTTCGACAATCGCGGCAAGCAGCTGCCCCTCATTGAGATCGAGCCGGCTGGGGCCGCTTTGACCGCCATCGCCGTGTACTTGCATCGCGCACACCTTGGCGATGCGCGTGGCGGGAAGCACCACACCCAACTCCTGCAGCATGGCAAGCGATGCCAGTGACAGGGCATAGACGCGATGATCAAACGGCGGGGGCAACGTGTCATCCACAGCAGGTCCACGTTCAATCACCGTCACTTCCACACCCGGCAATACCGACGTCGCGAGCGCCAGCGCAAGTCCCACCGGGCCACCGCCAACAATGACGATCCGCTCACTCATTTGCGCGCGCCGAACAACATGCGTTTCGCCAGCGCCCGTCGCGCGAATGGCAGGATATCGATCGCGGCAAGCCCGATACCACGCGGCACACGCGATAACATGTGGTCATTGGAAAACGCGCCCACCAGAAAGTCCGTGAACCCCACGCTGCGCTCGACATCACGATCGCGCAACGCCTCGTATTCCCGCAGAGCCTGCGTAACACGGCGCGGATCCGGGTCGGCGCTCAGGCGCCGCGAAAGCTCATCCGCATCGCGCAAGCCGAGATTGAATCCCTGTCCGGCCACCGGATGCAGCGCCTGCGCGGCATTGCCGATGACCGCAATCCGGCCCGCGACGCGCGACGAAACGGTACGCAACTTCAGTGGAAAACTTCGCCGATTCGAAATGGACAGGAATTTTCCGGCGCGAAAACCGAAATGCTGCTGGAACGCCGCGATATACTCCGCGTCACTCAGCAACTTCAATGCCTCAATGCGCGCCGTCGAGGACACCCACACCATCGAGTATTCCCGCTCGCCCCCATGCGGCAGCAATGCGGCCGGACCTTTGGGCGTGAAGCGTTCATAGGCGGTACCACGATGCGCGGCATCCGTGATCACGTGCCCCAGTAGCGCGCTTTGCCCATAACCTTTTTCGTCAGCATGAAGAGCAGGCACCTTGCCGAGATTGGCGCCGCCATCCGCAAGCACCACCGCGTCGGCGACCATCGTCCGGTCTGCGCCGTCCTGCGAGAAATTCACCTTCACTTCGCCAGTCGCGTCGTCAATCGCGGATAACAAGGCGCCGCGCATCACGGTTATGCCTTGCTCTTCGAGCATGCGGTCAAGCTGCAGCTGCAAATCGGCGTAAGACAGCACATAGCCCAATGCCGGCACATTCGCGTCGAGATGTGACAGCCGCATGCGGCCAAAACCGCCGCGCTGCGAGGTATGGATGGTCAAAATTTCCGTCGCCCGCAGATTGTCTTTCCAGACACCCGCCACGCTGAGAATCTCGCGGCTGCCATACGACAGCGCCAACGAACGCGATTCGCGCGACGGACCTTCACGCGCTTCAAGTACCGTGACGTTTAAACCCTGCCGTGCGGCCAAAAGTGCAAACGTGGCGCCAACGGGGCCAGCACCAATGATGATTACTTTGGGCATAACGCTAAATATGCAATGTCATTCCCGCGGAACCGGGAATGACGAATGGGAATGGACTGTCACCCACTACCCGCAGGTCAGCGCCTCAATATCCTTCACCGATTTCGGACAGCTCGCCGTCAGGTTGATATTTCCCTTGGCCGTCACCAGGATATCATCCTCGATCCGCACGCCGATATCCCAGAAATGCTTGGGCACATTGTCGGCCGGACGGATATACAACCCCGGTTCCACCGTCAACACCATGCCCGGCTGCATCGTCACCCATTTGCCATCGCGTTTGTATTCGCCGGCGTCATGCACATCCAGCCCCAGCCAGTGACCGGCGCGGTGCATGTAGAACTGTTTGTATGTTTCCTGTTCCAGCACGCTCGCGAGCGAGCCCTTGCACAGCTTGAGATCGATCAGGCCCTGCGCCAGCACCTGGTTGGCAACGTCGTGATACTTGCCGAACGGCGCGCCCGGCTTGACCGCCTTGATACACGCGAGCTGCGATTCCAGCACCAGCTCGTAAATATCGCGTTGTGGCCCGCTGAATTTGCCCGCGATCGGGAACGTGCGGGTGATGTCGGCCGCGTAGCTTTCCAGCTCGCACCCCGCGTCGATCAGCATCAATTGACCTCTCTTCAACTGCGCGGAATTCTCCCGGTAGTGCAACACGCAGGCGTTGCCGCCGGCCGCGACGATACTGCCGTAAGCAGGCTGCCGCGCGCCGTTCATCACAAACTCGTGGAGAATTTCCGCTTCGACCTGATACTCAAACATCCCCGGTTTGGCGAAGCGCATCGCCCGTGCGTGTGCATCGGAGGAAATCTTGCCCGCACGCGCCATGATGTCGATCTCGGTCTTGTCCTTGATGAGCCGCATCTGCCCCACCGGCGTGCGCAGGTCGCGCACCTCCGAAGGCGCCGTCGTACCGGTTCGCACCTTGGCGCGCACCGCATTCAGCCAGCGGGTGATCGATTGATCCCACGTGGACGAGGCACCGATTGGCGTGTGAATCACATCCTGATTCGTCATCAGATCCGGGATGCGCGTTTCCAGCTCGGCAATCGAATACGACTCATCGAAACTGAACACTTCCTTGGCCACCTCCGGACCAAAGCGAAACCCATCCCAGATTTCACGTTCCAGATTCTTGTCGCGGCAAAACAGAATGTGCCGAGGCTTCTTTCCCAGCAAAATGACCAGCACCGCTTCCGGTTCGCGGAACCCGGTGAGGTAATAGAAATGACTGTCCCAACGATAGTCGTAATGCGCATCGGCATTGCGCGCCACTTCCGGCGAAGTCGCCAGCAGCACAATGCCTTCTTTCAGATTTTTCGCGAGACGCTTGCGACGCTCGGCATGGATTTTGACGTTGGGAACGACGACGGGGAAGGGGAAGCTTTCGCGTTTCATGGGTGGGGGAATGGGTGTGAATGAAAGGCGTCATTGTACGCTGGTCGACTTGTGCATTTTGTGGCGATCCGTGACAGCGACTTGATGTTCGGCGAAGCGTGACCGGTAAAAACTCTAGCCCTGGCGCGCATTTCCAGCCATTTTATCCCCAAACGCCGCACCAGCCCTAGACTTTTCCATTCAAAACCGATACCCCTCCACCGCTGCATCCCCAATTTTCATCTCATCAAACAGCCTCAACAACGGCCTCAACACGCCATAGCGCTCACTGGTCTTGCGCACGTAATTCACAAAGCGCGGCGTATCGGCAAGGTACATGGGCTTGCCGTCACGATAATTCAATCGCGCGAAGATGCCGAGGATTCGCAGGTGCCGTTGCAAGCCCATCCACTCCACGTCGCGATAGAAATCGCCGAAATGCGCGGGCATCGGTAGTCCTGCCTTGCGCGCGTTCTCCCAGTAACGGATGGTGCCATCGAGGACGCGTTCTTCGTCCCAGGAAATGAAGGCATCACGGTAGAGTGAGGCGATGTCGTAGCTGATTGGCCCGTACACGGCGTCCTGAAAATCGAGCACGCCGGGCGCATTTTCCAGCGGTGGATCGGAGATCATCAGGTTGCGCGGCATGTAGTCGCTGTGCACATAGACTTTGGCCTGGCTGATGGCATGCTGGGCGATGGCAGCGAACACTGACTGCAAGGTGTTGCGCTGCTTGTCGTTCAAGGTGGCGCCGACATGTTGGGCAATATACCAATCCGGGAATAGCGCGAGTTCTTGTGCAATCTGCGCTTCGCCGTATACCGGCAACACGCCCGGCTTCGAGGCGAGCTGCCATTTGATCAACGATGCGTTGGCTTCGCGGAAAAGTTTATCGGCGTTATCGTCGTTGATGACATCGAGATAGGTCTGGCGGCCGAGATCAGTGAGCAGCAGGAAGCCTTGCAACAGATCCTGCGCGAGCACCGCGGGCGCGTTGACACCGGCTTCGCGCATGAGGGCCGCGACCTTGACGAATGGGCGGCAATCTTCCTGCTCGGGCGGCGCGTCCATGACGATGTACGTTACCGCAGAGGAGGTTATGCGAAAATAGCGGCGAAAACTCGCGTCGGTCGAGGCGGGTTCCAGTGTGTATTCGGTGATGCCTTCGCGTTTGAGTTCGGGAACAAGCCATGCATGGAGTGCGTCGATGCGCGGGCTTGGTGACGACGGGGACAACAAGGTTTCAGGCATGCTATTTTTCTTGTAGAAACAAACTGAATTTTATCATTCACCGTCACGCCGCCTTCCCCTATTTTCCATCCATCGCCCCACTGATTCGACGACTCCCTTCCTCGTGCCTTCCCGTACCTTGACCCTGCACTCGTCCCGCCGCTCGCCCGCCCTTGCGTCCACTCGCACGTGCGCCGCTTTAGTGCTTGCCGGTCTGTGGCTATGCGCCGGCGCGCCGCCAATCTTTGCGCAACAGGTGGCGTCCGCCCCTGGCCAGGCTGATCTCGACGCCGCCATTCAGGACGGCCTGAAAGCGGAAAGGTCGATGCCGACACCGGGTGGCCTGCTGCAACGTCCGGCGAAAACCGGGCCGCTGTTGATTTCTGCCGACGAGATTGACGGTATCAATCAGATAAGCGTGTCGGCCAGCGGGCACGTTTCCGTCAAGCGGGGCGACATGGAGCTAACCGCCAATCGCGTCGATTACGACATGCTGACCGATCTGGCATCGATCCCCGGCAAGGTGCGGTTGGATCGTGGTGGCGATATTGTCAGCGGACTGGGGCTCAAGCTGACGGTCGCGACGGAAATCGGCACACTCGAACAACCGAGTTTCTTTTTCTCGAAGAATCCAACTCGGCCTGGGCAGCGCTATGAGGCACGCGGATCGGCGGCGCGCATGAATCTCGAGGGGCCCGATCAGGAACGCCTGTTCGGCGCGCGCTACACGACCTGCAAGCCCGATCAGGACGACTGGTATCTGAAAGTCTCCGAATTGGCGCTCGACCGCGAGCGCAACATCGGTACGGGAATTAACGGCGTCGTTGAATTCAAAGGCGTCCCGATTCTATACATGCCCTACATGACCTTTCCGCTGAACAGCGATCGCAAGTCGGGTTTCCTGCCGCCGTCATTTGGTTCATCGACCAGCAGCGGTTTCGAGCTGGCTGTGCCTTACTACTGGAATATCGCGCCCAATCACGACGCCACCATTACCCCGAAAATGTTCACGCGCCGCGGTGTACAGATCGGCACGGAGTTTCGTTATCTCGGTCGCGACTATCTGGGCGAGCTTGATACGGAATACCTGCCGCACGACCGCGTAATCGACAACAACCGCTATCTGGTGTCGTTGCGGCATTATCAGAATCTGGCGCCTTGGCTGGCGCCGGGCTGGAGTGCTTCCGTCTATGCACAGAAGGTTTCGGACGACAACTATTTCCGCGATCTGTCCACGCGTATCGCCAATACCGCGCAGACCAATCTACCGCGCGACGCCAGTTTGTCGTACGCCAGTATCGTTGGCGATTGGTCCATGCGTTATCTCGGCTATCAGACGTTGCAGGACCCGGCGGCGCTGGTCACGCCGCCGTACCGGCTGGCGCCGCAAATCTCGTTCAATGCGCACCCCAACCGCTGGAATGGCGTGGAATTGAATGCACTCGGAGAGTTTACGGATTTTCAACACCCGACACTGGTGAACGGCCAGCGGCTGCTTTTCTATCCATCGGCGTCGATGCCATTTACCGCACCCTACGGTTTCATCACGCCCAAAGTCGGGTTCCACACCACGCATTACCAGTTGACCAGAAACGAGACGGGATTTGAGAGCGGCACGCGCAGCCTGCCGATCATCAGTGTCGATAGCGGGTTGTCATTTGAACGACCGCTCACGCTGTGGGGCGAATCTGTTTCACAGACGCTGGAACCACGTCTGTTCTTTCTGTATGTGCCGTTTCGCGATCAAAGCCGCCTGCCTTCCTTCTCGACCGCCGCGACCGATTTCAGTTTCGCGCAGATTTTCAACGAGAACCTTTTTGTCGGTGGGGACCGTATTTCGGATGCGAAACAAATGACGGCTGCCATCACGACCCGATTCATCGAGAACCTGACCGGCATCGAGCGCCTGCGCGCGGCGATAGGACAGCGCTACTATTTTCGTCCGCAACGGGTCACACTTTCCGACAGCGCGCTCGGTCTGTCCGGCGAACAGCAGGGCAACCTGAGTCGCTCGGACTTGTTGACGGCCTTGTCGGGGCAACTATCGGATTCCTGGTTTCTGGATTCGGGCTTTCAGTACTCCACATCCAAGACAGAATTCCAGCGCGCCAATATCGCCGCCCGCTACAACGCAGACAGCGGACGGATACTCAACTTCAGCTATCGCTACACACGCGATTCCCTGAAGCAGGTTGATATCTCTGCCCAATGGCCGTTTGGCAAAGCTGCTCCCGCATGGACGTTGCTCGCCCGCGCCAACCACTCGTTTCAGGATAAGCGCCTGATCGAGGGCCTCTTGGGCGTCGAGTATAATCAGGGATGCTGGGAATTCCGGTTGGTCGCACACCGTTTTGCGACTGCCACGCAACAATATTCAAACTCTTTCCAGTTCCAACTGGAGTTAAAAGGCCTCTCCAAACTGGGCATTAACCCGCTGGAGACCCTCAGACAGAACATTCCAGGCTATCGTCGGTCTGATGATCGCTAGTGGATCGTTAAACCCGCCGTTCAGCCCGTCAAACAACCCGCCATGTTTCTAGCCTTTGTCTCTTTACCGCGTCGCTTCCCTTTGGAATCTGCACCATGAAATATCGCCTGACCGTTGCTTTCACTGCCATGTTGCTGTCAGCTGTGCCATTGCCTTCCGTGGCACAGCTTGCCACACCGGCACCGTCGTCGCCCGCATCGCCACCTGTGAATTCCATTACGACCCTGGCGCCCGTCCCGGCGGCCGCGGCCAAAATCGACACGCGTCTCACCGCGCCCGCTAAAGCGGCAGGCGTGGTTGAACTCGATCGCATCGTTGCCATCGTCAACAACGAAGTGATCACACTCAACGACCTGAATAACCGCATGGCCATCGTGGTTAAACAGTTGCAGGCGCAAAGTACACAGTTGCCGCCACAGGACGCGCTCAGGAAACAATTGCTTGAACGCATGATCAACGACATGGTGCAACTGCAGGAAGCAAAGGAAACCGGCATTCGCGTGGACGACGCCACGCTCGACAAAGCCTTGCAGCGCATCGCCGACGAAAACAACCTGTCGATGACCGAATTCCGGCGGCGTCTTGAACAAGATGGCGTATCGTGGCAAAAATTTCGCGAGGAAGTCCGCGGTGAAGTGATTATGTCGCGGCTGCGTGAGCGTGAAGTGGAGAGCGGCATCAATGTAACGGAAGCAGAGGTGGATACACAGCTCTCGCTCGAAGCGCGTGAAGCAACAACTGATCGCGAATTTCGCCTCGCCCACATTTTGGTACTTGTTCCCGAGCAAGCCACCAGCGCGCAGATCGAGACTCGCCGCAAACGTGCCTTGCAGGCGCTGGGCGAATTGCGGAAGGGTGCGGAGTTTGCGCAAATTTCCGCGCAATACTCCGACGCGCCAGATGCCTTGCAAGGCGGCAATCTGGGCTGGCGACCATCAGGCCGCTTGCCCGCCATATTCCTGGATGCACTGACTCCCCTGAAAGCTGGCGAGATTACCGATATTCTGCGTAGCGCGAATGGCTTTCATATCGTCAAGCTGCTGGACAAACGTGGCGTCAGCGCGCAGCCGACGATTCAGCAGACCCACGTGCGCCACATCCTGATCAAGGGCAAGGAAGGCGTGACCGACACCGATGCGAAAGAGCGCCTGGCGCGCCTGCGCGAACGCGTGATCGGCGGAGCCGATTTTGCCGAACTGGCCAAAGTGCATTCCGACGATCCATCGAACTCGAAAGGCGGTGACCTGGGTTGGATTTCGCCTGGCGACACGGTGCCGGAATTCGAACGCGCAATGAATCAACTGCGCGACAATGAAATTTCCGCACCGGTGCAAAGTACGTTTGGCTGGCATCTGGTACAGGTTATCGAGCGGCGCACCGAAGGCGTGACGGAAGAGAGAAAGCGCGCCGGTGCGCGCAACACAATTCGCGCGCGTAAGGCCGACGAAGCTTTTCAGGACTGGCTGCGCCAGACACGGGATCGGGCGTTTGTCGAATTTCGGGCGGAATAGTAGTGGCGATTGTCCGCACACGCGGACAATCGTCATCCCCGGATAGGGTCTCATGAGTGCAAGGCATCTAAATTGGCGCGATTTAGCGCAGCACGATCCGGACCTTGGGTTCAAGCAAATTGGAGTCTTTTCTGAGTTGCCTGTGCTCGACCGGCTGACTCCTGCCCCCGGCGACGGGGGAAGGCTGGGAAGGGGGCGATACCACCTGCAGAGACATCCCCATCCCACCCTTCCCCCGTTTCCTCGGGGGAAGGAGGCACAAGATGTCTACACTGCAAACATTGCAAAAACGCATATTGACCTCTGGTTAGCGCGCACGGAATCAAGTTCGCGGTGGATTATGAGCCAGACGAAAGGTCTGGTCGCATGACCTTGAACACCGCCGACGACAAACCCACCATCGCCATTACATCTGGCGAGCCAGCGGGCATCGGACCGGATCTTTGCGTGCTGCTCGCAAAGGAAAAGTTCGCGGCAAACCTCGTTGTGCTTGGTGATCGCGATTTGCTTGCGTCACGCGCGACAATACTGGGCGTCGACATCAGTGCCTTGCCAATCGATGCAACTCCCGCTGCCGCGCCGGCAATCGCAGGGAAACTCAACGCCACCAACAGCCGGTACGTACTGAAGCTACTTGACCGCGCCATCGAAGGCTGCCGTTCCGGCGAGTTCGCCGCGATGGTCACCGCGCCGGTACACAAAGGCATCATCAACGACGCGAATATTCCAGGTATCAATTTCAGCGGCCATACTGAGTATCTTGCAGAAAAGTCCGGAACCGCGCGCGTCGTCATGATGCTCACCGGCGGCGGACTGCGCGTAGCACTTGCGACGACACATCTGGCGCTCGCCGACGTGCCCGCCGCCATCACGCGAGATAGTCTGACGACCACGCTCAGAATCCTGCATGCAGATTTGATCGGCAAGTTCGGGATTGCCGCGCCACGGATTCTGGTGACAGGATTGAATCCTCACGCAGGCGAAGGCGGTTATCTCGGCCGCGAAGAAATCGACATCATCGGCCCGGTCATCGAGCAGCTCAAACATGAAGGCATGCAACTCACCGGTCCGCTGCCGGCTGACACACTCTTCACGCCACGCCATCTCACGCAGGCGGACGCGGTGCTGGCGATGTACCACGATCAGGGTTTGCCTGTACTGAAGTACGCCAGCTTTGGCCAGGGTGTCAACATCACTCTCGGGTTGCCGATCATCCGTACCTCCGTGGATCATGGCACGGCCCTGGATCTGGCAGGAACCGGACGCATCGATACCGGCAGCATGAAAGCCGCAATTGACTTGGCGATTGAACTCGCCGTAAAGCGCAAATAGGCGCAATCACTGCGATGCTGCCCAAGGCAAAGAAGAGGTTTGGACAACACTTCCTGACTGATCGCCACTATATCGACCGCATCGTCAACGCCATTGCGCCAAAACCCGAAGATGTAATGATCGAAATCGGCCCCGGCCCCGGTGCGATGACCGCGCCGCTTATAGCAAAGCTGCATCATCTGCACGCAGTGGAAATCGACCGCGATCTCGCCGCCGTATTGCGTGCGCGTTTTCCGGCGGACCAATTCACGTTGCATGAAGAGAATGTGCTGGAATTCGACTTCGGCAAACTCACATCGCGTTTCCGGTGCGTGGGTAATCTGCCTTACAACATCTCGACGCCATTCCTGTTTCATCTGGCGGGATTCGCGGAGCAACTGATCGATGCGACGTTCATGCTGCAAAAGGAGGTAGTCGATCGCATGGTCGCGGCACCTGATACGAAAGCGTATGGACGCCTGTCGGTCATGCTGCAATATCGCTTTCAGATGAAGCGATTGTTCGACGTGCCGCCGGGCGCGTTTACACCGCCGCCGAAAGTGGATTCCGCCATCGTGCATTTGGTACCGCTGCCAGCGGGTCGACCGGCGGCGCGCGACGATAGCCGATTCGCCGCATTGGTGACGGCGGGTTTCGGACAGCGGCGAAAGACCTTGGCCAATACACTCAAGCTTTTCATGCCCGCGGAGGCGATTCTCGCGCAGGGTATCGATCCCAGGCGCCGCGGCGAAACGCTCTCTGTCACCGACTTCATCGCGCTGGCCGACGCATCGCTGGCGTTTACAAAAAAGTCTACTGACACAACACTCGAAGGCGCTGCTTGATGCAAACAACGCAACTTGGCGAACCGGTCATCGATGAAGTCGAGTTCCTGCGCACGGTTGTCGCGCTGGCGGACGCCGATATCGCCGAACTGGGCTGCGGCAAAGCGGAAATGGCGCGCAAACTGATTGAACGCAAGCTTGTGAGGAGCGTGAAGGCGCTTGAGGTCGACTCCATCCAGCACGCCCACAATTGCGCCAGCGCCCCTTTACCTGGGCTCGAGTTCCTGTACGGCAGCGCTGATGATATTCCACTACAAGACGCCAGCTGCGATCTCGTCATCATGCTGAAATCTCTGCACCATGTACCAATCGATCGGATGGACCGCTCCTTGCGCGAAATTCACCGCGTCTTGAAGCCGGGGGGAAATCTGTATGTGTCAGAGCCCGTCTTTGCTGGTGACTTCAACGAGATCATCCGCATATTCCACGATGAAGGCGTGGTGCGCACAGCCGCGTACGACGCGCTGAAGCGGGCGGTAGCCGGCGGATTCTTGGAAGATGCTGCTGAGATCACCTTTGAAATGCCGCTTGCGTTTATCGATTTCGACGACTTCTTCAATAAGGTCGTGCGGGTCACCCACTCCGAACTGGTGCTGGTCGGCGACAAGCTGGCTGAAGTTCGCGAGCGCTTCGGGAAGCACATGAGTCTGCAGGGCGCGCGATTTGTGCGCCCGATGCGGGTGAATTTATTGCGCAAGCCGGCTTAAGGATTGCGGCCATCAACTTGCAGGGTACCGGCGCCGCGCAAATGCATGTGCTTATGCATTTACATTACATCGATCCAAAACATACGCTGAAACGCAACCGACCACGGAAGCATGCCGGGTTGTCGACGCTTCTTATCGCGATACTTGCGAAGCTGCGTCGCGTGAATTCGTTTCGGCAGCAATGCGCCACGCATTCCCCTCGCGAGCCAGGATCAGGACTTTGGTCGCAGGCGATTCGCGGTAATTGTCCGCCGCGTAAGTCTGCGCAAATTGCGCGATGGCTCGATTGTCGTCAAGCAACTCCACGTTGAGGTCGCGTATGGTTACAGAAATGTGCCGCTTGCCGAGAATGCGGTTCCGTCGTGTCTGTTCCCATGCTTCCAGCGAGTTGTTGTCCGGCGGCACAAAGCTCTTTGAATAGAACTTGAGATAGCGATCGACATCGCGCTTCGACCATGCGGCTGCCCACTTTTCGACCAACTCAGCCGCTTCTGTCCTCACATCAATTTCAGGAACGACGCCCTGCGTTGGCGACATCACTTCTGCATCGCGACTGGCGTTGCGCGAAAAGGATAACTGTTCGATAGGTTTTAATTCGGTCGTATTCAAGCCGGCATCCCGATGCCCGCCTAGATAGACGAACGTAATGAGCGCACCCGCACACAAGGCACACAACGCCACCAATATGAATTGCAGGCGCCTCACAATCCTTGCATGCAAGGAATCAACAATTGGGGCCATCGATGGGGATGCATTGCGGCCGGTCGATATTTCCCTGAATCGCGGTTCATTCATTGCGTATGCCGCGCGTTCACGCACGACCGCGTTCAGCAATGGCATTTGAAGTTTTGCCCCTCCTTGCTTGAAGAGGTCAACTTTTCCCGACACGTTCTGGATCAGATTCATTTGCCGCCCCTGATTCACCAAGTAACCCTATCCTACGGTGAACCAGAGCACCCCTCTGTGACGTCAAGCACAAATACCTTGAGGGAAGAATCAAAGACACAACTATTTACAATCGTCGGCTGCTTTGAGCAGAAGCGGCTGCGCGGCGCGCGCATTCCGACGCATTTGTTACAAGAAAAACAGCTTGCCGGACTGGCGCCCTAGGTTGTTTTTTGGATGAACTCGATTTTGTAGCCGTCCGGATCTTCCACAAACGCAATCACGCTACCACCAAATTTCATCGGACCCGGCTCGCGGGTAACTTTGCCACCCTTGGCTTTCACGGCATCGCACGCCTTGTACACATCAGGCAGACCAATGGCGATGTGCCCGAACGCATTGCCGAGTTCATAACTTTTCGTGTCCCAGTTGTGGGTAAGCTCGATCACCGCGCCCTGCGATTCATCACCATATCCCACAAACGCAAGCGTGAATTTTCCGTCTGGGTAATCTCTGCGGCGCAGCAATTTCATGCCGAGCACATTGGTGTAGAAGTCAATCGATTTGTCGAGATTGACCACGCGAATCATGGTGTGCAGTAGTTGCATGGTAGTTCCCTCAGAACGCTCGAAACTTGTGATCGCTCGAATCCAGCTCAGACTTCAGGACCCGATAGTCGGGGCACATCCGTTCCACTTCCGTCCAGAATGCAGACGAATGATCCATGTGTCGCAGGTGCGCCAGCTCGTGACAAACGACATAGTCGATGAGCGCCGGTCGCGCCTTGATCAAACGCCATGAGAAGCGCACTTCGCGCCGCGAATTGCAACTACCCCAGCGGCTGTTGGCGCCGGAAAGGAACACGCGCGGCGGCGTGAGGCCGTGCAGCTTGGAGAAGAAGAATGCGCGTTGCGCAAGATGCGGTAAGGCCTGCCTTTTGTACCATGCCAAGGCGGCCTTCTCGATTGCCGCCGGATCGGCCTTTGCCAATCTGACAAAAAGATGACCCATCGATTGTTCAACACTTGATCGCGTCGCCCCTTCATCGATCATCAAAGTCAGCGATTCGCCAATAAAATATACTTTTGCGCCGGTTTCCCAACGTTGCGGCTGAATTCTGCGATGCGACCACTCGTCGAGTTTTTTCAGCACCCAATGCGAATTCTTGCCGATCATCTCTTCGATGCTGCCAATTGGCGTCGTCAGTGATGCCGCGACCGTCATACCGGTGCCGTCTACCTTGAGACCAACACCACGCCGTCCACGCCGGCGCACCAGTTTGTAGTCGACGCGATGACCGGCCAGCGCAATGCTGCGCTCTGATTCTTCAGGTAGCACGATCGGCGCTTTTTTTAGCTTGAAGAAAATGCGCACGGTCGCCTGCCATCCTTTAACTGGAACATGCGGGTGGTAACGTGAGCATTTCCGCTTCGATCCAATTCTCCACGTCGGCAATCACCTCTCCCGGCGTGCGGTCCACCGTGATGATCGGCGGCCCAATGCTGACGGTGACCTTGCCGGGATACTTCAGGAAGGCGTAGCGTCGCCAGCATTCGCCGGCATTGTGCGCAATCGGCAGGACGGGAGTTCCGGTCTTCGCAGCCAGCCACGCGCCGCCAATGCCGTATTTTCCACGCTTCCCTGGCGCGATTCGGGTGCCTTCCGGGAACAACGAAACCCATAAGCCCCGGCTGATGCGTTCGCGTCCTTGTTCCTCAATCTGGTCAACCGCGCGCTTGCCGCTTTTTCGATCGATCGCGATCGACTGCAAGGCATAGAGCACCCAACCCACGACCGGCAGCCACACCAGCTCGCGCTTGATGATCCAGACGGCGCGCGGCAGAAACGAGAGAATGAACACGGTTTCCCATGCAGACTGATGCTTGGCCATGGATACGCACGGTTGACTCGGAATGTTCTCAGCGCCACGCACCGTGTAGTCGATGCCGCAGACATTCTTTGCCAGCCACAACACGGCGGAGCCCCAAGCTTTGGCGCCATCGTAACCGGCGTTGTAGTTGATGAATATCATCGGCACCACGTAAATGCCAAAGGCAATGGTGTTGAGTACGACCAGGATAAAGAAAGATAGCGAGCGGAGAAATATCATGATTGTTTGATTGATCAATAACGGATCAGCCCGTGGCGCGAAACGAGTCCGCGATGAGTGCGTCCGCGGCGGCGGAGAGGTCGGCAAACACGCGGGTACCGGGTGGTAAATCGCCCTTGTCACGGGTTTTTTTTCCCTTGCCCGTGAGCACCAGCACCGGGGCGCATCCAGCCTTTGCCCCCGCCTCGAGATCACGTAGCGAGTCGCCTATGCATGGCGCGCCGCTAAGGCCCATCTGGTAACGGGCGGCAATGTCTTCAAACATGCCGGTATCCGGCTTCCGGCAATGACAGTGCTGTTCCGCGGTACAGGGACAAAAGAAGATCGCATCGATGCGCCCGCCGGCCCGAAATACCAGCCCCATCATCTTGTCATTGATGGCATTGAGTGTCGCCATATCAAACAGGCCACGACCGATACCGGATTGATTGGTGGCAACAACTACCCGGTAGCCGTTCTGGTTCAGGCGCGCGATCGCCTCGATGGCACCGGCAATCGGCTTCCATTCGGCGGGCGATTTGATGAAATGGTCGCTGTCGACATTAATAACGCCATCGCGATCCAGAATTACCAGTTTGACGGGCGCGTTCATGGTTTTATTCTACGTGAACTACTCATGCAGCGAGTTTGGACAAATCGGCGACTTTGTTCATCAGTACATGCAAGTCATTCAGCAGTGCGAGGCGATTTCCCCAGCGCGCCAATTTCACGAACGTCTTCAACGACATTAACCATCACGCCGTCAAAGAACGCATCGACAGGGCCTTTCAAGGGCGCCAGTGATTTCAATGCACTGGTGTAGTCGCCTGCGGCGAAATACATTGCAAACTGCACCTCCCTGAATGGCGTCGAAAAGGCACGCGCTGGGCCGGCTCCACCAAACAAGTTTGCGTCCACGTCACAATTGCAGGTCAGATTTTTTTAGGATATTGCCGATGCGCTTGTTGGCGGCGGCGAGCGACGTCGCTTCGGGCAATGCAGTGAATGCTCGGACAGCCTCCAGACAACTTGGCACATTCGCGAGGCGCTCTGGCTTTAGTGACAACACTGCTTCGACTTCCAACGAGGTATAGCCTTGCTCTTTCAGCATGACTGCAAAGCGCTCGAAAATAAACTCGGTCAAATTTGCTGCTGTGTCTGGTTGTACTCGCATGCCAGACGCGGCCATAGCCGAATTCATAGGAGTGACGGTTGGCATCACACCTTGTGTAAATATTGCCGATCCAAACTGCTGAACCACGACACCTACCAATTTAGAGATATCTATTGGCAATTGCTTTTCCACCAAAATTCGGACCGCTCCAATTGCATGGCGTCGCAGTGCAAATGGGTCCTTGTCGCCACTTGGAAATTGCCCAATACTAAACATGCCCGCGAGCGTCGCAAATTTGTCCGCAAGCGCGACAATTACACCGACATCGCTTCGCGGTAATGAGTCTCCCGCAAAGCGGGGTTTGTAGTGATCTTCAATCGCCTCGGCGACTTCGGGCGAAAAACCTTCATTTAATGCGTAGTACTTGCCCATCGTGCCTTGCAGCTCAGGGAATTCCCCAACCATATCTGACACAAGGTCGGACTTGGCAAGGTGAGCGGCATGATCGACGTGATTGATGAATACATGGTCATTGCTTATCAATAGAGCAATTGCCTTGGCAATGGCCCGCACATGTTCGACACGCTCGCCTTGTGATCCCAATCTATTGTGATACACCACGCTCGCAAGCTTTGGCATGCGATCGATGAGTTTTGTTTTCTTATCTGTTTCAAAAAAGAATCGCGCATCCGCCAACCTCGGTCGCACCACGCGCTGGTTGCCTTCGATAACGGTATGCGGATCGTCGAGCCGCATGTTGGAGACAATCAGGAATCGGCTGGATAGCCCACCTTCGTTAAGAAACAGCGGAAAGTACTTCTGGTTGAGTTTCATGGTGAGGATCAGGCACTCGGCCGGCACGTCAAGAAACTCGCGTTCGAATTCGCCGACGTACACGGTCGGCATTTCCACCAGCGCGGACACTTCGTCGAGCAGCGCTTGATAGTCGTCGTAGTCGCCCAACGTGGTGAGTTGCTGGTCGGCGCGTTCGCGCAGCATGCGATGGATTTCTTTGCGCCGTTGATCGAAACCGGCGATCACGCCACCTTCAGTCTCCAGACGCGATTCATATTCGTCCGCGTGCTGCAGCTCAATATCGGCTGCCCCCTGGAAGCGGTGACCATGGGTCGTTCGACCCGCGTCAAGACCGAGAGCGTGTACGGGAATCACCTCAGCACCATGCAGCGCGACCAGTCCATGCGCGGGCCGCACGAATTGCACCGTGGTAACACCATCGGCGAGCTGATAGCTCATCACCTTCGGCACGGGCAATGCCGTGATGGCCTCTTCCAGCGCGTTTTGCAGCGCCGCCTGCAGCGATTGCCCTTTTGCCTTGCCGCGATAAACCAGTTGATCGACCTTGCCGTCACTTTCGCGCAGCAAATCCTCGGGCGGAACATGTCCCAGCGATTTTGCCGCAAGCTTTTTCAGTAACGCGGGCGTGGCATTGCCGTCCCTATCCACGCCGACGGCTACCGGCATGAGCTTTTCGGTAAAGACTTGATCAGCACCAACATCATGCACGCCGGTAATCCGCACGGCGAGACGACGCGGTGTCGCAAACATGGTCGCAATCGCGTCGGCTTCCAGCATGCCGCGTTTAGCCAGACCAAGTTGAATGACGGACGCGAATGCATCACCCAGCCTCTTCAACACTTTGGGCGGAAGCTCCTCGGTGAACAACTCCACCAACAGGGTTGCGGTACTCATGCGGCCCCCTGCTTGGGTACATGCAGCATCGGAAATCCCAACCGCTCGCGCGATTCGTAATAGCTCTGCGCGACGCTCCTCGCCAGATTGCGGATGCGTCCGATGTAGGCTGCGCGTTCGGTGACAGAGATGGCGCCGCGTGCATCAAGCATGTTGAACGTATGCGCGGCTTTCAGTACCTGTTCGTAAGCAGGCAACGCCAACTGCGCGTCCATCAGGCGCTTCGCGTTAGCTTCGTAGTCGTCAAAATGACGCAGCAAAGACACCGCATCGGCATGTTCGAAGTTGTAGGTCGATTGTTCGACCTCGTTCTGGTGATAGACATCGCCGTATGTGAGCACGCGCTCAACTCCATGCTCTTTCCACGTGGTCCATATCAGGTCGTAGACATTTTCTTTATTCTGCAAATACATCGCCAGGCGCTCCAGGCCATACGTGATTTCGCCGGTGATGGGCTTGCATTCAATGCCGCCAACCTGCTGGAAGTAAGTGAATTGCGTGACTTCCATGCCGTTCAGCCACACTTCCCAGCCTAGTCCCCAGGCGCCCAACGTCGGATTTTCCCAATCATCCTCGACAAAGCGCACGTCGTTTTTTTGCAGATCCAGACCCAGCGCAGACAAGGAGCCCAAGTAGAGATCAAGAATATTTGGTGGAGAGGGCTTCAACACCACCTGATACTGATAATAGTGCTGGAGCCGATTGGGATTCTCGCCGTAACGGCCATCCTTGGGGCGCCGTGATGGCTGCACATACGCGGCGCGCCACGGTTCAGGGCCGAGGGAGCGCAGGAAAGTAGCGGTATGCGAGGTGCCAGCACCGACTTCCATGTCGTACGGTTGCAACAAGGCACAGCCCTGCTGATTCCAGTAGTCCTGAAGCTTAAGGATAACTTCTTGAAAGGTGATCATGAAAACTGCCGGGAATGTTAAGCTAAAGACCCGATTTTACGTGGTTCACCTCTCTTAAACAAAGAGTGGGCAACTCAATTCAACGCCAGAATTTCCTTTTGATCCCATGTCATCCATCGCTCCTCCTGCATCACCGGTAACGCCCGCCTCGTCCGAGCCCCAGTTTGCGTGGCAGACCTGTCTGGATGTCAAACATACCGACGGGCACATCTATCAGCATCATTTCAATCCTGCGTTGCTGGAGGTCCTCGCGCATCCACCTCGTACATTACTGGATGTTGGCTGCGCGTCGGGGTTGCTTGGCCACGCGGTCAAGGCAAGAAATCCCGCATGTCGAACCATCGGTATTGAACCCAACGAAGCCACCGCCAAGCTGGCCTTGCAAAATCTCGACCAGGTGCTGTGCGGCAAATTTGAGGATTTCAATCTCGAAGTGGAAGGCATTGCACCGGGCAGCGTGGATACCGTTGTGGCCGCGGACGTACTTGAGCACATGTACGACCCGTGGCATGTGATGACTGGCCTGAAGCCTTATCTGTCAAAGGATGCGCAAATCATTCTCAGCCTCCCCAATACCCGCAACCTTGGCCTCTTGAAAGAATTGCTCGACGACGGTTTATGGACCTATGCGGAAAAGGGCCTGCTGGACATCACCCATATCCGGTTTTTCACGCTACGCGAAATCGACGCGTTTCTCAAGCAGACTGGCTATCGCCTGGAACATGTCAACTATTTTCTCGATCCGAGATTTGAGCCGTTCTATGCGCAGCACCAGGGCAAATCGGAAATCAACGTTCGCCTGGGACGAATATCACTGGAACGCCTCACTCAGAAAGAGCTGGCGGAGTTGTGCACTTGGCAATTCTTTATTCGCGCGCGTCCAATCTGATTCGACTATCTTTCGAGGACGGAACTGCGCCGGCGAAACAGACTTGTCATTAGCAAACAAGTCGCGAGGATTAGCAGGACGGGCGTGTCGCGCCACCGGCTGTACGGTGTCGTTCCCGTAAACGGCTGCGCATCAACTTCAAGTGCGCCCCGCGTGAAAGGCGGCAGCGCCCGCACGATTCGCCCTTTTTCATTGATGGCTGCCGTTGCCCCGGTGTTCGTGGCGCGCAGCATCCAGCGCGCTGTCTCCAGTGACCGCATCTGCGACATCTGGGCGTGCTGATCCGCGGCAAGCGATGCACCAAACCAGGCCATGTTGGAGATATTCAGCAACAATTCGGCCTCGGGCAACTGCCTGGCAATCTCGCGACCGAATGTGTCCTCGTAGCAGATATTGATGGCGACCTTGTGGCCGGCAATCTGCATTGGCCGGGAATCGCCCGTCCTTGGGCTGAAGTCGGAAAGCGGTATCTGCAACCAACGGTATACCCACGCAAAGTACGGCGGCACAAACTCACCGAAGGCGACAAGATGCTGTTTGTCGTAGCGCTGTGAAGGTGATGTGCCGATGGATACCGCGCTATTTGCCAGATGATATTGCGCGCCGTCTCCGGCGGGACGCTCGACAATCGGCACGCCCATCAAAACATCGGCGCCGCCTTGTACCGCATGTTGCCGGAGGGACTCAACATACTCCGCCGGAATTCTGTCGAGCAAATCCGGCAACGCCGTTTCCGGCATCACAATCAGCTTTGCCTGAGATCCCGTAACTAGTTGATGGTAGCTTGCCAACGTCGGCGAGCGCTGATCATCGCGCCATTTCAGGTTCTGCTCGATATTTCCCTGTAACAGAGCCACTTTCAAAGGCGCGCCTGATGGCGCACTCCACGAAATTTCCAGCAACAGGAATCCGGCACCCCAAGCGCCTAGCAGTGATACCGCGACAGCAATGTGTGCCGATTTAGACCGCGACGCGCAGAACCTACCTGCCAGCAATAATGCGGATACCGAAACTGCCAGCAACCACGAAATGCCATACACGCCAACTATCGCCGCAAAACCCGCCAATGGCGCCGGAATGCCCCCCCCGGGGGTTTGCGAATATCCGATCGAGAGCCACGGAAATCCGGACACCACCCAGCCGCGAAGGTATTCGAGCATAACAAAGCACGCGGGCATCAGGATCAGCAACGCAACGGGCGCAGTCAGATTAAGGCGCGACACCAGCCAACGATACAGGGCGCCCGCCAGCGCGGGATACAGCGCAAGATAAGCGCAAAAGAGCAGCGTCGCCAATCCCGCCAGGAAGGCGGGCATGTTGCCGTATACGTGCAGACTCACGTATATCCACGAGACGCCGGCCGCGAATAAACCAAGGCCCCAGTAAAAACCCAGTAAAAAGGCACGCCACACGGTTGAATTGCGATACCACATCGCGAACAGCACCCAGAGCGACAACAGCGCCAATGGCCACAAATAAAAAGGCGCAAACGCGAGTACGCCAACGGCGCCGCTCACCAGTGCCAACAAGAGTTGAAAGACGACGCCAGACGGAAACCACTCTGCCGGATTGCCACGAACCGTCATGCGACCTTTTTGTCCGCGTCGGCCTCTTCTGTTCCGGGGACCGACGCGCCCAGGCGCTCGATCAGCAAGGAATGGACCTTTCGACTGTCCGCACGTAACACGGCGAACTTGAAACCGTCAAACGTGACTGACTCGCCGCGCTTGGGTACGCGGCCGAAGCGGTTTATCACCAGGCCACCGACCGTATCGAAATCCTCATCTGAAAACTTGGTGTCAAACGCCTCATTGAAATCGGCAATTTCAGTGACCGCCTTGACGCGAAAGCGGCCCGACTTGTCGGGCAGGATATTGTCTTCGGTTTCGTCGAAATCAAACTCGTCCTCGATGTCGCCGACGATCTGCTCCAGAACGTCTTCGATCGTCACTAATCCGGCCACGCCGCCATACTCATCCACCACCATTGCGATGTGATTGCGATTCGCTTTGAAGTCGCGCAAAAGTATGTTCAGGCGTTTCGATTCAGGCGCGAACACCGCCGGCCGCAACATGTCACGCACGTCAAATTCTTCGGCGTTCGCGTAGTATCGCAACAGATCTTTTGCAAGCAGGATACCGATCACATTGTCTTTGCCGTTTTCATATACGGGAAAGCGCGAGTGGGCCGTTTCAATCACAAACGGAATGAATGCTGCCGGGCTCTCTTCCACATCGATCATGTCCATCTGCGATCGGGGAATCATGACATCGCGTGCATGCATTTCCGACACCTGCATCACGCCTTCGATCATTGACAGTGCTTCGGCATCGAGCAGGTTATTTTCAAACGCGCCGTGAAGCAGTTCGACCAACTGGCCGCGGTCTTCCGGCTCTCTCAGGAGCATTGAAGAAAGGCGCTCAAGCAATGAGCGTTTGGGGGAATCATCCATTTAGCTGGTGGGGTTGTCGCGAGAATTTCAATTTAACACAATCGTGCGACCCCCTCATGAAGCCCGGGTCAGGCATAGGGGTTGCCAAAGCTGAGTTTCTTCAGAATCCCGATTTCCCTAGCTTCCATGATCTTGGCATCGCGCGCGGTTTCATGATCCATACCCGCCAGATGCAATGCACCGTGCACGGACATATGCGCGTAGTGTGCGTCGAGCAATTTGCCTTGTTCGCGTGCTTCGCGGGCGACCACTGGCGCGCACAGAACAATATCGCCTAACAGTGTTTTCGCATCTGCCTCGTGATAGACGAATGTCAGCACGTTGGTCGCATAATCCTTGCCGCGAAAAGTGTTGTTGAGGCGCCGACCTTCAGCGGCATTTACCACGCGTAGCGTCAACTCGGCGGAAGCCGGTATAGCCACTTTCAGCCATTTGCGGAAATGCGGGGCAACAGGTATGCCGCGAAGCCGGCTCACGATTTGCACATCGATTTTGATGCGGGAACTCACTCGGGCGTGGCGTGCGTCGGCAAACTCAACGAATATTGCGGTGATGCGCTTCGTACGCGGTCACGATCGACTGCACCAGCGGATGCCGTACAACATCGTTGGCCTGAAAGATGGTGAAGCCGATGCCGCGAATGCCGTAAAGCACATTGCGCGCATCGATCAGCCCGCTTGTTGTGCCGTGCTTGAGGTCAACTTGCGTGACATCGCCGGTAATGACAGCCTTGGTGCCGAAGCCGATGCGTGTCAAAAACATTTTCATCTGTTCGGGCGTCGTATTCTGCGCTTCGTCAAGAATAATGAAAGAATGATTGAGCGTGCGGCCTCGCATGAACGCGAGTGGCGCGACCTCGATCTGCTGGCGCTCAAACATTCGATTGACCTTGTCGAACCCAAGCAGTTCATACAGCGCGTCGTACAGCGGGCGAAGGTATGGGTCGACCTTTTGCGACAAGTCGCCGGGCAAGAACCCCAGCTTTTCGCCCGCCTCCACCGCTGGTCGCGTGAGCACAATGCGCTTCACCAGGTCGCGTTCAAACGCATCCACGGCGCATGCCACGGCAAGATAAGTCTTGCCGGTTCCGGCGGGGCCAACGCCGAAGGTGATGTCGTGCGTTTGTATCAGCTTGATGTATTGCGCCTGATGGTCGGTTCGCGCGCGCAAATCTGCACGGCGGGTGTGCAAGGCAATCTCTTCGTCAGGCAGGGCAACGGCAACCTTGACCGCCTTGCTGTCGCGGGCATGGCTCATTTCGACAATGCCCAACTGGATTTCCTCCACGGTCAGATCGTTGTGCGCCTTGGCGTAGAAACGATTGAGTACTTTGGCGGCCAGTTCGATTCGCTCCCGCTCACCACTTAGCAAGAATCTCTCACCGCGCCGTGCGACCGTCACGTCCAGTGCCGCTTCAATCTGCCGGATATTTGCGTCGAGCGCACCGCATAGTGAGGCGAGGCGCCGGTTGTCGACCGGCGTGAATGAAAACTCCAGCGATGGGGTCTTCTTCATCGTGTCAGGCCGGGACCGTTTCGGTTGTAACCATGTCGCCACGCAACGTGTAATGACTCACGCCGGCAATCGTCACCTCGACAAATCGTCCGATCAGGCGTTCAGCATTCTTGCCACTAACCGGAAAATTCACCACGCGGTTATTGTCCGTACGCCCCATCAACTCATCCGCATCCTTGCGTGAAGCACCTTCGACCAACACGCGCTGGGTCGTGCCGATCATGGCGTTTGAAATACCGTGCAACTGGCTGTCCAGCAGTTTTTGCATGCGATGCAATCGCTTCAGTTTGACTTCGTAAGGCGTCTCGTCGAGCAGGCTGGCGGCAGGCGTTCCCGGGCGACGTGAATATATGAACGAAAAGGAGCCATCGAACTGCACCTCTTCGATCAGCTTTATTGTGCGCTCAAAATCGTCATCGGTTTCACCGGGGAAACCGACAATGAAATCGCTTGAGATGGAAATATCCGGACGCACCGCACGCAAGCGCCGGATGATCGACTTGTATTCCATCACCGTGTAATTTCGTTTCATCGCCGCCAGCACTTTGTCCGATCCCGACTGCACCGGCAGATGGACTTGGGACACCAATTTTGGCAATTTTGCGTAGGCGTCGATCAGACGCTGGGTGAATTCCAGCGGGTGCGAGGTCGTATAGCGAATACGTTCGATTTCCGGAATGGCGTGCACGGCGGAGAGAAGCAACGCGAAATCTGCTCGTTCGCCATCCGGCATTTCACCGGCGTATGCATTCACATTTTGTCCCAGCAGCGTGACTTCCTTAACACCCTTTCCGGTAAGTTCGTGAATGTCTGCCATGACGCTTTCGAACGATCGCGAAATCTCCTCGCCGCGCGTGTAGGGCACCACGCAAAAACTGCAGTACTTGGAGCAACCTTCCATGATGGATACAAATGCGGTCACGCCTTCCACGCGCGAAGGCGGCATGTGATCAAATTTTTCAACTTCCGGAAACGAGATATCCACCTGCGATTGCCCGCCTTGCCGTCTGGCCTGAATCATCGCCGGCAATCGGTGCAGGGTCTGCGGGCCAAACACCAGATCGACGTAGGGCGCACGCTTGACGATCGCATCCCCTTCCTGCGAGGCCACGCAGCCGCCGACCCCGATCAGCAGATCCGGATTAACAGCCTTCAATTCTCGAATACGCCCAAGGTCACTGAACAGTTTTTCCGAGGCCTTTTCGCGCACGGAGCAGGAGTTGTAGAGAATCACGTCCGCATCGTCCGGCGTCAGGGTCTTTTCATACCCCTCAAATGCGTTGAGCACATCGGCCATCTTGTCCGAGTCGTACTCGTTCATCTGGCAGCCGAAAGTCTTGATGAAAACCTTCTTGGGAGTATTGGGTACGGACATCATCTTCTCCTGGAGGCGGGGAATAACCCGGGCAGGTTGTTGAAACCGAAATAGACAAACGAACAAAGGGCCGCGTTCAGCGGCCCTTTGGAGTGTCCTGGTGGCCAATCCCCGATTCGAACGGGGGACCTGCGGATTATGATTCCGTTGCTCTAACCGGCTGAGCTAATTGGCCTTTTTCCCCTAGACGCAAATATCGCTCTGAAGGGGCGCGAATTATGGCTTGAAGCGGGTATTCCGTCAAGTTTCGCCATGCACAAAAAAGGTAAACTCCAGCATGGTAGCGCTTCTTCAGGCAAAATACCGCCGAAATGCGCGCCAGTGCTTGTGTTTGGCATCTTGACTATCCCGGCTTGCCACCATTCTTCACATATTTGTCCAACCACCTCTGCGACTCCCACAATCGATGCAGTACCGATTCGCGCGCGCGGTAGCCATGGTCTTCATAGGGCAACATCACCAATCGTACGGTGCCGCCCAGCCCGCGAATCGCCTGAAAAAGTCGTTCGCTTTGCAGCGGAAAGGTTCCTGCATCCGAATCAGCTTCACCGTGGATCAACAGCAGCGGTGTTTTGATCCGGTCGGCAAAATTGAACGGTGACATTTGGTTGTACACATCGCGCGCCTTCCAGAAATTTCGATCTTCGTTCTGGAATCCAAACGGTGTCAGCGTACGGTTGTAGGCGCCGCTTTCGGCGATGCCCGCCGCGAATAGCCGGGTGTGTGCCAGAAGATTGGCGACCATGAATGCGCCATAGGAATGTCCGCCGATGGCAATCCGGCTACGATCTGCCACTCCGCGGCGCACCACTTCATCGATGGCAGCTTCGGCGCTGGCGATCAACTGCGGCAAATAGGCGTCATTGGGCTCTTTGCCATTCTCGCCGATGATGGACATTTGCGGATTGTCCAGCACCGCATAGCCGAGCGCGAGGAACGGCAAGGGTCCGCTGAAGCCGGGACGCAGGAAGCGATGCGGAGACGTGGCGAGTTGCCCCGCCGCCTCGAACGAGCGGAATTCACGCGGATAGGCCCACATGACCAGCGGCAAGGGATCGTCGCCTTTCTTGTGGTTTTGCGGGAGATAGAGCGTGCCGGATAGTTCAACGCCATCCTTGCGCTTGTAACGGATAAGTTCCTTGCTGACGTTGGCGATGGGATTCCTCGGCGTCGCAAAACGTGTAACCGGCTGCATTGCACCATTCGCCAGATCTCGCAAATAGATATTGGGTGCCTCGGTCAGGCTTTCCCGCTGCATCAGCAGCCGCGTCCCGCCATCGGTATCAAATAGCGCCATTGGCACATCATAGTTTGGCGCCTCCGATCGGTAGAGCCGCTTTGCCTCACGACTATCCAGATCAAATCGATCGATAAACGGACGATCACCTTCCGGAGACGCGCCATTTCCCGTCAGATAGATCGCTTTGCCGCCCGGCGTGAAATTCAGGACCCGACTGCCTCGCTCGTTGACTTCGGTTAATGGAGTACCCGGGTCACCATATCGATCCTCCGACAGGCGATCAAACAATTTCACCGGTGCGCGCGCGGCGTCGCCGGGAAATACGCGCCACACCATCGTGCGGCGGGTCTTGCGGGCTGATTCGACGACGATCGCCACATCGTCCCGACCCCAATAGATGGTCTGGAATCGCAGCTCCATGCGCGCAAGCAATTGCGAGTCTCCATCGAATGGCGCCGCCAGCGCCAGCAATTGGTCACCCAGGGCGCCCTTGCGTCCATCGATTGGTTGAACCCAGGCAATGGTGGCAGGCGCATCGCCGCGCCAAATGTATTGGCGCGGCCCTTTGCGAACCGCATCGGCGTCCGGTTCTTCCTCTTCGGAAAGCGCCAGATCGGACATCACTTTGACGGACTTCCCCGCATCGGTTTCGCGCGCATCGCGGATTTCGGTTCTCAGCGGAAACTGGGATACGGGAACAACATACGAAAATGGCCGCCGGACAGTCTGCACCAGCACATATTCCGCGTCGGGCGACGGCTGGAACGACCGAATCATCCCGGACGCCAGGGACGTGATCTTTCCATCGAGCGTGACATTGACGAGCTCGCCTGTCGCGTAATACTCGAACAGTGCCTCATCGTGCCGCGAACGAAGCAAGTCCTGATAAGTGCGTACAGGGTTGCGCCTGCCGATATTCTCCTGGACGGCCGGACCGGATGGCACGGCAGCAAGTTTGGGCGGGGCGCCGCGTGCAACCGGCAGCAGATTTACGATAAGCGACTTTGAATCGCTATGCCAACCCATCGGCCGTCCGAGGACGCCGTTTAGCATCCGGTCGGTTACCCGTCTGGCGACTGCGCCATTGCCGACATCGGCTACCATCAACTCAATGCCGTTGTCACGCACCACCGTAAAAGCAACCCGCTTTGCATCCGGCGACCAAAGCGCATCGCCGATGCGTGCGCCAAGCGGCAAACCACTCACTATTTTTTCACTACGGTCGGCCAGCTTGATCAGCTTGATGGCGATTGCATGTGCGGAACGGCTCTGATCGTTGGTGCGCGGATTGATGCGCAGGCCGGCCAAACGCAGCTCCGGTTGTGCAAGATCGGCAACCGACGGCAGCGCAGGCCGTTCAAGAAGCATCAGCCACTCCCGGTTGGGCGCCAGCAGGGTTTGCGGGATGAGTGGCGCATCGACCATCTCAATCACCGCTTGTGGTGGCTGCTGGTAACGGGGCGATTCCAGCGCAAGTACGCCCGTTGCCAGCGACACAAGGATCGTGAGTGCCGTTATCGGGGAGATGCGTCGCAACAGGCCACAAACATTCATATGGGAAAACAGGCGATGGACAACCCGAGATGATACGCTCAGGCGGCTTTTTCATCTAACCTTGTCACAAATGTTCACTAAATGCCGCATCGCCGATTCCGCATTGCGCCGCGGCGAGGCGTTGACTCAACAAGGGCTGAACCGGAAAATTGCGCATGCTTTTCAATAGCTACGGATATTTGTTCGCGTTCCTGCCGCTTGCGCTTGCCGGCTATTTCGCGCTGCGTCGATCTTCGAATATCGCACTTGCGTGGCTGGTCGCCATGTCGCTGTTTTTCTATGCCTGGTGGAACCCGTGGCATCTGCCTGTCGTGCTGGGCAGCATGGCGTTCAATTTTTGGGTGGGGCGCCGGATTATGGCTTCATCCAAGAACAAAAATCGCTTGCTGTGGCTGGGGATCGCCGGCAATTTGTTGCTGCTTGCGGCTTTCAAGTACACACACTTTGCGCTGGGTCTCGTAGCGGATGTATCCGGCTGGACATTTGCGGTTCCGCAAATCGCGCTGCCGCTGGGCATCAGTTTCTTTACCTTCACACAGATCGCATATCTGGTCGATACCGCGCGTGGCGAGGTGCGTGAAACCAATCCTGTTCACTACGCGCTGTTCGTTACCTTCTTTCCGCATCTGCTGGCCGGCCCCATCCTGCATCACAAGGAAATGATGCCGCAGTTTGCGGAAGCGTCGAATCGATTCTTCAATGCCAAAAATTTCGCTCGCGGACTATTCCTGCTTGCCCTGGGATTCGGCAAAAAAGTTTTGCTCGCCGACCCGCTCGGCGCGTCTGCGAGCGCAGGCTACGCAAATATCGATGCGCTCGGATTCGCCGATGCCTGGATAACCACGCTTGCCTACACGTTTCAAATTTACTTCGATTTCTCCGGGTACACGGACATGGCGTTAGGCGCGGCGCTCATGTTCAACATCCGCTTGCCGGTTAATTTCAGTTCCCCGTATCTCGCCACGGATATCCAGGATTTCTGGCGGCGCTGGCACATCACGCTGTCGCGATTCCTGCGTGACTATCTCTATATTCCCCTGGGCGGCAACAAGGCGAGCGACACGCGTATTGCCATGAATGTCATGGCAACATTCCTGCTCGGAGGCTTGTGGCATGGGGCAGGTTGGACGTTTGTCGTTTGGGGCGGACTGCATGGCGCGGCGCTCGTGGGTTTCCGCTGGTGGCAACGCGCCGGATTTCGCCTTCACAGATTTCCGGCGATATTGCTCACTTTTGCTTTCGTACATGTCACCTGGGTTTTTTTTCGCGCGCCATCGCTGACCGATGCGTTGCACATGCTGCACAAACTATTGCCGGTTGGCGTGAACTGGAATGAGCTACTGAGTGGCCTGTGGCCGTCGACGACCTCGATCGGCCTGCCCTACGCATCGCCGTCAATCAGTATTTTCCTGGTAGCGGCGGCGTGTCTGGCGTTGTTACCAAGAAATAGTGATCAGCTTTCGACGCAATTCGCTGCCACCAAGCGTGACTTGATTTGGGCCGGATTGCTCCTGACACTGGGAATGTTGACGCTCGGACAGGTCACCCAGTTTCTTTACTTCAATTTCTAGCACCATGGTCGATTCCCGGCGTTCAGTCACTTTCATCCTGGGCACGCTTGCGTTGGCAATTACCTCATTGGCGGCGGTCGCATTCCTGAACTGGAAGGTCGATCCCTTTCAGCAGTATCGTCTGGCGACCGCCGAACAGGCGCGTTTTCCGCGCGCACTGCAGCGCTACATCAATCCCGGCCTTGCCAAGAATGCAGACTACGATTTCGTCATCACGGGCTCGTCTCTCATGGAAAACTACGACCTCGTCGAGGTCAACCGCCTGTGCGGCGCGAAATCAATCAACCTCGCGACCTCTGCCATTTCGGGATTTGAACAACGCAAGATGCTTGAAGTTGCGCTTCGGCATCGCGCCCCGAAGCGCGTCGTGATGACCCTTGATTTCAACTCCTTTGCGCCGCCCATCGAATCCAGTCTGCCCGAGATCACGGACCCGTTGCCGCTCTATTTATACGACCAGAATCCGCTGAATGATTTCCGTTATCTGATCAGCGGGCAGGTCACGATGCGCACGCTATCCATTCTGCAGGGTGTGCGCATCGGCAATTACTCAACGAATCCGAATCGCGCGTGGAGCTGGGATGAGGAGGTGACGTTTTCACGGACGCGCGCGCTAAAGGACATTGATCCCGCCAATATCAACAAGCGCTTCAAACAAGGCCCTCGAACGATCGAGCGGATGCATGCAAGCTTTGATCGCAACATCGCGACACTCATTGAAAAGCACCCTGGCACCGAGTTCAATCTTGTCTTCCCACCCTACTCGATTGTGGTTTGGGCGGATTTCGCCCAGCGCGGACAACTTGACGTGTCGCTGGAGTTCAAGCGCTTTGTTTTTCAGCGAGTGGCCGCTTTGCCGAATGCACGCGTTTTCGATCTGCAATGGGATCGCAAGATCGTTGAAAATCTCGATTTGTACACGGATATTTACCACTTCAATCCCGCAATCAACCGGCACATGCTTGGTGCGGTATGCAACAACGACGCGGGCTACCGGGTGAGCGACAGGAACATTGACGAATTTGAGGCGTTACTGCGACGGCAGGCGCCTCAGGTGGACATTCAGAAGCTGCTGCACAATCCGCAAACGCCGGGCGAGGTGCCAGCCTTTTCGAAGGGTTAACTTTCACACTAACCATTTAAAAACAATGAGTTGTGTGTATGCCCCTCCATTACGTTGCGGTGCAGCAAAAATAGGGTTATGCTTCCCGCCAGCAAATAACGGTGGGTCAAAGGCATCCACTACCCCAACGCAATCAAGCCCTGCCCGCCCCCTAGCGACCAGAGAAAAAATTCCTGCCGACCGCGCGTTCCGCGCTAACAATGCCACGCAGCCGCAAGCGTGCATGTCTCGGCAATTTCCCCATGGACAACCCCAATAAAAAACTCGGTGCGCTGACTATTGGCGCCATTGGCGTCGTGTTTGGCGATATCGGCACCAGTCCGCTCTACGCGCTAAAGGAATCGTTTCATCCCAACCACGGCATTCCTCTCACACAGGCAACTGTTTTCGGGATTCTGTCCGTGATGTTCTGGGCGATGATGGCGCTGGTGACGGTCAAGTATCTGGCCTTCATGATGCGCGCCGATAACAAAGGCGAAGGCGGAATTCTTGCCTTGACCGCATTAGCGCAACGCAGCTTTCGCAAGGGAACACGCCGGCATTGGTGGGTGGTTGCACTGGGCATGTTTGGGGCGTCGATGTTCTATGGCGACGCCATCATCACTCCAGCAATGTCGGTCCTTTCCGCCGTCGAGGGATTGCATATTGTCACGCCGGCGCTGGATAAATTTGTGATGCCGATTTCCATCGGCATCATGTTCGGATTGTTCGCCATCCAGCGTCATGGTACCGCGGCGGTGGGGCGTTTTTTTGGCCCCACGATGGCGCTTTGGTTCGCCGTGCTGGCCCTTCTCGGTATTCTGCAGATCGTCAAGAACCCGTCAATTCTCACTGCGCTGAACCCCTGGTATAGCTGGCAATTTTTTATTGACCACAAAGTTGCGGCGTGGATTACGCTGGGCGCCGTTGTCCTCTGTGTGACGGGTGGCGAGGCGCTGTACGCCGACATGGGACACTTTGGCCGTAAACCGATACGTCTCGCCTGGTTCACACTGGTATGGCCCGCCTTGCTGCTCAACTATCTTGGACAAGGAGCACTGATCTTGGCGGACCCGACCGCCATCAGGAACCCGCTCTACCTGATGGCCCCGAACTGGGCGCTCATTCCGATGATCGTGCTCGCCACCGCCGCCGCCATCATTGCGTCGCAGGCAGTCATTTCCGGTGCGTTCAGCCTCACCAAGCAGGCGATCCTGCTGGGCTACTTGCCGCGGTTCAGGATCGAGTACACCAACGAGAGAGAAGCGGGACAGATCTATGTTCCCTTCATCAATTGGGGTCTCCTGCTTGGTATCATCGCGCTGGTGCTTATCTTCAAGAACTCCACCAATCTCGCCGCCGCATACGGTATTGCCGTCATGCTCACCATGACCATCGACACCTTGCTGCTTTGGGTCGTGATGATCTATATCTGGAAATGGAACCGATGGTTTGCGGGCGCACTGGTCATCGGCATTCTCGCCAACGACTTCATGTTCCTGTCCGCAACCCTTACCAAGATCGCTGAGGGCGGCTGGTTCCCACTGGTGATTGGCGTCGCCATGTTCACCATCATGAGCACATGGCGGCGCGGACGCGAAATCGTGCGCCGCAAGGTCAACGATGGCGCCATGCCGATGAAGCTGTTCGTTGACTCCATGGCTATATCCGACACCCCACGCGTGGAAGGGACGGGCATCTTCATGACAACCAATCCGAGCGGCGTGCCAAACGCCCTGCTACACAACCTGAAGCACAACAAAGTTCTGCACGGGCGCGTGGTGGTTTTGGCGATCGTCATCGAAGATATTCCGCGCGTTCCGCACGAAGACTACATCTGGATTGAAAATCTTGGGCACGGTTTTTACACCATCAGCGCGCACTATGGCTTCAAGGAAACGCCGAACATCCCCGTAATGTTGAACGATTGCTGCCTGCAACATATGGAATTCGACATGATGGAAACCAGCTTCTTCGTCAACCGTGAAACACTGATCGCCACCCCCAAGGGCAGCATGGCCTTGTGGCGCGAACATCTGTTTGTATGGATGACCCACCTTGCCACCAAGGCATCGGACTACTTCCGGATTCCGACCAATCGGGTGGTGGAGCTGGGAACGCAAGTCGAGATCTGATAAGCAATCTCTAGCGCTGGCGAGGCTTACAGGCCGTTTTGCCTTGTAACACCGCGCCAAATGGCGGTTTACATGTTGATATGCGGGCTAGACGTTAAACCGAAAATGCATCACATCGCCGTCCTTGACGATGTAGTCTTTTCCTTCCACGCGCATCTTCCCCGCTTCCTTCGCTTTCGCTTCGCCACCCAATTTCACGTAGTCGTCAAACGCGATGACTTCGGCGCGGATGAAGCCTTTTTCAAAATCGGTGTGAATCACACCCGCCGCCTGCGGCGCGGTGGAACCTTTGTGGATGGTCCAGGCGCGCACTTCCTTTTCGCCCGCCGTGAAGTAGGTTTCCAGCCCGAGCAAGGTGTATGCGGCGCGAATCATCCGGTCTAGGCCCGGCTCGGTCATGCCGATGTCTTCAAGGAATACTTTCTTGTCCTCATCCGGCATATCGGCAATCTCGGCTTCAATCTTCGCGCAGATGGCGACCACCGGCGAATTTTCCTTGGCCGCATGCGCCTTTACGGCGTTGAGCATGGGATTGTTCTCGAAGCCGCCTTCGATGACGTTTGCGACGTACAAGACTGGCTTTGCCGTGATCAGGCTTAGCGGCTTGATCAGCGCCATCTGGTCGGCGTCGAGTCCCATGCTGCGCACCGCTTCGCCCTGATTAAGGTGCTTCATCATCGGCTCGAGCAGTGCGACCAGCTTGATCGCCTCCTTGTCGCCGGCGCGGGAATTTTTCTGCGCTTTGTGCAATGCCTTCTCAACGGATGCCATGTCCGCGAGCGCTAACTCGGTGTCGATGACACCGATATCTGACAATGGATCTACCTTGCCGGAAACGTGAATCACGTTCGGATCATCAAAACAACGTACGACATGTGAAATCGCGTCGGTTTCACGAATATTGGCCAGAAACTGGTTGCCAAGCCCTTCGCCTTTTGAAGCACCGGCGACCAGGCCAGCAATGTCGACGAACTCGACAATCGCCGGGATTTCCTTCAAGGGTTTCACCAACCCGGACAGTTGGCCCAAACGGAGGTCAGGCACTTCGACGATACCAATGTTTGGCTCGATGGTGCAGAACGGATAGTTCTCGGCAGCAATGCCGGCTTTGGTCAGCGCGTTAAACGTGGTCGATTTGCCAACGTTGGGTAGTCCTACTATTCCACACTTCATTTCGATTCTTTCATGTCAGGAATTTTTTCCGCCTTCGCGGGTTTTTCTTTGGTGTGCAGTTTCAGCATTGCACCCTCCATATCGCCATCGGCGATCATTGTCCATGCGCCGGTGGCGCGTTGCATGGCGTCTTCAATGGCACGGGCATCGTCTTTGTCGGGGCGATGCAGTACGTAATCGACGACCTCCGCCTGCGACATGTCGCCGCCCAGCCTTAAAGCCAACTCACGCGGATGGCCGATACCGATGCGCAGGCGCCAGAAATCACGTGTACCCAAGTGAGAAACGATGTCCTTCACGCCATTACTGCCGGCGGCGCCACCGGTCTTTATTTTCAGCCCGCCCGGCGGCAGATCCATTTCATCGTGGGCGACGAGAATTTCTTCCGGTTGAATCTGATAAAACTTGGCCAGCGCTCCAACGGCCTGTCCAGACCTGTTCATGAAGGTAAGTGGTTTCAACAGCCAGACTGTGCCAAGTTTGGCGACTTCACCATAAAACTTGCCCTCTTTCTTGAATGCTGCACCGTACTCGCGTGCAAGCGCCTCCACCCACCAAAAACCGGCGTTATGGCGGGTCTCTACATATTCGCGGCCGGGATTGCCAAGACCGACGACCAGTTTGATCGGTACGCTCATGTTTCGGGAGTTTCCGACATCAATTGCGTGGCTCCGCCACCGATTGATACCTGACTAACGTTGACGAAAGCAGATTTTTGCTTTCGTCGCAGTGAAAATAAAAATGCCCGCAATCAGGGATCGCGGGCATTCGAATATACAACGCGACAATGTGGGGACTATTTCTTGTCTTTTCCGCCAGCCTTGTCGTCTTTCTTGGGAGCCTCCTCCTCTTTAGCTTTTTGGTTGGCGGCCGGTACTTCAGCTGCCGATACTGCTGCGACGGACACTTCCTCTGCCGCAACAGCGCGCGGAATAATAATGGTTGCAACCGATGGATCATCGCCACGAATCAGTGCAACCGATTCCACGCCCGCCGGCATTTTGATGTTGGAAAGGTGAAGCGAGTGCCCCGCCGCCAGGTCTTTCAAATCGACCTCAATAAATTCCGGCAGGTCTTTCGGCAGGCAGGAAATATTGAGATCGTTAAGGATGTGCGACACGATGCCGCCGGAGACCTTCACGCCAGGCGCGATGTCGGCGTTGACGAAGTGCAGCGGCACTTTCATCTGGATCTTCTTGTCGGCGGCGACGCGCTGGAAGTCCACGTGCAGCACGTTTTGCTTCCACGCGTGCATTTGCACGTCACGGAGCAACACCTGCTCGGTCTTGCCATCAAGGTCCATCTCCAGAATGGATGCATGGAACGCTTCTAGCTTCAGCTTGTGATAAAGATTGTTGTGGTCGAGTTCGATCACGGTGGCATCCTTGCCGCCGCCGTATACGATTCCCGGCACCTTGTCCGCGCGACGCAGGCGGCGGCTCGCACCCGTGCCCTGTACTTTGCGCGTTTCTGCTTTGATTGCGATTTTCATGTTGTACTCCAAGTCATAAACCACCCGCGACCAGATGGTTTGTTTCAAAAGTGCCCAAGGACTCCCCCATGTGCGGGAATCCGATGACACACATACCTACTCCGTAAACAGAGAACTTACCGAGCTGCCCTCTGTAATCCTTCTAATCGTCTCGGCAATCAACTCCGCCGTGCCAATCTGCCTGATCTTCTTGCATGCAAGCGCTTCCGGCTTCAACGGGATCGTATCCGTCACCACCAGCTCATCGATCACCGAATTCTCGATACGATCAATGGCCGGACCCGACAGCACCGGGTGCGTACAGTAGGAAATGACCCGCGCCGCGCCGCGCTCCTTCAGGGCTTTCGCCGCCTCGGTCAATGTACCGGCCGTATCCACAATGTCGTCCATGATGACGCATGAGCGCCCTTCCACATCTCCGATGATATTCATCACCATCGACACGTTTGCCCGTGGGCGCCGTTTGTCGATAATCGCCAGTTCCGCGTCCAACTGCTTGGCAATGGCTCTTGCCCGCACCACACCGCCCACATCCGGCGACACCACGATGAGATCCGGATAATCGAGCTTCCAGATGTCCCCCAGCAATATCGGCGTCGCATAAATATTATCGACCGGAATATCGAAGAATCCCTGGATCTGGTCCGCATGCAGATCCATGGTCAACACGCGGTCAACACCGACACCCACCAACATGTTCGCCACGACTTTGGCCGTAATCGCGACCCGCGCACTGCGCGGACGCCGGTCCTGCCTGGCATATCCAAAATACGGCATCGCGGCGGTAATTCGTGCCGCCGAGGCGCGCTTCAAGGCATCGGCCATCACCATGATTTCCATCAAGTGGTCGTTGGTCGGCGCACAAGTTGATTGCAATATGAAAACGTCCTTGCCACGAACGTTCTCCATGATTTCGACCATTACCTCGCCATCACTGAACTTGCCAATTTTGGCCCGGCCCAGTTGCGCGCCCATTTGGCGCGCGACCTCTTTCGCGAGCTTCGGATTCGCACTGCCGGTAAAAATCGTTAAATTGTCTAAAGCCACGGTAGCGCCTCATCCTCACGATTGGAACAAAGGTCACTACACGAATCGTTTCGGCCAAACCCTGATCGAATTACATCGTCGACCGCCACGACAAGTGTGTACTGGCTGGGGAGGTAGGGATCGAACCTACGAATGCCGGAATCAAAATCCGGTGCCTTACCACTTGGCGACTCCCCAAAAACATTAGTCACCCAGTGGATGCTTCCTCAATCCCTGCGCAACAAATCCTTGGTATTCCGGCTGCAACTGCTGAAACGCGTCCCTCGCATCCAACTCCCGTTCGAAAGCGGCAAACACACACGCCCCTGAACCTGTCATGCGGGCGCCAAAAATCGATTTTTGGCTGACCGCCGCCAGTGCCTGAACACTGGTTGAAACTGCTGGAAATGCTTTCATAACAATGGGTTGCAGATCATTACGCATATCCGCAAGCCCACTCGCCGAAAAGTCCGCTATTTTGAGCGGAATCGTGTTTCTTGTCAATTCCGGACGGCCAAAGACAAAAGAGGTCGGTACCTGCGTATTCGGTGTCAAAACGACGTACCACCACACCGGTAATTCCAACGCCTGCAGTGATTCGCCAATACCCTCTACCCAGGCGTTGCGTCCAAAGACAAAGAACGGCACATCCGCCCCAAGCGATAACGCCATATCCTGCAAACGCTTGCGAGGCAAGTTCAAGCGCCAAAGCTGGTTCAACGCCAAAAGTGTTGAGGCGGCATTAGAACTGCCTCCACCGAGCCCACCGCCCATGGGGATCAGCTTCTTGACGGATATATCCGCGCCGAAGCGGGTGCCTGACTCGCGCTGGAGCAATCTTGCCGCACGAACAACCAAATCCTCGTCTTCCGCGACGCCAGGAAGCATGGAAACGCGGCGAATCAGACCGTCTTCACGCGGATCGAATTGCAGCGTGTCTCCAAAATCGAGCAAGGTGAACGCCGATTGAAGCAGGTGATAGCCGTCAGCGCGCCGCCCGACAACGTGCAAGAAAAGATTCAATTTGGCCGGGGCCAATGTGCTAAATGCACGTTGCTTCATTCGGACCGCCACTCGTCAATCACCAACCGGACGACGGTGTCACCACTTATCGCGGACAGGCGTGACGCATACCGGTGAATCCCACGATTTTGTAAACGTTCAACCGTTACCTGCCACGCCGCCCCGTTGCCGAATCGTCGCTCGATCGACTCGTTTTCTTTTAGCCCAATACCTTGCGTCCAGATGGCAATCGCATCCATATCCAGCGCCACACCCAACAAGGAGGAGGTCAGTTCCGCAATCGATTCAGCTGTCGTGATCTCGTGTTCTCGCCTTAGCGTTACGCCGCCGCCGTCGCTTCTAACCAGCTCCGCAACCTGGCTCCCAAAGGGCGTAAACACTTCCAGGCGCTCCTCGTCGGGCGTCTTCGTCCAGCGGATTTGCGCGGATTCGATTTTGTCTCCCACCCGTACGCTGATGCGTCCACGCAAAGTGAAGTACTTGGCTGGCAACAGGCCTGTTGCCAGTGCGGGTGCCGCCGATGTCGCGGGCATTGGATCAATTGCCGCGCAGCCGGGTAACAACGACGCCACGATGATCGCAGGCAGCATGCCCACACAAAAACGGCGCCGAAGAAATTCGAGGCGCCGCATATACGCAACGAGCTCCTGTTCCTGGCTCACGGCCTGAATTTCTTCATCACCGAGACCAGCATTTCGTTATCCGGATTTTCCAGTAGCGATGCACGCCAGATTTTCAATGCCTCTTCGCGATCTCCATTGGCCCACAGTATCTCCCCCAGATGCGCGGCAATTTCCGGATCGCGGCGCACCTGGTACGCGGCTTTAAGTGTTTTCAGCGCGTCGTCCAGTTTGCCAAGACGAAATTGCACCCATCCCAGGCTATCCTGAATAAATGGATCGTCAGGCGCAAAAGTTAGCGCTTTCTGCACCAATTCGTATGCCTCCGCGAGCCGATGGTTGCGTTCGGCAAACGTATAGCCTAATGCGTTGTATGCGTGGGCATGTTCAGGTTTCAATTCGATCACTTGCCGCAAATCAGCTTCCATTACATCAAGCTTGTCAATTTTTTCAGCGACCATGGCACGGTCATACAAAAGGTCGGCAGTGCCTGGATTTTTCTCAATCGCTTCCGACAGCAGCTTGAACGCTGCCGGCAATGCCTTTGAGTCCCGCAGCAATTGTGCCTCCGCAAGGATCAACTGAATGCGTATCTCCGGCGAGTCACCTTGTGTCACTTGCGCATCGTGCAAATGCTTGCGTCCTGCGTCCATGCCGTCGCGCTTGGCAAGAATATGGGAAATCTTGAGCTGCCCGGTAACAAAGTACTCACCCATGGCAATCTTGCGATACCACTCAAGGGCGGCATCCGGACGTTTCTGCCCTTCGGCAACGGCGCCGAGATTGAAATAAACCGGGTTGACATCACGCGGCATGAGCTCCAGCACGCGCTTGAACTGAAGCTCCGCGTCGGCGAAATCTTCAATCTGCTGTGAAAGCAGGCCGATGGCATATGGAATCTCGGCGTCGGCGGGCTGTTTCTTCGCCGCAATGCGAAACTGTTCGCGTGCCGTCAAGTAGCTTTTCTGGGCGACGAGCGATCGGGCATAGGTGAGGCGAACATCATTCGCGTCTGGATACGTCGCCAGGAATTGCGCCAGATACTCAACTGACTTTTCTTCTGAATTTTCGCGAAGAATGTGCGACTTCAATATGGCTGCCTGCGCCCAATCCGCTCGACCCTGCAATGCCTCGTCAATCGAAACCAGCGCCCTGACATTGTCCTTTGCCGCAAGCCGCGACAATGCAATCGAGAAATGCGCCTCGGGCATTTTCAGATGGGGAGCGGATAAAGCTGTCACCGCTTCCGCAACGGCAGACTTGTCCGCGAAGCGAGCGAGCAGTGGATTCAGTTGCATCAAAACAGCCGCCGTCTTCCCCGGTTGAGCGAGCAGCGCCGCAATACTGGTTTTGGCGGAATCAAGCGTACCCTGCGAGCCGACAAGCGCCGCCAACGCCTGTCGTGCCACCGGTGAACTCGGTTCCAGCTCAAGCCAGAGCGTGGTTGCATCGAGTGCCAACGCCAGCTCCCGCGACTGGAATGCGACTTCCACCGCGCGCCGCGCAAGCCGGGGATCGCGCGTTTTTTGGGCAAGGTCGGTCAAGCCGCGCAATGCCAGTCCAGGGCGCCCGCGCTGACCGGCAATCTCGGAAATCAGGTACTGATAAAGAATTTGATCGGTCAACCCCGAATCTAAAACGACTTTTGCCGTGGGTGCGTCCTGCTTTTTTGACGGATCAGACGTGACCGGTTGCGCCCAGCCGACGCTTGAATGCAGGCCGGCCGCCAAAAACATGCCGGCCATCCCCGATATAGATGTACGGCGCTTCTTTGTTTCCTCTTTCATTTCCTTGCCTTCAAAATGCGCCAGATGGCCTTCGCTTCGCAACGACATTTCGCTCCCGCTTCCGACCGATCATCATAATCCGATATTGATCCGTCACGTAACTGTATAACGCCGGATTTTCACTTGCCTTTTGACTTGGGTCTTGCGGCGAGGAACCCACTGCATTGAGCGGATGTTCAATTGGCGCGTAACCCGATGTGCGAGCGGGTCATCGCGACAATCACTATGATGGGAATGTCGCGCACAAGTTCGCTGACTTTCAACATTACCTGGGCTGCCCCTACAATCGAGCTTTCCGCGACGACATTCACAAAAAACAGTCCATGCCAGAACTGCCAGAAGTCGAAACCACCCGTCTCGGCCTGCTCCCTTATGTGCTGGGCCAGCGAATTTCCAGGGTTGTTGTCCGCGACCGGCGGCTGCGCTGGCCGGTGCCGGCCGACTTTGCCAGACGGCTCAAGGGATGCACGGTGCAGGACGTCTTGCGACGCGGCAAATATCTCATTTGGGATTGCGGATCCGGTTACGTGCTGAGTCACCTGAGCATGTCTGGCTCATTGCGAGTGGTGGCAGCGCTTCAATTGCCTGAAAAACACGATCACGTCGACTTCAACTTCGACAGCGGAATCGCAATCCGCTATACCGACCCGCGGCGTTTTGGTGCAATGATTTGGATTCCTGGCAGAAATGTCACACACCCTCTGCTGGACTCGCTGGGGCCCGAACCGCTTGCACCAGAGTTCAACGCAACCCAACTGTGGAGTGCTGCGCGTGGTCGCTCGGTAAGCATCAAGGAATTCATTATGAATAGTCACGTTGTCGTCGGCGTCGGCAATATTTATGCTTCCGAATCGCTTTTCCTCGCCGGCATTCACCCCAGACGCGCGGCGGGAAAGATTTCAATGGCTCGCGCAGAACGACTTGTTGATGCCGTCAAGCAGACTCTTGCCAAAGCGATCCGCGCGGGTGGCTCCTCCTTGCGCGACTATGTGCAGGCCAACGGGGAGCTAGGTTACTTTCAGGTCAACGCATTTGTGTACGACCGCGAGGGACAGCCGTGCCGCATATGCAAGACGCCAATACGCGCGATTCGCCAAGGGCAGCGTTCGACCTATTATTGCCCCGCCTGTCAGACGTAGAATAGTCGAATGCGCAACGCGGCTATCCACATTGTCAGGCAGAAAAATGTCTCGCCGCCATCCACAACGGCTGCACCTGCAGGCAGGGTTTTCCGCAGTGGACTGACCCAGCCCGGCGCCAATCTCGATCATCGTGGATCATATGCACGCCATCACTGAAAGACTTGCCGAATTGCAGTCGTGGCGGGCGCGGCTTTCATCCCAAATCGTCGCCGTGACCGATTTCCTGCGCATGCATGACTTTCTGACGCAGGACACGGAGGCGGCATTGAGCGGTGCACTCGCGCAAGTTGCCAGTCAGAAAGTGACCGTCGCGTTTATCGCCGAAGTTGCGCGAGGAAAATCCGAGTTAATCAATAGCCTTTTCTTCACCGACCTCGGGCGCCAGCTCCTGCCTTCGGGACCCGGCAAAGGAACGCGCTGCGTAACGGAGCTGCGATTTGATCGCGACATGCAAACCAGCGTGAGGCTGCTACCCATCGAGACCCGCGAAAGTCCCAAGCGCTTTGACGACCTGCTAAAAGACAATGACCTGTGGCACTCGGTCCCTTTCGATGCGGACAGTCCGGATTCGACCGCGCGGGCGTTAGCGGCGCTGTCGGAAACCAAGCGTATTTCCCTGTCGGACGCGGTTGCGTGGGGCCTGCACGGCGAAGGCGTCGCGGTTCCCGCCGGGGACAACAACGCGACCCTGGTGGATGTCCCACGGTGGCGCCATGCGATCATCAATTACCCACACCCGTTGCTCGATGCCGGCCTGGTGATCATCGATACGCCGGGTCTTGCGGCACTCATTTCGGAGCCGGAGCTGGCTCGCCAGCGCGTCCCCAGCGCCGATGCGCTGATTCTTGTACTGGACGTTACTGCGGGTGTGACGAAGCCTGACCTCGAAATCTGGCGCGATCACCTTGGCAATGCGCGCCATTTTCGCGATCGCGAAAAGGAAGGGTCAACACAATTGCGGATTATTGTCCTGAACAAGATCGACGAGCTCAGGATTGACGAAACCCTTGGACCGGTTGAGGCCAACCATGCCCGGCTGCTCGAACTCGATCACCGCGTTCGCGATGTGGCGGACCTGCTGCGCATCGATCCAATTCGCGTCATTCCTGTTTCCGCGCGCCTGGCGCTTCATGGAAAGCTCGCCAACGATACCGACATGGCCATCCGCAGTCGTCTGTATCAACTTGAGCGTGGTCTGGCAACGAATCTGCCCAGGGACCGTCAGGTGGGAATGTATTCCGATATCGTGGCCATGCTTTCGGCTGCGCTCGAAACAGCGCAGGAAACGCTCGACAGTGATCGTTTCGAGACGCTCGAGAACCTGCAAAACCTTTCCCTCCTGCGCGAAAAGAATGAAAAGCTTGCGGCGTCGGTCAGTTCACAAACGAATTTGAAACACGACCACCTTGAAGCGGCAATGCGCGAACTGAAGAGCATCAAGAGTGTGCATTCGATGCTGGCGGAAAATTTGTCGACGATTGTCGACGTGACGTCCGCCAAGCTGGACGCAGCCAGCACGCGGCGGGCACTTGTATCAAATGTGTCGCCTGGCAAAACGTACGACATTATCAAGCAGTACTTCTCCGTCACCCGCGCAAAGCTGGTTGCGCTGGAATCCAAGATCGATGAAGTTCGCAGTCTGTACAGTCGAATTGGCGAGCGCATGCGCCAGGATTTTCATTTGATGCTTTATGACGTTCATCCTTTTGCCACCCAGCGCTTCTACTCTGAATTGCAGAAGGCGCAGGACAAGGCGGAGGCCGAGTTCACCAAGACCAGCAATCTCCTTCTGCGACGTGGCAGCGCTCTCGCCGAGCAGTTCGATGAACTGATCGCTAGCCGCGTGTTGCACATATTCGAGATCGCCAGCCGCGAATCCGCGACATGGGTGCGCGGCTTGTATGTTTCGGTCGAAAGGCCCCTGGAAGCGCTAAAGAATCAGACCCTTGGGCACTCGGCAAATGTGGAAAAATTCAAGTCGGCGGAACTCGATCTGGCCGAAAGGATTGCCGAGATCCAGGCACATCTCGACGTCGCAAAACGCAAGCACGCTGCACTGGCCGACGCCCGCGCGGGACTTGAGCGTTTCACGGGAAAAAGCCGTGCCCAGGACGCGGCGGACCAAAAGGGTTAAGCCGCCTTTTGTTGCGTGAGTTTGATGAATTTTGCGAGGAGCTGGTCTTTTGTCTCAACATGATCGGCATCCAGCGGAATGCAATCCACCGGGCACACTTCACGGCACTGCGGTGTATCGAAATGTCCGACGCATTCGGTACATTTCAGGGGATCAATTTCATAGATCTCGGTGCCCTGCGAAATGGCCTCGTTTGGACACTCCGGCTCGCATACATCGCAATTGATGCACTGGTCAGTGATCTTTAGCGCCACGACCTAATTCCCGACCTTGCCTTGCAGCGCCCTGGCGGTCAGCGGGTGCACAAATTCACTCACATCACCACCCAGCGTCGCGATTTCGCGGACGATGGTCGCTGAGATGAACATGTATTTGTCGGACGGTGTCAGGAACATGGTTTCGACACCGGGTAGCAGCCGCCGGTTCATGCCGGCCATTTGAAACTCGTACTCGAAATCAGAGACCGCGCGAAGTCCGCGCAAAATAACGCTCGCATCCTGGTTTTTCAGAAACTCTGATAGCAATCCTGAAAAGCCCATCACACGCACGTTTGGATAATGGGCGAGTATTTCCCTTGCAAGGCCAACCCGCTCCTCCAATGTGAAAAAAGGCCGCTTCCCCGGGCTGTGGGCGACACCGACGACCACTTCACCAAATATCTTGGCCGCACGCGCAACCAGATCCTCATGTCCGTTGGTGAGGGGGTCGAACGTTCCGGGATAAACCGCTCTGATCATGGGGCGCCTTTGACGATGGACAGTAAACCAAAGTGTACAGCACCGGCTTTGCCGTGTTTGACGAGTTGCCATGTGCAGGCCGGGATGGCCGATAGCACGCCCGCGATCGACTCGCCCCATTCCGCATAAACGACTGCCCGTTCGGAAAGATGCACTTCAAGCTTTCCCAGCAAGGCCGCCATCAGGCCGGAATCAAATGGGGGATCCAGGAAAACGATGTCGAACTTCCCCTGATTCCTCGCCAGGAATTCCGATGCGCCTTGCGGAATTACATGGCACTGCAACGCACCCAGCTTCTCCTGGTTTTTTTTCAGCGCCAGTATTGCGACGCGATTGTTCTCAACCATTACCACCTCGGAAGCGCCTCGTGAGGCCGCCTCAAAACCGAGCGCACCACTGCCGGAGAAAAGATCGAGACAACGCTTGCCGTGCAGTGTCTGGCCCAGCCAGTTGAAAAGCGTTTCGCGCACCCGGTTCGCCGTCGGGCGCAAACCTTCGGCGTCGGGAAATTCGATCACGCGACTGCGCCACTCACCGCCAATAATGCGAATACGGTTCGCATCATTCGGCTTGCGCTTGTCCGGTTTGCGCCCATGGCTTGGCTTAAAATGCAGAGTCATCCTCAAATTCTCCCAGAGTTTTCACTTGTTCAGCATTTTCGGTTCAAAAAGTCAGCCAACTCCCAAGCCAACGCCGGACAGCGAAAAACAGTCGGGCTGGCTATCGCGGCTCAAATCGGGTCTGTCCAAGACCCGCGCGGTGCTGAATACTGATGTTGCCGACCTGTTTTCGCGTCACAGCCAGGTGGACGAGTCGCTGTTTGAGGAACTGGAAAGCGCCCTGATCAGCGCCGATGTCGGTGTACGCGCCGCCAGTCAACTTATTGGCGATTTACGGCAGGCGGCCAAAGCAAAGAAGATTACTGACGGCGCAGTACTGAAAGCCGAATTCGAAAGGGCGCTGGTCAGGCTCGTGCGACCACTTGAAGCCGCGCTTGACACAACCATCGCGAAACCGTTTGTCATCATGATCACCGGTGTCAACGGCGCGGGAAAGACCACCACCATTGGCAAACTCGCGAAATATTTTCAGGCGGAGGGCAAGAGCGTCCTGCTGGCGGCGGGTGACACTTTTCGCGCTGCCGCCCGCGAACAGTTGCTGGCCTGGGGCGAGCGCAACAACATCAGCGTTGTGGCACAGGAAGGCGGCGATGCCGCGGCGGTCATTTTTGACGCGATCCAGTCGGCCAAGGCGCGGGGAATCGATATCATCATCGCCGACACCGCCGGGCGATTGCCCACGCAATTACATTTGATGGAAGAAATCCGGAAAGTGAAGCGAGTTATCGCCAAAGCTGATCCCGAGTGCTCCACACGAGTCATTGCTGGTACTGGATGCCAATACCGGGCAAAACGCATTGCAGCAAGTAAAAGCCTTCGACGACGCATTGCAGCTTACGGGCCTCGTGGTGACAAAGCTGGATGGAACCGCGAAAGGCGGCATGATCGCCGCACTCGCCGCCGAGCGCGCGTCGCGTCCGATCCCGGTACGGTTTATCGGTGTTGGCGAGGGCATCGATGATCTGCAGCCGTTTCGCGCGGATGAATTCGTCGGCGCCCTGTTCAAATGATTTCTTTTTCGAACACGGTCAAGCGCTATCCGAACGGGTTTGAGGCCCTGAAGGGAATTTCACTCACGATCGAAAAAGGCGAAATGGTCGCCGTGACCGGCCGCTCAGGCGCGGGAAAATCCACATTGCTGAAACTGGTGGCGGGGATTGAATACGCATCGCAGGGAAGCGTGATGGTGAACGGCCAGAATGTCAGCCAACTGCGGGATGCCGGACTTGCCGTCATGCGTCGAAGCCTTGGCCTGGTATTCCAGGATCACAAATTGTTGTTCGACCGCAGCGTGTTTGAAAACGTCGCGCTGCCGCTTTCCATCGCCGCATTTCCGCGCGTCGAGATTGGCAAGCGGGTGCGCGCGGCACTGGACAAAGTGAGCCTGCTCAATCGCGAAAAATCCAATCCGATCACACTTTCCGGCGGCGAACAACAGCGTCTGTGTATTGCCCGCGCCATCGTCAACCGGCCCTCAATCCTGATTGCCGATGAACCGACCGGCAACCTTGATCATGACTATGCGGAAACCATCATCGATCTTTTCAAGTCATTCAATCAGGTCGGCGTCACCGTGTTGCTTTCAACGCACGATGAACTTGGGCTCGCGCGACTCGATTGCCGGCGCATCTTGCTGGATGCGGGAAAGCTGGCGTCATGAACGCCTGGATCATCGCGCATGCGCATGCCTGCGAACGCGCCGTGAAGCGCTTGATTTCGCATCCGATCGGCACCCTGTTGTCGGTATTCGTCATCGCCATTGCCATCACGCTGCCGCTGGGCCTGTACACCGTATTCACCAATGTCACCGCCGCCGCCAGCCGCGTCAACACCGACCCCAATGTGAATGTCTATCTTGTCCTTGGGGCCACGGAAGCCAACGCGCGCGACGTGGAACAACGGCTCCGAGCTGGCCCAAACGTGCGTTCCGTCCGCTTTATCTCGCGGGACGCCGCGCTGGCGGAAATGAAACGCATTGCCAGTTTTGCCGAGCTGCTCACCAATCTCGAAACCAATCCGTTGCCGCACGCGTTCAGCATCCAGCCAAAGTCCAGCGAGCCGGAAGCGCTGGCGGAAATGCGGCGCGAGATATCCGTCATGCCCAAGGTCGAGCACGTCGTGATGGATTTCGAGTGGGCGCAAAAACTGAAACGCTTTGCCTCGTTCGCCGAACGGCTGATGATGTTGCTCGGATTGATACTTGCCCTGGCGGTCGTTTTTGTAACGGGCAATACCATTCGCCTTCAGATACTCACCCAAAAAGATGAGATCGAAGTCAGCCAGTTGATCGGTGCGACGCGTCGATTTATCCGGCGTCCATTTCTCTACTTTGGCGCGCTGCAAGGCCTGTTCGCGGGATTGGTGGCGGTCGCGGTTGTGATGGGTTTCATCGTGTGGGCGGGCACTGAGGTGCACGCCCTGACGGCATCGTACGGCTCCGAATTCGCGCTACAGTCACCCACGCTCGAGCAGGCCACGGGCGTCGTCCTGATGTCGGCGGCAATGGGTTGGCTGGGCTCATTTCTCTCGGTGTGGCTGTATTTGCGCCGAACGCGCCGCTAGCGAATACACAGCGAGCCTTGCGCGTCGCACTGCCCCCTGCATGCGGCGGCCATCTCGCATGCGATCCGCATGCGGATCCAAATCCCGCCGAAACTCCAGCACTGGCGCGGCTTCCAGGCGATAAATGCTTGTTGAGGCGCGCCAGTGCTGGAGTTTTGGGCCAGATTTACTGCTTGTAACCCCTCCCCGTCTGGCGTTGAGGACGCCCTGCTGAGGCGAAGTCCGCGCGTAGCCTCTGATCAGCAGCCGAACTCTCTATCGCCAAAGCCCTTTTCCGCGGCTGGAAAGTCCCGTTGCGCGAATTCGAGGCGGCCAGACCCGTTAGTGCCTTGAAGAAGTGGCACTTGCGTCGTCTCGCAGTTTTTGCACCGCCGGATCCGTTGCGCGGCCTGCGGACAGTGCGATTGCCGGGAGCATGAGGAACAGGAAGAGGGTGACAGATCGCATATGAATCTCCGTACTGCGTTGATGGATCGAAACTTAAGTATGTGACGCCTTGCAATGGACATGCGCGGCCACAGGGCGCCGTAGGCCGGAAACTATCCGCCCGATTGACGGGTTACCGGCGCGAGTTTCGCGTCGCCCACCAGACAACAGGTAACAGAAGAATCAACGCGCCACCCTGGAGTATTGGCGTCATCAACACGGCAATCGCGCCCTGCGCATCGGGGTGCCAAAGAATGACGTCCGCCAGAAAGAGAACGCCACCAATGGAAACTATGCCTGCGACAACATACCAATGAAAAGATGGTTTGCCTCTCGGCCGCAAAAAACTCAGCGCCGCACTCATCATTGCGTAAGGAGAAATTAGCCAGGCGGCGAAAAACACGAACGCACCGATACTGGTCGGCTTGAGTACGCTCACGAACCAAACAGAAGTGCATGCCGCGATAGCCATCAGAAGGAAAGTAATAGGGATCAACAATCTCATGGCTCGCAGCTCCAGATAGCATCTAACGCCCAAAATTTGGGGCGCACCACTATTGGCACGGCCCACGACCGGAGCGAGCAGTCTTTAGCCACGTGTAAGCATCAATCCCGCTTCCGCTTCAAATCCGGCTTCGCCTCGGCTCGGAGCGAAGGGCGCTTTGTCGGGCGGATCGCCTCGACAGTTTCGGCTGGCATCCGCGTCGCGCACCAGGATTAGGCTCGCGACGTTGCCACGACGTTGGTATTTGCATAGAACTCGACCCAGGCGCCGCAATGCGAAGGTGTACGTGCTCGACGCTTCGGAATCCGGCACCGTCTCATCCGCCAGCAAAAGGCACAACAGATGAATCTCGCTGACCAGTTCCCTGGACAGGTATGCGAATTCGAGAAAATGAGGGCCCTCCTTGTCTACGAAGGCGGGGCTCATCCCCGAGATGAATCGAATTTCGCTGAAAGGGCCCTTTTGGCACTTGTCGACCACTAGTTTCAAGAGTCTGGCGGCGTATGTTTCCATTCATGCCTAACGAGACTGCAGGAAAAGTCTTTTGTCCAGAAAAAATGCTTCGCAACGCATTGATTTAATTCCTGGTGATTTTGGCATTTCAAGGTTTCCAACAGCCTCAACATTTGACCTTTGGCGCGGCCGCAAGCAAGCGAAGTTGCTTATGACGTTCTCTCGACGGAAGGGCTAGGCGTCTGGATCTTCCTCACTGCCTGGCTTGAAGCATTGCCGCCATCTTTTGATGGATCAAATTAATTGCCTTGAGTGGCCGAATCAGCACCTTGAAATCAACGATTCTTCCGTCGCCGTCCCACTTGAGCATGTCAACACCGTTGACGGTGATGCCATCAATTTCTACCTGGAACTCCAGCACGGCATCGGCAGGACCGACAACTTCTCTGATGTACTTGAAGGACTCGTTGAAAAACACGTGGAACGCGGCAGAAAGGTACTGAACGGTGATTGCCTTTCCGACCTGCGGCGTATGGACGACGGGCGAGTGGAAGACGACATCGTCAGCGAGCAGCGTGGTGAGGCCCTTCGCGTTTCGTGATTCCACCAGCTCATGCCAAGTGGAAAGTGTGTCGATTGTCATTGCGCTCCTCCGCGTGGTCCGTGTTTGAGACGACTGACGTCCGAGCTAACGGGCGGCGCGCTTTTGCGGCGTCCCCGCTGAACGAGTTGTGAGCCGTTTTTGAGAAGTAGGCAACACCTCTTGCAGTATCTGACGAAGCGATGTCTCGGTAATGGACGACCCGACTCAGAAAGAAATTGTTTCAACGCGTCGTTCATCATCGTTTGATAGCCAACCCCAGCGTTTTCAGCCTTCGAGCGAAACGCGTCAAGCACTGCGTTATCGATGAAGATTGAAATTCGTGTCTTGCCTTTACTGGGAATGAGCGCTTTCCGCTCTGCCTTTGAAAAGTCGTATTCAGCTCGCATATGCTTTCACCTCTCGGCGGGTGGCACGTCGCGCGGAAATGGGACGAATCTCATTGCCTCGTAACGTGTAGTTCATAACCAACACGTGCCCGGCGTTACCGAGGCCCAAGGCGATAAATCGTTCTTCGCCCTCAGAGTCCGGATCAGCGCGGTGCAGCAAGCGGATCGGCGAACACCTTCAGCATCGGGCAATGAGACGCCGTGTTTCTTGAGGTTCGATGCTGCCTTGGTTGGATCAAATTGAAACCGCATGAGCCATTGTATATATTATGTATGCATATGGCAAATGCTGACGACTGACGTTTGAGGTAAGCGGCAGCCGAGCCGCAGGCGAGGAACCCATAGCGAAGCTTACGGCTGTCCGTTTGACCGAATTGTTAGGCGGTTTATTCACTATGTGTGTTGTACTTGAAGGTTGAAACTAAGTCCGCCCGAGCAGCTTGGCGATATTGCTTCGATGCTTTAGCACGACCAATATCGAGAGAAGAAAGACGAAGACCGTGAACGGCAGCGCTGGACTGTCCCACGGACTCTCGGCGACCCCAAGGTGGATGATGGGCGCTGCGACAGCGGCGACCACTGAGGCCGGACCGACAGAATCGCTGCGGCTACGGCCAGGCACGGCCCACTGAGCCACCAAAACTACCAGCCAGAGCGCAAAGCTGATGGCAGCAACCAATGGCAATAATGCGATCAGCACACCAAGTGATGTCGCCACTGCCTTACCGCCCCTAAACCGGTGGAAGCAAGTGAATACGTGGCCGAGAACCGCCGACGCACCGACGAACAAAATAAGTAACGTGTCGCCGCCGGAGCCAAGCGCCCGATCAACAATAAACACGGGCCCCCATCCCTTTGCCACGTCGAGGGCGAAAACGAAAACGAACCATGGGCGGCCTAGCACGCGACCTGCATTGGTAGCGCCGAGGCTGTGCGAACCGTGCTTCTCAGGTCAATACCGTTCAACCGCCCGGCAAGCCAAGCAAAGCTCAATGACCAATAAATATGCCGCCACCGGCATCAGCAAGAACCACCAGACCACAGTGACGCTTTGGGTCTCCATTGTTGCTCAATCTAGGGAGCACCGCGTCCGCATACCGTTCCGCGCTGCTCCCTATCATTCCCAAAAAAATGCGGAAAATACACTTGCAATCAACTGCTTCCGCCCGTAAGCCGTATCTATGTACGGCCATAACACTTTCCCGATTTCCGTCAGTCACGCAAATTCTGCATTTCGACCGTACGTCGTTAACAAGCGGCAGTCTAGCAACGTCCTTCGCTCGCGGCAATCGACAAAAACTCTGGAGCAGGTGCGGGAGCGAGTTCGCGAATTGCATTACAGCCTGCCTACGAAAGAAGCTTATTTGTACGGGATCCGGTTTTTCATTCGGTGGTCTGGGATGCGTCATCGAAAATCAAATGGGCCGTGGTCGAATATTTCGCAGACGTCGTGTGATCGCGACGCTGGGCAGCGTCACTATCGTATCCGCAATTGAATGATGAATTTCCCAGCACATTGACGCGCAGATCGCCATTTGGCGGGCCTTTCAGGCATAAAGGGCCCCGAAATGCCCGCCAATGCTAGTGCTCTATCGGACGCCCGGCTAATCGGGCATCTTGTATTGCGCTTTCATCTTGCCGACATGCGCGGACCATACCTTTTCGTAGCGCGCGTTGTTGACGACGGGCTTCTTGATCATCTTCATGCAGTGCGCCATCTGCGCCTCGGTGCTGCTGGGCTTCGAGTAAAGCTGCAAGGCGAACTTGGAAAAGTCGCGCACCATGAAATCGAATATCTGGTCGAGCAACTCACTTTCGACGCCATAAATTTTCGCGTTTTCCAGGATCAGCTGGCCATATACGACGAGCGTGAACATTTCGCCTGCGGTGAGCAGGAAGTCGATGTCCTTGGCCTGTTCCTTTGTCGGTGGCGCCTGCATCGACATTTCCTTGAACAGCGCGATCTGTTCCTTGAAGACGGTCAGATTGGCCAATTCAACGCTGTCATACGCGATCCGGTAATCGTGGAACTTGATGCCGCCCAGCCCCTTTGTGGGACCTTGATCAAACATGAAGCTGTCGTTTGCGCCATCGTCGCGTTTCGGTATTTCCGGATACGCGGCAGGGGAAAAGAAATAGTTCGCCATGAACTTGATGATCAGGGCCATGTTGACGTGCACCGTGCCTTCGAGCTTGGGCAGGCCGCGTATTTCAACGGCGGCCATCGCAAAGTACTGGTCTTTCTCGAACCCTTTGGCGGCGATGACATCCCAGAGAAGATTGATGACTTCCTCGCCCTGCGTGGTGACTTTCATTTTGACGATCGGATTGAACAGCAGGTAGCGCCGGTCTTCCGCCGAGGCGGATTTCATGTAATCGGCTGCCCGCAACGCGAACAGCTTCATGGCGACAAGGCGCGCATAGGCATCGGTAAAAAGTTGCCGCACGTGGGGAAAATCGGTCACTGTCATGTTGTACAAGCGGCGATTGGCGGCGTGATCGAAGGCCTCATAGAAGGCGTGCGTACAGATCCCGATGGAGGCCCAGCCCAGGTTGTACTTGCCCAGATTGACCGTGTTGAGCGCGGCGTTCCAGGCGTCGTCACCGCGGTGCAGGATGTCATCTTCGCCCAAGGGATACGCATTCAAGCGGTACTCGGCGACGTAGTTCTGGCTATGGACGACGTTTTTGATGAGCTCATACTTCGGGTGCTGCGAATCGGCGACGAAGAAAACATACTCGCCGCTACCGGCCATCTTGCCGAATGTAGAAACCATGCGGGCCTTGTTGCCGTTGCCGATGTAATACTTGCCGCCCGTGGCGGTATAGGTGCCGTCGCCGACCGGCGTGACAATCATGTCGGAGGAATAGATATCGGCGCCATGTTCTTTTTCGGAAAGGCCAAAGGCAAAGATATTGCCTTCGTCGAGCAATCGCTTGGCCTTTGCCTGCGCGACCTTGTTCTTGCTCATCCAGATCGGGCCAATGCCGAGCACCGAGACCTGATACGCATACCAGTAGGGAAGCCCGTAGAACCCCAGAATCTCGGCAAAGCCACATACCCGCCACGTATCCCACACGGCCTGTTCACCCTCAGCGCCTTGCTCGGCGGGCGTCATCATTGAGGCGAAGATGCGTTCGTCCTTCACGAAATTCAGGAAATCGTCGTACCAGGTGGCGGCATGAAAATCCGCCTTTAATTTGGTCAGCCCGCGTTTTTCAAAGAACGCGACGGTTTTCTCCATGATTTCGCGGGAGCGTTGATCGGGATAATGGCGAGCGAGGTGTTGTGGATTGAGAAGAATCATGAATATCTCCGCTTATTTTTGTAGGGCGCTATTTTTCCGCGTGGCCGCCTCAGAATCGATTTCCAATGGCTTGCTCGACCGAGCAGGCCAGTGCGCAATTTGGTGCTTCACTATACCGCTCGCGCGGCACGACGGGAGCGACTTCCCGGTAGCGACACCATGCGAATGATGCCCCCGAACGCCAATGCGCCGGCGGCGTGGAGGAAGCGGGGTTGTGCGGTGGTCGCCGAAATGCGGGCACATTCTTCTTGCGCAGCAGGTTACAAAAATTCGGTAAAGTCTAATACTGACGCGCCTTTTCAGGGATTATTGGCCAGAAGGCCGCGCCAGTGCTTGTGTTTGGAATTTGTCTTTTCAGCCCCATATTTATGGCGTTTAAGAAGGGCACGTTGAGTTTTTATAAAAATCAATACTATTCAATAAGTTAAAAGAATTCTTGCGAATTCCCTGCTCGCCGAGACGGGAGCATTGGAACCTTTTTTCGCATTGGCACTCTGAGATCAGGAGTGCTAAAATTAACTTGACCCGTATACTCGGGATTGGTGGAGGATCTGATGAACACTGCAACAATGACGATGAATTTGCCCGTGCTTTCGGTCGGAAGTATTGAGAACTACATTTCCACCGTCAATCGCATTCCCCTGCTCACGCCGGAACGCGAGCATGAGCTCGGCGTCGCGCTGGCAACGCGCGGGGATTTATCGGCTGCCTCCGAGATGGTGATGTCGCATTTGCGCCTGGTCGTTTCCATCGCACGCAATTACACCGGCTACGGCTTGCCGCACGCGGACCTGATCCAGGAAGGCAACATCGGGCTGATGAAGGCCGTGAAGCGCTTCGACCCGGATCGCGGCGTGCGCCTGGTGTCGTTCGCGGTGCACTGGATCAAGGCTGAAATTCACGAGTACATTCTGAAAAACTGGCGCATCGTGAAAGTAGCGACCACCAAAGCGCAACGCAAACTGTTTTTCAACCTGCGCAGCATGAAGCCCAATTTCGGCACGCTTTCGCCGAAAGAGGTCAAGGAAGTCGCGCGGGTGCTGAACGTGAAAGAGACCGACGTCACCGAGATGGAAAAACGTTTGTCCGGTCAGGAAATTTCACTTGAACCTGGCAACGATGATGAAGAAAGCAACTGGGTCAGCCCGATTGCGTATCTTCAGGATGCCACCGTTGATCCTTCCGAACAGCTCGTGGTAATGCAAAAGCAGGCTGCCGCGACCGATGGCATGCATGCCGCACTGGAAAGTCTCGATGATCGCAGCCGTCGGATCATCCAGACACGCTGGCTCAATGAGGGTGAAGAGAAGACATTGCACGAACTCGCCGACGAATTCGGTGTTTCCGCCGAGCGTATCCGTCAAATTGAAGCAAAGGCGATGCAAAAGATGAAGCTCGCGTTGAAGGACTACGACACGCTCCGCTGATTCATCCATGCCAATTGCGAGGGCCGCCATGTGGAAACATCGCGGCCCTTCGTGTTTGGTGGACTGACGCAGCGCTGGCGGACTTAACCCATGGCGACTAAACTGATATCAGAGATGGCCGCGACACCGCTCAATGCCAAAAGGAACAACATGTCCACCATTCCCACCCCTTTGTTTCGAAGTGACGAGGACGACAGCATTCATCCCGTATCGACGCGCATTCGCTCGCGCCTGATACGCGCCAACCAACGCTATCACGCCAATGACAATATTTCCGCCTATCTTAAGGAAGGCGAAGTCGATGCGCTTCATGCCGAGGTCGAGGCAAAAATGGCCGAAGTGCTGAAGAGTTTGGTCATTGACACCGAAAGCGATCACAACACCCAGGAAACCGCCCGCCGGGTGGCGAAGATGTATCTGACCGAAGTCTTCAAGGGCCGTTATCAGCCGATGCCCGCCGTGACCGAGTTTCCGAATGTCGAGCAACTCAATGAACTAATGATCGTCGGCCCCATCACCGTGCGCAGCGCCTGTTCGCATCACCTTTGCCCCATTATCGGCAAAGTGTGGATTGGCATCATGCCCAACGGACATTCCAATCTGATCGGCCTGTCCAAATACGCGCGCATCTGTGACTGGGTGATGAGCCGGCCACAGATTCAGGAAGAGGCGGTATCCCAGCTTGCCAATATTCTGCAAGACAAGGTCAAGCCGGATGGCCTGGCGATTGTGATCGAGGCGGACCACTTTTGCATGCACTGGCGTGGCGTGAAAGATGCCGACTCGCGCATGACCAATAGCATGATGCGCGGCTCGTTCCTCAAGGACCCCAATCTGCGGCGCGAGTTCTTGTCACTGCTCAGCAAGAAGAATGATTAATTCATTACCTGGAAAATGGAGAACAACATGCTGGTGCGTTTGTTGTATGCAAGCCGGGCAACCGACGATGTCTCGCAGGAAGAACTGCACAAGATCCTGTCGCAGTCCAAGGTCAATAATCCGGAGAGCGGCATCACCGGCGTCCTCTGCTCAAGTGGACGCATTTTCCTGCAGGCGCTGGAGGGCGGACGCATGCAGGTCAACGCGCTCTACAACCATATCTCCGCTGATACCCGCCACAAAGACGTGGTGGTACTTTCCTATGAAGAAATCAGCGAACGAAAATTCGCCTGCTGGTCCATGGGTCTGGTGAACCTCGAGCGCATCAATCCGTCGCTGCTGCTCAAGTACTCGGAATGTGCGTCGCTTGATCCCTACAAAGTCTCCGGCAAGGCCTCCATGGCATTATTGGATGACCTGATGGCAACGGCATCGATTGTGGGCCAGGCCAACAACGCGGCGCTTTCCGCCTCCCGTTAACCGGCTGATGCTGATCAAGGCTGAGCCGCGATAACCTGAATCTCGACCTTGTAAGCCGGCTTGGCGAGTTGCGCCTTGACGGTTGCGCGCGGCGGTGTCGCACCGGGAACAACCCATGTATCCCATATGGCGTTCATCGCGGGAAAATCGTCCATGTCGGTGATATAAATTGTCGTCGACAGTATGTTTGTTTTGTCACTGCCGGCTTCCGCTAGCAACTTGTCGATGGCCGCCAGAACTTGCCGGGTTTGTCCCGTAATGTCCTGCGAAGGATCGCCCGCAACCTGACCCGCCAGATAAATAGTGCCATTGTGGATCGCCATTTCCGACAACCGCGCACCGACGTGAAAACGCTGAATCGCCATTAGGTAGTTCCTTTCATCAGAAGCTTGATATCCGCGGTCAGCTTGTTGACATCCATGCCATAACTGACAAAGAGCCGAAGCTGCCCCTTTGGATCGAAGACCAGCGATGCCGCGGTGTGTGCAATCGTGTAACTTTCGGGCGTCTTGCCCTCCTGAATCTGATGCACGATTTTGAAATCCTTGGCGACTTTGTCGGTCGCCGCTTGATCTCCGTACAGCCCGATAAATGTTGGATTGAACGCGGGCACATACTTCGAAAGCAATTCTTGCGTATCGCGCTTTGGGTCCACCGTCACGAACAGCACCTGCATGTGCGCCGCATCTTTCCCCAGTTTTTCCATCACCTGACGCATATCCGACAATGTGGTGGGACACACATCCGGGCATTGCGTATAGCCAAAAAACATCACCACGACCTTGCCGCGAAAATCCGCCATGGTGCGCGGCTTTCCGGTGTGGTCGATCAACCGGAAATCGCTGCCGTAGCCTTGAATGCCGGCAACGTCAAGAGAATTGAATACCGGCTTGCTTTCGCAGGCGGCCAGCAAAAGCGCCACTAGCAAGGCGGCAAGCGCACCGTGAAGAAGTTTCATTGCAGTACCAGCGCGGCGTAATGATCGATGAGCAGCGCGGCAAACAGGAGTGACAAATAGAGTATCGAAAAAGCAAACGTTCTCCTCGCCAGCGCATCACTGTAATCACGATAGAGCTTGATGGCGAAATTGAGAAAGTATCCATTGAGGATCACGATGGACACCAGATAGATCCAGCCGCTCATGCCTACCGCAAACGGCAGCAAAGTGACTGCTGCCAGCAAAAACGTGTAGAGCAACAGGTGCAACTTGGTAAAGTCATCACCGTGTGTCACCGGAAGCATTGGCACGCCCGCCTTGGCGTATTCATTCTTGCGATATAACGCCAGGGCCCAGAAGTGCGGCGGCGTCCACGCGAAAATTATCAGGAACAGCAAGAGCGCATGTGGATCCACGACGCCCGCCACCGCAGCCCAGCCCAGAATTGGCGGCATGGCACCGGATGCACCACCGATGACGATATTTTGCGGCGTTGCCGGTTTGAGAATGACGGTGTAAACGATCGCATATCCGACGAATGTGGCAAGGGTCAACCACATGGTGAGCGGATTCACATATCGGTACAGGACGAGAAGTCCGGCGCCACCAACAATACCGGCAAGCGCCAAAACCTGCCAAGTTGAAATCGAACCGGCTGCTGTTGGCCGTGCGCGCGTACGCGCCATCTTCTGGTCAATCTGTTGCTCGACCAGGCAGTTAAACGCCGCCGCCGCGCCAGCAACCAATGAGATGCCAACCGTTGCGATGAGCATCAGCGGCAAGTCCCACTCTATTCCTACCGGGTGGGCAAGCATCATTCCAATGATCGCCGTAAAAACAATGAGCGCATTGACACGCGGTTTCGTCAGCTCGAGAAACTGAACCATCACACCACGCTGAGGAAGGGAGGCTATTTGTTGAGACATTTGATGACGGGTCCGTACTTGGTCGTTTGTGAATTGATAGACAACACTTGCGCATCGTCAATGCATCGGCGGCACCATTATACCGTTGGGCCAGTTGCCTGCTTACGTCATGGTCAGCCAATCTGTGATGCCTTGAGCACACGCTGTATGTCATTTGACAATCGCTTGATATCTGGGTCGCCGGTGTAGCGCATAAATAAATTGCCCAGCGTGTCAACCGCGTAAATGGAACCTCTGCCCGACGCATCCTCCGGTGAACTTGGCAATGCAACAAGCCAGGGGTGCGACTTGGCAGATATCCAGAGCGTTCCTTCGTAAGTATTCTGTAGCGACAAAGCTGGTGGTACATCGTCATCTACCAGCACAACGCGCAACACACGATCCTGATCGCGACCGAGAATCAGCCGAGCCTGTCGCATCGCGTAGAGTTTTTTCTGGCATGCCGCCTGGCAAAGCCCGCTATCGCGGGTAATCATCAGCCATTTCCCGCGAAGACTGGGTACGAGCGGATCCTTGCCTGCATCCAGTCTGATCGTTGGCGCCTGCGGAAAGACGATGACAGGCGATATCAGCGTGCCGTAGTTTGTCGTCTTGCTTGGCGGAAAAAAATAGAACGCAATAAACGACGCAATTGTCGGGACGATGAACAGAGCGACAAGCAACAGAAATTTTGTGCGTTGGGTCATGGGTTGTGTTCTTTCCAGTTCGACGATGCGCTGGGGCTTACCGCATCTTCAAATGCCCCCGCAATATTGGACGCCGCACGCTTTGTATTCAGTACCAGCCAAAGGACAACGACTGTTGCGGCAAGCGAATACCAGGTCAACATGTACTCGACGTGCTTGTCTGCTCGCGCATCAGGACGCTCGACAATTGGCTCCATTGGCGGGGGCGCATCGTGGGCAAGCAGGACGAAAGGCAATACATCAAGCTCCGTCGCGGCGCGGTAACGTTCAATGGTCAGATTCTGCCATACCGGCCCCTGGATGGAATTCGTTGACAACTCCATGAAGCGATCGGAAGGTATGGTCAACTGCCCGATGACCGCGACGCGCCCGGCAGGAACAGCCGCAACAGGTGGCAATGGGTAATTCGGCCCACGCGCGATCCAGCCTCGATTGACCAGAACGTAGCCTTCAACGCCCTGCAGTTTCAGGGGTGTGATCACGTGGAAGCCAGCCACTTCATGCTTTACCTGATTGTCGACATAAATTTGCCCTGGCGCATGCCACTCGCCCTCTGCCACCGCCTGGCGGTAGCGCATTGCCCGGTCACGCGTGCGGGTATCAAGCCTTAGCGGAGGCTGAGCGTTGCGGATGTCATATTCACGCTGCAACGCACGCTTCTCGGCGGCTCGCTCCTGCTGCCAATGTCCCAGATATCCCGTCACAAAGACCATTGCCAACGCAGCCAGCGTCGGCACGAGAGTTGGCTTGAAGCGCAGCCTTGGAAAGGAGAAATTCATCGGTAATGAAGGGCAGACGCAGTAGACTACTGATTGGACAACTTTGACCGTTCTGCACAGGGGTGATTCCGCTCTTGCGCAAGTAAAGCAATGAAAATAACTCTGGTGATACTGCTGTTTCTGGTCGTTCTGAGCCTGTTCAGCGGCCTCTATTTCATGTATCGGGACAAGGGGCAATCGCGACGCACCGTGATTGCGCTGACGATTCGCGTCGCGCTCTCCGTCACTATCTTTCTGATCGTGATTGCCGGTTATTTCATGGGATGGATACCCGGGAAGTAGCGGCCAAAGTCCTGCCAAACAAAAAAGGCCGCACAATTTGTGCGGCCTTTTTCACGATCAATTCTGGATCGCTCTAGACGAGCACGTAAACGAAGAGAAACAACCCCAGCCAAACCACGTCCACAAAATGCCAATACCAAGCCACCGCCTCAAAACCGAAATGATGGTCCGGCTTGAAATGCCCTTTCATGCAACGGAACAAAATGACCGTCAGCATGACGGCGCCCAAAGTCACGTGGAACCCATGGAATCCAGTCAACATGAAAAATGTCGACCCAAACACGCCCGACGTAAGCTTAAGATTCAATTCACTGTAAGCGTGAACATACTCGTAAATCTGGAAACCCAGGAAGGTGAACCCAAGTGCCACCGTCAGGAATAATCCCAGAATCAACTGTCCACGATGACCGGCCTTCAATGCGTGGTGCGCCCAAGTGACCGTGGCGCCTGAAGACAGTAGCAGCGCCGTGTTCAGCAGCGGTATGCCCCAGGCACTCATCGAGGCGAATGCAAAGGCGGGATCCCTTTCCAGGTAGGGACCGACAGTCGGCCATTTTCCATCATAGCCTTGCCAGATCAACGAATTATCGATCTCACCCAGCCATGGCACTGAAAATGTCCGGGCATAAAACAAAGCGCCAAAGAACGCCGCGAAAAACATGACCTCTGAAAAGATGAACCAGCTCATGCTCCAGCGATAGGAGGTATCCACCTGCTTGTTATACAGGCCGCCTTCACTTTCGTGAATGACGACCCCGAACCATCCAAACAGCATGTACACGAGGATAGAGAACCCCACCAGAAGTGAGATATTTCCCCAAGGCTGTATCTGGTTCATCCAGAGTACCAACCCGGAGGCGAAAAAAAACAGCGCCGTCGAACCGACTACGGGCCATTTAGAGGGTGGGGCAAAATAATATCCGCCAGTCACAGTGCTCAATTGAAACTCCCTTTACTTGGCGGTGAGCATTCTCACCAGGAAAAACAAACTCACCACAAAAATTAACGCGCAAAAAAACCGGCTGCGATCACATGATGAATTTTCAGTTTCTTTTGATCGTTCTCATAGCCCTTGCTGCTACGAATGCCCAAAAAACCCCACATCACCGCCTTGAGCGTATCCCACATCAGGATTTCTTCTGCTCGTCGGTCACATCAAAAAATGTATATGAAAGCGCGATCGCTCCAATATCCTTTGGTAACTTCGGGTCAACAAAAAATGTCACCGGCATATCGCGCGTCTCACCCGCCTGCAACGTCTGGTTGCTGAAACAGAAGCAAGCAATCTTGTTGAAATACAGTCCCGCCTCCAATGGACCAAAACTGGGGACGGCTCGCCCTGTGGTTGCATGCGGAAGTGTGTTGGTCACGCGATAATTTATCGTCACCACCGCGCCCGGATGAATCTCCAATCGCTTCTCGACCGCCTCGAAGCGCCAGCCGAAATGCTGGTTCACATTCGAGTCAAACTCAACCATAACAGTCCGCCCCGTATCCACCTGCGTATTCTGCGCAACCGCCTTCGTCGCGGTAATTCCCAACACCTCGCAAATCTGGCGATACAGCGGCACCATCGATGCACAAAACACCAGCATCACGGGAACGATCAACAGCAATTTTTTCAGCGTTACGCGCGCATTTTCACGCTGCTCCCGGCGCAACGGACTTTCAATGGCATGTTCGCTCATTTGACGGCACCGGAAAACTTCAGAAACGTAAACGTCAATACAGCAGCCACCCATAGCAGCAACACGACCAGCGTGACATATTTCCCCCGCGTATTTCGCGCCGGCACGTCACCTGCTGAAAATTTGTCTTCGGTCATGTTCGTATGATAGCTACTTGATGACGGGCGCCGTTTCAAACGTGTGGTAGGGCACTGGACTGGGAAGATGCGTCCATTCCAGTGAATCCGCCCCCTCCCACTGCTTGTCTTTCGCCTTCTCGCCCGAACGGATAGTGGTCACCACGTTGTACAGGAAAATCAGCTGGCTGAAGCCAAGGAGAAATGCGCCAATAGTCGAAATCATGTTCCATTCGGCATATTGCAATGCGTAGTCAGGGATGCGCCGTGGCATTCCAGCCAATCCCAGGAAGTGTTGGGGAAAAAAGGTAATGTTGAAGGCGATCGCCGATATCCAGAAATGCCATTTTCCCAGGGTCTCGTTGTACATCTTGCCGGTGAATTTTGGCAGCCAGAAATAAACGCCCGCGGTAAGGCCCCAGATGGCCCCGGGAAACAACACGTAATGAAAATGCGCTACCACGTAGTAGGTGTTATGCAAGGTGATATCGACCGCGGCAATCGCTAGCACCAACCCGGAGAATCCGCCCAGCGTGAACATGCACAGGAAACCAATGCAGAACAGCATGGGCGTTTCAAACGTCAGCGATCCGCGCCACATGGTCGAAATCCAGTTGAAAATTTTCACGCCTGTCGGCACCGCGATCAGCATCGTTGCAAACATGAAGAAAAGCTGGCCCGCAGCCGGCATCCCCACCGTGAACATGTGATGTCCCCATACGATGAACGACAGAATCGCGATCGCAGCAGTTGCATACACCATCGACGCATAGCCAAATAGCGGCTTGCGCGAAAACGCGGGGATGATCTGCGAGACGATGCCAAACGCCGGCAGGATCAGGATATACACTTCGGGGTGCCCGAAAAACCAGAAAATGTGCATGAACATGGTCGGGTCGCCGCCGCCGGCCGCATTGAAAAAGCTAGTGCCGAAATGACGGTCAGTAAGGAGCATGGTGACCGCGCCCGCCAACACAGGCATGGTTGCGATCAGCAAATACGCGGTAATGAGCCATGTCCAGCAGAACAATGGCATTTTCATCAATGTCATACCGGGCGCGCGAAGGTTGAGGATGGTCGTAATAATGTTGATCGAACCCATGATCGACGAAGCGCCAAGCAGATGTATGGCCAGAATCGTCATGTCGGTACCCATGCCGCCCTGCGTAACCAATGGCGGGTAGAGCGTCCAACCGGATGCCGCAGCGCCGCCAGGCACAAAGAAGGACGCCATAAGAAGCACGGCGGCCGGAATCATGATCCAGAAACTCCAGTTGTTCATTCGCGGAAACGCCATGTCCGCCGCACCGATCTGCATCGGTATCAGCCAATTTGCAAACCCAACAAATGCCGGCATTACGCCGCCGAAAATCATTACCAGCGCATGGACGGTTGTAAGCGAATTAAACAACTCTGGCTGCATCCATTGGAGTCCGGGACGAAATAATTCCGCTCGAATGCCGAGCGCCATCGCGCCACCGACGAAAAACATCAGGAACCCGAACCACAGATACATACTCCCAATATCTTTGTGGTTTGTAGTGGTGAAAATGCGCGTCCACGGCCCTTTATGATCGTGATGTTCATGCGCGTGATCGTCCCCGTGCATCGGGGCGCTTCCTGGTGCGTGTATCGCTGCGTTCGCCATGGCGATCTCCTGACTAATCTATCTCTAAGCGGCTATGCCGTTTTAAGAAATGGGATGATGTGTGGTTTTGTGGCCAACAATTTATTTTCGCGCGGCCTTGACATCAGCTGGCTGCACGAGTGTTCCGGTACTGTTGCCAAACGAATTCTTGGTGTACGTAATTACCGATGCCAGTTCCGTGTTTGAAAGCCGCGCAAATGACACCATCGCGGTATTCGGCCTTCCATTCAGCACAATATTGATCTGCTGATCGGCGGATGCCAGTACCACCTTGGAGCCCGCTAGTGGTGGAAATGCAGGCGGCATACCTTTGCCGCTCGGCTGGTGACAAGCCACACAGTTTGCAGCATAGACTTTTTCGCCCTGGGACTTCAGTTCAGCCATCGTGAACTTCTTGCTCACATCTTCCACGGGGGCCACCGCCACGACCGGCGCAGCCGCCTTGTTACTCCACTTACCTTTGGCTTCCTCAACCCATTTTGCGTAGTCCGCCTCGGACTTCACGACGACGGCAATCGGCATGTATCCATGGAGCTTCCCACATATCTGGCTACACTGACCACGATAAGTACCAACCTTTTCTGCGGTGAACCACACGTCCTTGATAAAACCGGGAATACCGTATTGATTAACGCCGAGTTGCGGAACATACCAGCCATGAATCACATCGTTTGAGGTCACGAGCAAGCGAATGCGTTTGCCAACTGGAACTACGAGTGGGTTATCGACTTCCACCAGGTAGTCGTCGCCCTTCTTTTCAGTTGCCTCGACATTCGGCTGCCCAATCTGGCTCCATGGGGTTAGAAGATTGGAGTAAAAACCCATGTCATCGGCGCTGTAGTCATAGCGCCAGCCCCACTGAAAGCCGGTGATCTTGATCGTCATATCGGGATTTGACGTATCTTTCATGTCCAGCACCGTTCGAGTCGCCGGAATTGCAATCGCGATCAGAATCACGAATGGAATAATCGTCCAGATGATCTCGATCAGTGTACTTTCATGAAAATTGACGTCTGGTTTCGCTCCCTTCGATTTACGGAATTTGAAAATCGAATAAAACATCGCGCTAAACACAATCACAAAAATGACCGCACAAATCCACAGAATGTACATGTGCAATCCATAGATCTGCGAAGCAACTGGCGTTGCTGGCGGCGGTATATTCACGTCATAACTCGCCCATGCGGGAAGCGCCAGAACCAAAAGCAATAGCGCGTTGCCTATGGACATGAGTTGTTGCAACGGTGAAATTCTAGTTTTTTGCATGCTTATCGCCCGCGATTTATATCAAAAGTCTGCCCACATTTCTGTTTGCAGCGTCCCATGCATTGTTCGACCCGTGGTACCCAAATTACCACGCAATCACCCCGACCTGCCTGACCCCAAATGCCCTCGGTAACTCGCGAGACTGCACCATTGGTTGCTCATCCAACAACCATTCGGCATCAATCTTGCAACCAACGGCAACCTTTCCACTTCAAAAGAAGCGGGATTTCTTCAACAGGATTGCAATTGGTTTCTTGGCCGCCCACAAATACAGACAACGCTTCCCAGGGTCAAGGGCGGATTTGGCAAAACGCCGATTTTATCGCAGTCCGGTTGGGTGTGACAAGAAAAGTCCCGTCTGCAGACATCCGCATTGCCGCATTTACGAATCGAGTCGCTGATTCAAAGCGACCGACAGGGGCGGATCGTCGGCTGGTTTGTCAATATCGGCGGCTCGAAAAGGGTCGCTCGCGTCGGCCAGCGCCCCGGCGCCAGGAATCGAATATCGCTCTTCAGCCCAAGCGCCCAGGTCTATGAGCTTGCATCGCTCGCTACAGAATGGGCGGGACGGATTATCCAACTTGTATTCCGCCATCGCCCCGCACTGGGGACAACGCACTCGTTTAGGGAGCATGACTAGAGATTACAGTAGGTAAGGTTGAATTCGACGTCTGACTCATACAGCTTGGTACGCTGGACGCTGCCCGGAAGAATGAAGCGAATGTTCAGCGCATATTTGTTGGCGCTGATTTCCGGTACACATGGCATATCACGCACCAGCGTTACCCGCAACATGTGCGCGGAACGCTCCATCGGCATTTGCTGAAACGCGCCGCTGTACGCAATGAGGGGCACGGATTTGCCGCTTTCCCGCAACACCCGCAATACAATTCTCAGCGCTGCCGCAATGGGATTCAACGGGCCAAGCCAAGCCTCCAAGTCTGCACGCCGCTCAGAGTTGGCCCGGTGCAGCCAGTGATGATACGACGGCAGATCAAATTCACAGGTGCCACCTGGAATCGAGGCGCGCTGTTTGATCGTCATCAGCCATTCATTTTCGCGCAAATGTTGTCCGGTCTTTCCCGATGACGCCAGCAGATCCGCGAAAGTGCGCTCAATTTCTCCCACAACCGAGTCGAGTTTTTCTTCGGAAATTGCCGGATTGTTCCTCAATGCTTCGAGAAACAGCCGCTGCCTGTCCAGCTCCTGGAGCAAATCCGATTTCAAGTCGCCACGGCTGGCTACTTCCAGGATCTCGAAAATACTTAGCAAGCCCGCCTGATGGTCCAGTGGCGATTCTTGCGCCACAAAAAAATCCACGCGATCAAACAAATCCTCCAGCCGCAACAAGGTGCGGACTCTTTCATTGAGTGGATATTCGTATGTAATCACGCGCTGGGTGGGTCAATGGGCTCGGCGAATTGTGACCGATTGACGGCGAGTTTACAAATCTCACCGCTTTCGCCACTGGCTACCTTTCCATTCTTGCCCTCTTTTCGTAGTGCTCATGCAGGAACTCCACCTGGCGGGGTAGTTTCGACGGGTCTCCGGAATTCGAGATCACGTTATCCGCAAGTTGCAGGCGCAATGATCGGGAAACTTGCGAAGCGATTATTTGGTCCACCATTGGCCGCGCCAGACCAGAGCGCTGCATCACCCGTATCCGCTGCAACTCGACCGGACAATCCACCGCCAGCGCCAGCCGGACCAGGCGCCGATAGGCCATCGTTTCAAACAGCAATGGCACTTCGAGTATTACGTATGGCGCGCGCGACGCTGCCTCCGACACCAGCGCCATGCCAACTTCTTCACGGATCATCGGGTGAAGAAGTTCTTCAAGCGCCGAGCGGGCGCCGGCATCTTCAAAGACACGAGTACGCATGAGCGCCCTGTCAAACGCACCGGCGGCGGTGAATACCGAGCTGCCGAATGACTTGCGTATTGGCGTCAGCGCGCGGCCACCTGGCCCCGTGAGTGCATGGGCAATGGCATCAGTGTCCACACAATGCACGCCACGCTGGCCGAACAGTTCCGCAACGACGGATTTGCCCGATCCGATACCCCCGGTCAACGCGACGATGTAACTTGGTGTCGGCATGAGTTCATGTCGGCATGCGCCCCAGATACCACATATTCAGTTTCTGGCCCCAGAAGAGCGCAATGAACCCAGCGGCGGCGAGATAGGGCCCAAATGGCAATTTCGCCCCTCGTTCGCGGCCGCGCAGCAGTATTCCGGCGATACCGACAACCGTGCCAACAACCGCCGAGAGCAAAATAACCAATGGCAACATCTGCCATCCCAGCCATGCGCCGATCGCCGCCAATAATTTGAAATCGCCATAACCCATCCCCTCCTTGCCTGTCAGCAGCTTGAAACCCCAATAGACAATCCAGAGAATGAGATAGCCAGCGACCGCACCGACTACCGCCGACTGTGCGTCAGCGAACATGCCGCCAAGATTGACGAGCAATCCGAGCCAAAGTAGCGGCAGCGTAATGTCGTCCGGCAGGAGGGTTGTGTCTGCATCGATGAAAGTCAAAGCCACCAGCGCCCAAATGTACAAGATGGCAAATGCAGTCGTCCACGTGACGCCGAAGCGCCACGCGGCGTAAGCAGTCGCGAGCCCTGTCAACAGTTCGACGACCGGGTAACGGATACTAATCGGGGCTTTGCAGGCCGAGCACTTGCCGCGCAGGAACATATAACTGAAGATCGGCACGTTTTCGATCGCCGAAATCTGGTGGCCGCATGATGGGCAGGCTGATCGTGGGATGACCAGGTTGTATCGCGGCTTGGGAGCTTCGGCCGCCGTTTCGGCGGCCTCGGGATGAAGGAACTCGACACATTGCTGGCGCCAGTCGTTCTCCATCATCTTTGGCAAGCGATGAATCACGACATTCAGGAAACTCCCTACCATCATGCCGATGACCAGCACTGTGCCAACAAAGAACCACGGCTGCGCACGAAACGCGTCAATAACATCCATCTATTGTTGTTCTTCTCAGAAAAAGATTGGATTCGTCAGGCGACAGCTTGACCCATTTTAAAGATCGGCAGGTACATCGCGATAACAAGGCCGCCGATTACCACACCCAGCACAACCATGATCATGGGTTCCATCAAACTCGACAGCGCGTCCACCGCATCATCGACTTCACGTTCGAAAAAATCGGCAACCTTGCTTAACATGCCATCCAGCGACCCTGATTCCTCGCCGATCGCGCACATCTGCAGCACCATGTTCGGAAACACGCCGCTATTCTGCATCGACACCGTCAAACTGGAACCGGTGGACACTTCCTGTTGAATCTTCTTGGTTGCGTTGTAGTACACCCTGTTGCCCGCCGCCCCCGCAACGGAATCCAGCGCTTCAACCAGTGGAACGCCCGCGGCAAACATCGTCGAGAGGGTACGCGTCCAACGGGCAATAGTTGCCTTTCGGATCAGATCGCCAAAAACCGGTATTTTCAGCATCAATCGGTCCATGAAGAATTGCATTTTTTCGGAGCGCCGCCAAGTGTTGAAAAACAACCATATTCCACCACCCAGCCCGCCAAAAATAATGTACCAATACTTGACGAATCCTTCGGACATTTTCATCACTATCTGCGTCGGTGCAGGAAGGTCGGCGCCGAAACTGGTGAAGAGCAACTTGAACTGCGGAATCACAAAAATCATGATGACCGCGGTGACAATGAACGCCACCACCAGGATCGCCATGGGGTAGAAGAGTGCCTTCTTGATCTTGCCCTTGATGGCGAGGATTTTTTCCTTGTAGGTGGCCAGCCGATCAAGCAAGGTATCAAGAATACCGGCCTGTTCGCCCGCCGCAACCAGGTTGCAGAACAGATTGTCAAAGTACAACGGATATTTGCGGAACGCCTGGGCCAGGCTGCTGCCGGTCTCGACTTCCGTCTTGATGTCCAACAACAGTCGCGTGACCGATGGATTGCTGTGGCCTTTGGCCACGATATCGAAAGACTGCAGAAGCGGCACGCCCGCCTTCATCATTGTCGCCAGCTGCCGCGAGAAAAAAGTGATGTCCTGATCGGTGATTTTCTTGCCGCCACCGCGGGACTGTTTCTTGACCCTTGGATTGGCAATACCCTGCCGGCGCAGGGTTGCGATGACGATATTCTCACCCGATGCCCGCATTTCGCCCTTGATATTTTTCCCGGACCGATCCTTGCCTTCCCAGGTAAAAATGTAGACTTTGACGTCCCGGGATTCTTTCGCTGAAGCTGCTGTGGTAGCCATGAGCTACTCCTTAAATTCAAACATGAACATCAACGGCGCTACTCATTTGTGACCGCTTCGATTTCTTCCAGCGAAGTCAGGCCTGCCCTTACTTTCCGCAAACCTGACCGGCGCAAGTCATACACGCCTTCCTTCCTGGCCTGATCGGCGATATCGATTGCAGTGCCATTCTTCATGATGATTCGCTGCATTTCGTCAGTAATCGGCATGACCTCGTAGATGCCGACCCGCCCCTTGTACCCGGTATTCTTGCATATGTCACACCCTACATGGCCGTATGGCTGCCAAGTGCCATCCAACTCACTTTCCAGATAACCCGCCCGCAACAGTGCCTCCCTCGGTATTTCGATAGGCCGCTTGCAAGAGCAGAGCCGCCTCGCCAAGCGCTGGGCAGTGATCAGAATCACGCTCGTCGCAATATTGAATGGGGCAACCCCCATGTTCATCAGCCGAGTGAGCGTTGAAGGCGCGTCGTTGGTGTGCAGCGTTGACAGTACCATGTGGCCGGTCTGGGCGGCCTTGATCGCAATTTCACCGGTCTCAAGATCGCGAATTTCGCCAACCATGATGATGTCCGGATCCTGGCGCAAAAACGCCTTCAACGCGGCGGCAAAGGTTAGTCCGGCACGGTCGTTTATATTCACCTGGTTGATGCCCGGCAAATTGATTTCACAGGGATCTTCTGCCGTCGAGATGTTAATTCCTGGTTTGTTTAAGATATTGAGGCAAGTGTAGAGCGAGACTGTCTTACCCGACCCGGTTGGACCCGTCACCAGCACCATTCCGTAGGGCCGGCTGATGGCTTGCATAAGCGCGGCCTTCTGCTCAGGCTCATAGCCCAGCGCTTCGATGCCGAGCGTCGCGCTCGACGGATCGAGAATCCGCATGCAAATCTTCTCGCCGTAAATCGTCGGTAGGGTCGACACCCGGAAATCGATTGCGCGCGTGGGGGACAGCCGGAGTTTCATCCTGCCATCCTGCGGCACGCGCTTTTCCGCGATATCGAGCCTGGAAATCACCTTGATGCGGGAAGCAATTTTCTCCTTGATCGCTAGTGGCGGCTGCGCGACATCAGCAAGAATGCCATCTGTACGATAGCGAATGCGGTAGAACTTCTCGTAGGGCTCAAAATGTATGTCGGATGCGCCCCCGTTTATGGCATCAATCAAAACCTTATGTACGTACTTGACCACCGGCGCGTCATCAATTTCATCGGGCGCACCGGCCGTCGAGTCACCCTGAGCCTCGTCTCCCGCGCCCAGGTCAATATTGTCGAGCGACATATCGTCGCCCATCATCATATCCAGCGACTTGGCGGCACTTTCACCGAATCTCTTGATGAGCGCCGCGAGTTTGTCTTCTTCAACGACGACCGGCTCAACCGTCAACCCTGTTGCAAACTTCAGCTCGGAAAGCAGTTGTTCATTCGTGGGATCCGACATGCCCAGAAACAGGCGATGGCCGCGTTTTTGCAACGGAATCACCCGTTTGCTGCCAACGAGTTTGTTGTCCACCAGCGTGACCGGCAATAGATCCTGGTCGACTGCGCTCAAATCCAGCAATGGCACCCCGAAAGTCTGGGCGGCGAACAATGCAACGTCCCGGGCTGAAATCTTCTTCGACGCGGCCAGTTGTTCGATAAACGTGACGCCCGCTCTAGTGGCTTCTGCTTGGATCGAATTCGCGTCACCCTGGACGAGCCGACCCTGTTGCACCAATGCGCGGCTCAGTGGACTGGATGATGTTGCGGCAACAGCGGACATGATCTGAAACAGCCTAACATTGATTTCAAGAAACTACATCATGCACGTACGCTAACGCTTTGTAAAGAATCAGCTATTTTGCCGAAATAAGCTTGTCCATTTCCACCTGAATTTGGGGAGATTCGGGAGCCACGTTGCTGGCAAAGCTTTTCACGGTCTTGCCGTCAGCCGCCACCAGATATTTGTGAAAATTCCATTTCGGCCGCTCACCTGTCGCCTTGAATAGCGCTTCATAAAAGGGATTCGCCTGCGCCCCCACGACAGATGTCTTCTCAATCATCGGAAACTTCACCTTGTAGGTGCGTTCACAAAAATCCGCTACATCGACATTGGTGCCAGGTTCCTGTTTCCCAAAGTCGTTTGCCGGAAAGCCCAGGACAACCAATCCACGCTCCTGATATCGGTCGTGCAGGGCTTGAAGTCCCTTGTATTGATCGGTATAGCCGCAATAACTCGCGGTATTGACCACTAACAGGACCTTGCCTCGGTACTGGCATAAATCCACGGGCTTACCCTGAAGACTCTGAAAACGATGATCGAGTAACGGGGAGCACTCCGTCACCGCAGCCGCCGGGTTTGTGGACAGAACCCCTAAAACCGCCATCAATGCACGGGCAATTTGAATATTTCGCATGGTCAACTCCGAAAATTTGCGACATGGCAACAGCGGGTCATAAGAGTAGCAAATCCCACTTGCCATGGATACATGCGCACATGTTGGTGATGCGATGGACCAACACAAATATTCATGGTGGAACAGGGAGAGAATTTATTGTCGTCGCAAGAAGGCAGTGGCGACAATTGCGCGAAACCGGGCGAACCCGAGTTCGGTCTTGCCCGCAGAATGCAAAAAGGGTGGCTGTTATAATCGGCGGTCTTTTGCCCCTGCAATTTAACTGCAAAGCCCTCGTTCATGCCGCTTTACGCTATCGGACTCAACCACCGCACCGCACCCATCGAGGTGCGCGAGCGCGTTGCGTTTCCGCTCGAAGCGCAACGTCCGGCACTGGAGGCGCTGAAAGCCGAAACGGCGGCCGACGAAATTGCAATGGTATCGACTTGCAATCGCACCGAAATCTATGTCCGCGCGGCAAATGGCACCGCGACCGAACGCGCCGGCGAGTGGCTTGCCGCATTGCCCGGCGCGTTGGGCACCGACCTCAGGCCCCACCTCTATCATCTGGCCGAGGCGGACGTGGCGCGCCACGTGTTTCGGGTCGCAAGCGGTCTGGACTCCATGATATTGGGCGAACCGCAAATTCTCGGCCAAGTAAAGCTCGCGGTGAAAGTGGCCGCTGAAGCCGGCATGCTCGGCGGCGCATTGGACCGGTTGTTCCAGGATACCTTCAAAGTCGCCAAGCAGGTACGTACGGATACCGCAATCGGCGCGACGTCAGTCAGCATGGCGGCGGCGGCACTGAAGCTTGCGCAGCAATTATTTGGTGACCTGCGCGACACCAGGCTGCTCTTGATCGGCGTCGGCGAAATGATCGAACTTGCGGCCACCCACTTCACTGCACACTCACCACGCTCGGTGGTGGTCGCCAATCGTTCACTCGACCGCGGCCGGGAACTTGCCGGACGCTTCAATGCCACCGCAATCACGCTCCAGCAGTTGCCTGAGCGCATCCATGAATTCGATGTGGTCATCAGTTCCACGGCATCGACACTGCCGATTATCGGCAAGGGCATGATAGAAAGTGCGTTAAAGCAACGTCGTCACAAACCGATGTTCATGGTTGACTTGGCCGTGCCTCGCGACATTGAGGCCGAGGTTGGTGGCCTCGACGATGTGTTTCTCTATACGCTCGATAGCCTTGGCAAGGTTATCCAGCAAAACAGCGAGAAGCGTGAGAGCGCGGTCAAGGAAGCCGACGCCATCATCGAAATCCGCACGGCCGAATACATGGCATGGCTCTCTTCACGCGCAACGGTACCGGTGATCCAGCAACTGCGCGGCAAGGTTGAGCAATACCGGAAGCTGGAACTGGAACGTGCCGGCAAATTACTGGCGCGCGGAGAAGACCCTGCGAAGGTCATCGAAATGCTGGCCCACGGGCTGACCAATAAATTCCTGCATCATCCACTCGCGGCACTGAATCGATCGACCGGTGCCGAACGGGAGGCGCTCGCCGACGCCTTGCGCAAACTGTACCCGGACCAGGAAGAGACGTAGCTATCCTCCGGTATCTGCAGTGACCTTGGTTTTCTTGCCAATCGCCACGCCGCCCGTTCCACCGTCGACCACATTTTTTGCGTGCGTCGCTCCTGAAGCGTCCGAATACCAAATCCGTATCGCCCATGAAACCATCCATCGAAAAAAAACTTTCCTCACTTGCCGAACGCCTGATTGAACTCGACCGGTTTCTGGCCGACCCCAATGTCGTCAATGACATGGACAGCTATCGCAAGATCACCCGCGAACACTCGGATCTGTCACCGGTCGTGGCACTGTTCAAGGACTATCAGAAATCCGAGGCCGATATTGCCGCAGCCCAGGAAATGGCAGCCGATCCCGAAATGCGCGAGTTTGCGGACGAAGAAATCAAGGCCGGCAAGGCGCGGCTGGACGCGCTGGAAGTCGAACTGCAGAAACTATTGCTGCCGAAAGACCCGAACGACGACAAGAACATCTTTATCGAAATTCGTGGCGGTACCGGCGGCGACGAGTCGGCCTTGTTCGCTGGCGACCTGTTTCGCATGTACACCCGCTATGCCGAGCGTCAGCGCTGGCAGGTCGAAATCATATCGGAATCACAGGGCGAAGTCGGCGGATACAAGGAAGTCATCGCGCGCATCGTCGGCCAGGGCGCCTATTCGCGCCTCAAATTCGAATCCGGCGGCCATCGCGTGCAGCGGGTGCCGGCCACCGAAACGCAGGGGCGCATTCATACCTCGGCCGCGACCGTCGCGATCATGGCGGAAGCCGATGATGTCAGCGACATCCTGATCAATCCCTCCGACGTACGTGTCGATACCTTTCGCGCGTCCGGCGCTGGCGGGCAGCACATCAACAAGACCGATTCCGCGGTGCGCCTCACACACATCCCCACCGGAATCGTGGTCGAATGCCAGGACGGCCGTTCGCAGCACAAGAACAAGGAACAGGCGTGGCGGGTGCTGGCGGCGCGCATCAAGGACAAACAGACTCGCGAAGCCAACGCCAAGGAAGCAGCTGAACGCAAACTACTGATTGGCTCAGGCGACCGCTCCGAGCGCATCCGCACCTACAATTTTCCGCAGGGCCGCGTCACTGATCATCGCATCAACCTGACGCTCTACAAGATCGACAACATCATGGATGGCGATTTGACGGAACTGACCAACGCGTTGATCGCCGAACATCAGGCAGAACTGCTGGCGGCGCTGGCGACGAGCGCTTGACGGGTCATATCCAGACTCGGCCCGGTCAACTCACCTTGTCTACGTCCATCAGCACGTTTCTCGCGCAACGCGCCATCGCCAAGCGCGAAGCGGAAATGCTCATCGCGGCAGCGCTTGGTACCACACGCGCCTACGTCATCGCGCATACGGAGCGCACGCTAAGTGTTGACGAAGAAGAAATCCTGCGCGGATGGATCGCACGCCGCGCGTCCGGCGAACCGATGGCATACGTGCTGGGCACGCGTGAATTCTATGGCCGAGATTTCCATGTGTCCCCTGAAACACTGATTCCCCGTCCGGAAACGGAACTTCTCGTAGAACAAGCACTGGCGCGCATTTCAGGGAATAAATGGCTGGAAAGCCGCCCCAGTGCTGGCGTTTTGGATTTGGGAACCGGCAGCGGAGCGATCGCCATTTCGATTGCGCTGGCGTTGACACTCCCAGATGGTCAAGGTGGCATTGCCGTCACCGCCACAGATATTTCGCCTGCTGCGTTGGACACGGCGCGCCTCAATGCGAAGAAACTCGGCACCATGGTCGATTTCATCGTAAGCAATTGGTACGCAGAACTGTCAGGCCGCAAGTTCGACCTCATCGTATCAAATCCGCCCTACGTCGCCGGCAACGACATTCACCTAGTGCAAGGTGACCTGCGTTTTGAACCGCAAGCGGCCCTGACGGACGGAAGCACGGACGGTCTCGATTCGATTCGCACCATCATTGCCGGCGCTGCCGCCCACCTTGTTCCTTATGGCTGGTTGTTGCTGGAACACGGATACGACCAAGCCGACGAATGCCGCACCCTGCTCTTGAAAGCCGGCTTCGATAACCTCATTTCATATAGGGATTTGGCAGGTATTCCGCGCGTGGCGGGCGGCCAAATTCGCTAGAATGTCGATAACCGAATTCTCACTGGAGCAACCCATGGACGTGCAAGACCAAATAAAAGCAACTGTCACTTCCCACCCCGTCGTGCTTTACATGAAGGGCTCGCCACAATTTCCCATGTGCGGCTTCTCCGCATCCGCGACACAAATGCTCAAAGCATGCGGGGTAGAAGCGCCATTCACCGTCGACGTGCTGCAGGATGCCGACGTCCGCCAGGGCATCAAGGAATACGCCAACTGGCCGACGATTCCACAGCTCTACATCAACGGCGAATTTGTCGGTGGTGCCGATATCATGAGAGAAATGTATCAATCCGGCGAGCTGCAGCAGATGCTGGGCGCCGCGAAGTAGATTCACCATGGCGGCGCACAAGATTGCGTCCGCAAAATTTCGTATCTATTTTGGCGACGAGATCGCCATCGGTCCCGGCAAGGCAGACTTGCTGGAGGCCATTCGCGCGACGGGTTCAATCTCGGCCGCAGCCCGGCAATTGAAGATGTCCTACAAGCGGGCGTGGAATCTGGTTGATACCATGAACCGCTGCTTCAAGGAGCCGCTGGTCGATACGGCGACGGGCGGTGGCGGCGGCGGCGGCGCGCGCCTCACAGAATTTGGCACGAAGGTATTGGTGCACTTTCGCTCAATGGAAAAGCGCACTGACGCCGCGATCCGCGGCGAACTGACGACCCTCGTCACGCTGCTCGCCGACAAACCCCGCAAATAAAACGGAAGTATTCGTACGCGCGAACAGATTTGCAGAGCGTTATAGCCACCGGTATATTACGCTTTCCATTTCAACGCGCCGCTTGTCGTCGCCCTCCTTGTGACTGAACTACAGATTCTCCAACTCGCTGCCATTTTCGTCGTGGTTGCGATGCTATACAGCTCAGTCGGTCACGCTGGCGCATCCGGCTATCTGGCCGCAATGGCACTGGTGGGCGTGGCGCCCGAGGCGATGCGGCCGACGGCATTGACGTTGAACATCGTCGTCGCAGCATTCACGACCTGGCGATTTCGCCAGGCGCGTCACGTCGATGCGAAAGTCGTCGCGCCATTTCTGCTCGGCTCAATTCCGCTGGCGTTTCTCGGCGGCGGCATCAAGTTGCCGTTGCACGTTTATCAAGCGCTGGTTGGAATCGTGCTGTTGTCCGCGGCCGCCTATCTGGGGTGGCGGGCATTCACGAATCCCGAAAAGAGCAGAGAAGTTCCGGTGGCGATTCCTCCTCGGGTATCGCCTTTTATTGGCGCCGCCATTGGCATGCTATCCGGCCTTACAGGGACCGGAGGCGGCATTTTTCTAAGCCCAATCGTGCTGCTGATGGGTTGGGCGGGCCCCAAGGCCACTGCGGGTATTTCCGCCCCGTTCATCATGGCGAATTCTGTCGCTGGACTGGCAGGTGGATTGATCAATGGATCATTCTCTTTCGCGACCATTCCCTATGCTGCCGCACCGCTAATCGTCGCAACCGTCGTTGGCGCCTTGATCGGCACCTGGCTGGGTCTCAACAAATTAACCAATCGCTGGCTGATCGCGATGCTCGCGCTAGTGATGACCATCGCCGCAGGAAAACTGATCGGCATGGTCTACCTTTAGTGCAGCGCGACGAAGGCCAACGCTTTTTCGGCCTTCGTCTCGCCGCTAACTCACTGGTTTCAATACCAGCCGGTCAATCAGTCTGTCCAACGGTGATGCGGGAAATCTTTCGCACCTGTCGCGCCCCGCGCGGGTCCCCGGCAACGATCAGGCGTAGTGGCGCCTCATCCGCACTCAGCGGCTTGCCATCCTGGCGCCATGCCACCATCGGTGGTGAAGTCGTGATGATGGGATCGAGTTCACCCATCGCAAATACCACTTTATAGCCGTCGTCCGCTTCCAGAATGAGGTACTGGCGAACCGATGCGCCGCCTCCGGACGGCTTCTCGAACTTGAACCCGGCGCTTTCAAGCAAGGTAATCAGTTTGGTCCCTTGCCATTCATGCGATTTGCCATGCGCCTTTGCGGAAACGTTGAAAGGTTCCAGCTTTTGAATATCAGCGTACGAAAGTTCGCGCGCCTGCCCGGATGGCAGCTGAATGGTCAGGTGCGAACCCGCAACGCGCGCAAAGCCGAATCGTGCAAAAGATTTCTGGCCAGCGTTTGAAACGAGGTAGTCGACAAAACCTTGTGCACCGGAACCGGCATTCTTGGCAATCGCGACACCGTAGTCGGCTGATACAGCAAGCGAATGCGGCAATGCGACCTGCCTGAGTTGTGGTTGCTCCTTGACGGCCTGTAGCGCACTGGTGCAATACAGCAAAAAGATATCGGCCTTGCCGGTGGCCACCAGTTCTCCGTAGCCGCTGCGGTCTTTGGGGGGCGGCGGCGAGTCCGGCCCGCCGGTGAGTTTCAGCGCCTTCGTGCTGAGGTTCGCAAAGGCGCCCGGTACAACCTTTTCGGCCTTCTCAAATATCTTCCATGCATAATCGCCGGCGGGATCTGCCTTGGGTGTGGAGGTGCCCAGCTTGACACCGCTCTGAAGCATTCGGTCAAGAAGCGTCGCGGAAGTAACTTCGATTGTTGGCGCTGCCAGCGCGCACATCCGATTGCGGGTAAAGGTCACTGGTGCTGCCATTCGGCCACTTGCCGCCAACGCTTGCGGATGTTCGGTATTCGCCGACGCGAATACGTCAGCGGTTTCACCCTTCTCGATCCGCTCCTTCAGCAGCCCCGACGCACCAAACACCAGGGCGACTTTCACGCCACTGGCCTGCTCGTATGACTGGGCAGCCTCCGTCAATGGCCCACGCAAGCTCCCCGCCGCGTAGACACTGATTTGCCCGGCCGCGGAAGTGACGGGTAAAACAGCCAGCAGCGAGGACAGGCTCACCGCCATGGCGATGAGAAGCGGCGTGCGCATCATGCCGCTTTCTTCAGCGCAACATAGTTTGGGAAGAACAACTGCTGCCCTTCAATCTTGTAAGCAGCAATCGCCGTCTGGCCTTCAGGCGACGTGATCCAGTCGATAAATTGCATGCCCAACTCTTTCTTCACGTGCGGATGCTTGTTGGGATTGACCAGCATGACGCCATATTGATTGAACAGCTTGGTATCGCCCTCGACCAGTACCGTTAGCTCGCCGCGATTCTTGAATGAGAGCCAGGTGCCGCGGTCCGTGAACGCGTACGCATTCATCGCACTCGCCGTATTTAACGTCGGCCCCATACCCGAACCAGTTTCGCGATACCACGCGCCCTTCCCAACCTGTGGATCGACATCGGCCGCCTTCCAGTAACGCAACTCCGCGGCGTGCGTACCGCTCTTGTCGCCGCGGGAGGTAAATGGCGATTTTGCGGCCTCGATTTTTTTCAGTGCCGAAATCACATCCTTGCCGGTAGTCTTTGCCGGATCGGCCTTCGGCCCGACGATGACGAAATCGTTGTACATCACTTCACGCCGGTCGACGCCGAAGCCCTCTTCCACAAATTTTGCTTCGGCTACCTTATCGTGCACAAACACGACGTCGGCATCACCCTTCTTTGCCGTGGCCAAAGCCTGTCCCGTCCCTTGCGCGACGACGCGTACGTCGATGCCCGTCTTCGCCTTGAACAGCGGCAGGATGTGACCGAACAGCCCTGAATCCTGCGTTGACGTCGTGGACGCAACCACGATGAATTTATCCTGCGCCATTACCGGCAGGGATATCGCTCCCGCCAATACTGCCGTACCGATTGCGCGAACCAATGCCCGCATACATGCCGACTTCACCATAGTAGTTCTCCTCGTAGAAAGGCCGCCGCTTCGGGCGACCGGGGTTGCTGAAAAAATTCGCCGGCCGACGTGTCCTCGACCAGCCGGCCGTGATGCAAGAACAACACGCGATCCCCGATGCGCTTCGCCTGACCACGGTTATGGGTGGTCATGACGATGGTCGTGCCATGTGCGTGCATCGCCTCGATCGTCTCTTCGATGGCGCGCGTGGCAGCCGGATCAAGGCTCGCGGTGGGCTCGTCGAGGAACAGCACTTCCGGTTGCAGTGCCCACGCGCGGGCGAGCGCGACGCGCTGCTGTTCGCCCCCTGAACACAGCCGCGCCGGGCGATCGGCAAGGCCCGACAATCCGACGCGATCCAGCGCGACTTCGGCTGCCGCGCGACTATCGGGCGATCCCGCAATTCGCAGCGCGAATTCGAGGTTTTCGCGCACCGACCGGCGTAGCATCACCGGCCGCTGAAACACCATTGCCTGCGCGCGACGCACCGCCGCTGCATCGCGCTCCGCCCAATGCATGCTGCCCGAAGTCGGCACCAGCAGGCCGTGCAGCAATCGCAACAGGACACTTTTGCCGGCACCGTTCGGGCCCATGACGATGTTGCGCGAGCCGCGCACGATGGTGAATGACACTGCGCGCAGCACGGATACATCACCCACGCTGAAGCCCAAGCCTTCCACGGTCAGGGGAAGCACTCGCGGCACGATCGCGGCCGTATTCAAGTTATCCATATTTCTTCATCGCCGTTGCCTTGGTCAACTGCGCAGCCATATTAATGAAGACCACCAGCGCAATCAGCACCACCCCCAACGCCAGAGCGAGCGGCAAGTCACCCTTGCTGGTTTCCAGCGCAATCGCGGTTGTCATGACGCGGGTGACACCATCAATGTTGCCACCGACGATCATCACCGCGCCGACCTCGGCAATGGCACGGCCAAAACCGGCGAGCACTGCCGTCGTCAATGTGAATCGCGTATCCCACAGGAGTGCGCGCATGCACTGCAGGCGGCTGGCGTTGAGCGACACCAGTTGTTCGCGGTATTCGCCCCACGCATCTTCGATGACCTGCCGCACCAGCGCGGCGATGATGGGAAAAATCAGTACAGCTTGCGCAACCATCATGGCCGCCGGCGTGAAAAGGATGCCCAACGGGCCCAGTGGGCCGGCGCGGGACAGCAGGAGATAGACCAGCAAACCGACTACCACTGGCGGCAAACCCATCATGCCATTGAGCAACGCGATCACGCCTTGCCGCCCGGAAAATCGCGCCATTGCCAGCCACGCGCCGAACGGTAACGCCAGCAGGGAGGCCGCCAGCACCGCCGTGCCGGACACGCGCAATGACAGTCCCGCAATCGATAGCAGGGTGCTGTCAAAGGACGCAATCAGGGTGAAGGCGAGGGAGAGGCTTTGAGGAATTTCCTGCATGTCGATAGGTGGGGTTTGTGAAATCGAAAAGAGCCAACGATAACCAACCGCGCGGCGCCTGCGCGCGCGTGTACAGAGGCGCCACTTTACCGGCATACTTGCAGGAATTCCGGCATCCGGAATAAATGCATAATCTTGCAGTCCCGCGCACAGGAAGCCACACATGTCCGTACGCCAATTGATGAGCACCAAGGAAGTCGCGGATTACCTGCGGCTGAAAGAACGCAAGATTTACGATATGGTTGCGCAAGCTGAGATCCCGCATTCACGCATATCCGGCAAGCTGCTCTTTCCACGCACGCTGGTCGACGAATGGGTGCGGCAAAGCACCGCCGGCGCGCCCTGAACGCACAGCGCAACGCGCCGGCCGTCATCGCGGGCAGCAGCGACCCGCTGCTCGAATGGGCCGTGCGCGAGTCGCGTTGCGGATTGGCGACCATGACCTACGGCAGCATGGATGGCGTGGATCGCTTGATCGCGGGCAGCGCGTGCGCCGCGGCAATGCATATCCCCGCCGCACCGGGCGGCGTCGAGGGCCGGCGCGAGGATCGCAATGTCGCGTTGGCGCGGGACCGCTTCTCGCACCTGGATTGCGTGCTGCTCGAATGGGCCAAGCGCGAACAGGGACTGGTCGTGGCGGCGGGAAATCCTCTGAAAATCGGCAAGCTGGCGGACCTCCGGAAACCGAAAATCCGCGTAATTCTGCGCCAGCAGGGCGCCGGCAGTTACCTGCTATTTCTGCAATTGCTGGGCGAAGCAGGTATCAATCCCGATCAACTCAAGTATGTGCAACCGACGGCGCAAACGGAGACCGATATCGCCTCCGCGATTCTCGATGGGCGCGCCGATGCCGGCCTCGCGGTGCGCGCCGTGGCCCGGCAATTCCACCTCGACTTCATACCGCTCACCATTGAGCGCCTGGATATTGCTGTGCTGCGGCCGAGCTATTTCGATGCGCCGTGGCAGACGCTGATGGAGTTCGCGAACAAGCCGGTCTTCCAGCGCTATGCGAAAACGCTGGCGGGATACGATATTGGCGATCTGGGCAAAGTGATGTGGAATGCGTGATTCACTCGGGGAGCGGCCGAAATGGATGGCAGACAATTGATTCTTGATTCCAATTCTAGCGGGCTCCTGTCGTACCAGCCGCCACCTGGCAGGCGGTACACTTAATCGGACGATCGAATCAACTGAAGCGCCATGTGCACTAAACTCTTTGGCAATGAAAAGCCGCCACCCCACCCTCCTCCTCGCCACCTTCATCCTGTTGATCGCGCTCACGCTCGTCGCCTTTTCCATCGGCCGCTTTTCGATCAGTCCAGTTGAATTGCTCACCATCCTGTGGGCCAAACTTACTGGGGGCACACACAACCTGCCCGCCAGCTACGACGCCGTTATCTTCCAGATCCGTGGCCCGCGCGTACTTGCCGCCATCCTGATTGGCGCCGCATTGTCCGGCGCTGGCGCGGTTTACCAGAACATGTTTCGCAACCCATTGGTGTCGCCCGACATACTCGGCGTTTCCAGCGGCGCGGCGCTGGGCGCGGTGCTGGCGATCTATCTCGCCTTGCCGATCCTCGCTATCCAGGGCTTCGCCTTTGCGGGCGGGCTGGTGGCGGTGGCGCTGGTGTATTTCATCGGCAATGCAGTGCGCGGCCACGACCCGATCCTCGCGCTGATCCTCACCGGTGTCGTCGTTGGCACCTTGTTCGGCTCGTTCATCGCACTGATGAAAACCCTGGCCGATCCGTACAACCAGTTACCCGCCATTACCTTTTGGCTGCTTGGCAGCCTGAGTTCGATTTCACCGGCCGACCTGTGGGTGGCGGCACCGATGGTGCTGCTGGGACTGGCGCCGGTTTTCCTGCTGCGCTGGCGCATGAATTTGTTGTCATTGTCGGACGACGAGGCGCGTGCGCTGGGTGTGAATGTTTCACTGCTGCGGTTGGTGATCGTCACCTGCGCCACGCTGATCACCGCGGCGGCGGTGGCAATCTCCGGCATCATCGGCTGGATCGGTTTGCTGATCCCACACGCCGCACGCCTGCTGGTCGGCCCCCAGTTCGCGCGCTTGCTGCCACTGTCGTTGCTGCTCGGCGCATGCTACCTCTTGGCGGTCGATACGCTGGCCCGCACCATGGCCGCAATCGAGATTCCCCCGGGCGTATTGACCGCGCTGATCGGTACACCCCTGTTCCTGTGGCTGCTCGCGGTCACGCATTCGCGGGCGAAGGAAGCTCCGTGACCGCGACACAAACACTGCTCGACGCTCGCGACCTCGCCTACGGCTACCCCGGACGCACGCTCGGTCGCGACATCAATCTCGCTGTAAAGGCCGGCGAAGCCCTCTGCGTGCTCGGCCCGAACGGCGGCGGCAAGACCACGCTGTTCCGCACCCTGCTCGGCCTGCTCCCCACACACGCAGGCGCGATCACGCTCGGCGGCCAGCCACTCGAGGCCCGCACGCCCGCCGAGCGCGCCAAACTCATCGCCTATGTCCCACAGGCCGGCAACAGCTATTTCGCCTTCACCGTACGCGATGTGGTGCTGATGGGCCGCACCGCGCATCTCGGGTTGTTCGCCGCGCCGGGCGCGAAGGACTTCGCCGCCGCCGACGCATCACTCGAAGAATTGCGCATCGCCCATCTGGCGGACAAATCCTTCACGCAAGTCAGCGGCGGCGAACGCCAGCTCGCGCTCATCGCCCGCGCGCTCGCGCAGGAATCCCCGTTGCTGATCATGGACGAGCCCACCGCCAGCCTCGACTTCGGCAACCAGACGCTGATCCTGAACGAAATCATGCGATTGAAAGCGAGTGGCAAGAGCGTGCTTTTCTGTACCCACGATCCCGATCACGCGCTGCAGTGTGCTGACCGCGCGCTGCTGTTGCATCACGGCAACGTGCTGGCATTGGGCAGGCCGAGTGAGGTCATGACGGCGGCCAGCCTCAAGACGCTCTATGGCGTGGACGTGGAATTGATTGAGGGCCCGTCGCATGGACGAACATTCTGCCGCCCGACCCTGCAACCATCCTGACCCCGCCCGGAGACCAACATGCACTATCTCTTGATATACGACGCCGTCGACGACTACGTCACGGCCCGCGCACCTTTTCGTAAAGTGCACTTGCTCCACGCCACCGCCGCTCACCAACGCGGTGAATTGATCCTGGCGGGAGCGTTGGCCAATCCGGCCGACGGAGCGGTGCTGGTATTTCAGGGCGATACCCCAAAGGCTGCGGAAGATTTCGCGAAAGCCGATCCGTATGTGCTGAACGGCTTGATCAAATCCTGGCGCGTGCGCGAGTGGACGACGGTGGTGGGGGATAATGCTTCGGTGCGGGTGGACCCGAATAGCTTGTAGCGGCCGCAGAAAACTCAAGCACTGGTGCGGCGTTCCGGGACTTTTTGGCCTGCGAGGCGCGCCAGTGCTAGCCCCTTGTTCTTGCGAAACCCAAAGTCCCTGTCGCCCGTTGTTGAACTCCCCCATGACCACTCCTGCCACCTCCCCGCACCACATCCCCGCCTTCATGCGCTTCTGGTCTGGCCGGCTGACGAGCGCCGCCGGCAACCAGATGCTGATGGTGGCCATCGGCTGGCACATGTACACCTTGACCAACAGCGCGTGGGATCTTGGGCTGGTGGGCTTGTGTCAATTCCTGCCCGCGCTGGTGCTGACGCTCCCGGCAGGGCACGCCGCTGACCACGGGCATCGCGGGCGCATCCTGGCGCTTTGCATGGCCACCGAGGCGGTGATCGCGCTGGTACTGACGATGGCAGAACTCGGGCATTGGACCGATCGCAACCTGCTGCTGTACCTGTCAGTCGGTCTGGGAATGGCAAAGGCCTTTCAGATGCCCGCACAGCAATCATTGGTACCGCTGCTGGTGCCGCCGGCCATGCTGCCGCGCGCGATGGCCTTCAGCGCCGGCGGCATGCAGGTCGCGATCATCGGCGGGCCGGCGCTGGGCGGCGTGATCTACGTCGCCGGGGCGCATGTGGTCTATATCGTCTGCGCGGTACTGTTCGCGGTCGCGGCGGTACTGTTCATGAGCGTGCGCCACACGCATGTGAAGCCCCCGGACGCACCCGTGACCTGGGCCACCGTGTTCGCCGGCTTTCATTTCATCTGGCAGCGGCCGCAAATCCTCGGCGCCATTTCGCTCGATCTGTTCGCGGTGCTGCTGGGCGGCGCCGTCGCACTGCTGCCGATGTTCGCGAAGGATGTGCTGCATGTCGGGCCATGGGGCCTCGGCGTATTGCGCAGCGCGCCTGCGGTGGGCGCGTTACTCATGTCCATCACCCTCACCCGCTGGCCGATTCAGCGCAATGCCGGTCGCCGCATGTTCATCGCCGTGGCAGTGTTCGGCGTATCAATGATCGTGTTCGGATATTCGACCGTGTTCGCCATTTCGTTTCTCGCCCTCGCGGTCAGCGGCGCGGCGGACATGGTGAGCGTGGTGGTGCGGCAATCGCTGGTGCAACTCGATACGCCCAACGAGATGCGCGGCCGCGTCAGCGCGGTCAATTCCATTTTCATCGGCGCGTCAAACCAGCTGGGTGAATTTGAGTCAGGCGCCACGGCGGCGCTGCTGGGTCCGGTCGGCTCGGTCGTGGTGGGGGGATTCGGGACGTTGCTGGTCGCCGCGCTATGGATGCGGTGGTTTCCGGCACTGGCCAAGCGGGACCGGTTGCAGGAGTAGTAGTGGTAGTCGCCGTAACGGGCCAGGCGAGGAACGTGAAACGCCGCGCAGATTTCAGCAAACCGCAAAAGCAAATCGAGAAGCAGTTTTGTGACACCAGTTACGCTTGTCCCTTACCCGCCGGTCATATGGCGGATCCCATTTGCGCTGGTGGAAACGGGCACCGCGGCGCTTGCCGCCAACGCGAAAAAGAACATCGCGGCGACCAGGAAAGCAGCGAGCACAACAATATGGCGCTTATTCATTTTTTCCAGATTCTTTCCGCACGAAAAAGGATACTGCCATCGCGCTCAATTGACACAGGCCGGGAGAATGACGGACGTGAGATGCAATTGATCTTAACGGTGCGTGGTACGCACGGGCTTGCGTTTTCTCAAGCGCGGGACGCGAATTTTAGCGCATGAAAAAGTACATTGCATCGGCCTGCCAACGAGTCGCTGGCGGCCACAAAACTCAAGCACTGGTGCGGCTTCTGGCGACATTTCGGCTGGCGGTGCTCGCCGATGGCGGACTTTGAGGCGCCATACCGCTCAGGGTCACAGGACGCGGCCTCCGCGACTTTTTGCCACGACATCATTTTGATTCGACACGGCAACCACCAAAACACCCGCGCATGACCGGTCATGCACCGCAATCTCGCCCCTGCTTGACGAATCTCAAAAGGCCGTGCATGCGTCACCACTAAAATCAAATTGTTCGTCCGTTTGCGGGCGAAAGCGTTGTGTGGTTCGCGACGCATCCGCCTGAGCGCGGCAATTCCGGTCGCCGTTTCCCGGCAACCGGTGGACATGGTGGTGCCGCGCCGGCCACGAGCGCCCGCGCCGCCGTCACCGGGAAGGATCCAACATGAAATCGCGCGCGCATGGTTGTCTTGCAATTCTTGGCCGGGCCGCCGGGTTTCTGCTGTGCTGCATTTGTCCGGCCGTCGCGCTCGCGTCCAGCGTGGCCACGATAATGTCGGTCGCTTTCCCGCGATCCGTGGCGGTCAATCCGCTGACCAACAAGATCTATGTAATGCCCGCCGTCAATTCCACGATTGTCGTCATCGACGGCTTGACCCACGCGAAGACAAACGTGACCGCCGGGACCGGGATGTCGGCGATCGCCATCAACGTCGTCACCAACCGTATTTACGTGGCCAACAACGGGAGCAACACCGTGACGGTGATCGACGGCGCGGACAATTCGGTCACGAATGTCGCGGTGGGGACGCAACCTTATTCGCTCGCGGTGAACTCCGTCACCAACAAGATCTACGTGGGAAACATGAGCAACAGCGTGACCGAAATTGACGGTGCGACGAACACCACCACGACGATCGCGACGGGCCGCTCTCCACGCGCAATCGCCGTCAACCCGGTTACCAACAAGATCTATGCCGCCAACTTCTCTCCAAGCTCCGTGAGCGTGATCGACGGCGCGACGCGTACGTTCACCAATGTTGCGGTAGCCAGCTATCCGGAGGCGATCGCCGTCAACCCGGTCACCAACAAAATCTATGTGGCATGCGGCGCCGGCGGCACCACCGTCATCAACGGCGCGACCAACACGGCCACCACCGTCCCCGGCGGCGGCGGTCCGACCGCGGTGCTGGTGAACCCGGTCACCAACCGGATCTACCTCGGGCAACCCGTCCGCCAACTATGTGGTGGTGATGAACGGTTCGACCAACGCGCTGAGCGCGCTCTCGCTCGGCCACCCCTCGACCACGCTGGGGATTAACATTTCCGCCAACGAGATCTATGTAAGCGGCGGCAACGCCAACCGGGTGCTGACAGTGCTGGACGGGAATACCGACGCGGCCCATCAGCTCTACGTGGGCTACTATCCGGCGGCCGTCGGCGTCAATCCCGCGACCAACCGCGCCTACGTGATGAACCAGTCCGACAACAGCGTGTCGGTCATCGACACGGCCAACAACACGGTCGCGGCCGTTGTGAGCGGGTCGAACCCGCAGTACGTCGCGGTGAATCAGGTGACCGGCGACGCGTACGCAACGAACTACTTTGGCAATGATGTCGCGGCCGTCGATGGCACCACCGGCGCGGTTACCAGGATTCCCGTGGGCGGCGCGCCGTTCGCGGCGGCAGTGAGCCACCTCACCAACCGGATCTACGTGACCAACTCGGACGCCAACACCGTGAGCGTGATCGACGGCGCGACCAGGACCGCGAGCACGCTGACGGTGGGCAACAACCCGCACGGCGTGGCGGTCAATACCGCGACCGGCCGGGTCTACGTGGCCAACTACACCGACTCGACACTATCGGTGATCGACGACGCGACGCAGAACGTCATTGCCACGCTGGCTACTGGACCCAGCCCGCACGTCGTGGTGATCAATGAGGCCACCGACCGGGTGTACGTCAGCAACCGGTGGAACACCACGGTGACCGTGGTCGATGGCATGACGAACACGATCACCAACGTCGACACCTGCTTCTCGCCGGAAGGAATCGCCATCAACGAACGCACCAACCGCGCCTATGTCGCCTGCTATTCCGATTATTCGGTCTCGGTGATCGACGGCAACAACGCCGTCACCACCTTTCCCATCGTCACGCCCAGTTTTACATCGATGGTCAGCATCGCGGTGAATCCCGTGACCAATCGCATCTACGCAGGCAAAGACAGTGGCGGCAGCATCGTCATGATCGACGGCGCCACTAACGCGGTCACCGCGCTTTATTCAGGAACCGGCCCGCACGATGTCGCGGTGAACCCGGTCACCAACAAGGTATACGTGGCGAACGGCGGCAGCGACAACATCAGCGTGTTTGAAGGCGCGAGCGCATTCCTGAGCATCATCGCGGCCGGCAACGAGCCACGCAGCATTGCGATCGACCGGGTGCGCCAGAAAACCTACATCGCGAATAATTACGACGCCGTGGTCACGGCCATCACCGAATCGGCCATGGCGCCGGTGCCACTCGTTGCCGCGATCAGCGCATTACCCGGAAATCAAACCTCGCTCGCCTCGCCGGCGTTCACGATCACGACGACCAGCAGCTACGCGCCCACCGCGCCACCGGTGCAGGCCGTGTACTACCAACTGGACACCTGGCAGGGTGCGTGGCAAAAGGCGTCGGGAACCGGGCCATTCACCGCGCCGCTCGCGAACCTGACCACCGGTACCCATATCCTTTATGCCTTTGCCGTGGACGGAACGGAATCAAGCTCGGTCGGTGGCGGCGCGACGGCCTCACCCCTCATCGGACGGATGGCGGCCTATGTGTTCACCGTAAGACAAGTGCCGCCGACTCTGCATGCGGTACTCTCGCGGAAGACGCATGGCACGGCGGGGACGTTCGATTTTCCGGTCAACGCGACGACGCCAATCGCCGGCTCGGTGACGGTCGAGCCACGCGTGATCGGCGACGGGCACAACATCGTGTTCGACTTCGAATCAGCTATCCGCGTGCCCGGAGCGGTCACGGCTGTGAATGCCGCCGGGGCGCCGGTGGGCAGCGCGAACGCGAGCGCATCGGGCAACAGCGTCATTGTCGCGCTCACGGCGATTCCTGATAATCAGCGGGTCAAGGTTTCGCTCACCGGCGTAAATGGCGCCGCCAACGCAACAGCCTCGATCGGCTTCCTGGTGGGCGACGTCAATAATTCGCTCGGCGTCACGTCGCTTGACCTTTCCGCCCTGAAGACCCGCAGCGGCAAAGCTGCCGCCAGCGACACCTTCTGGTACGACTTGAACCTGTCCGGCACCATTGCGGCCGCCGACATCGCGACCATCAAAGCGCGCATCGGCAGGACGCTGGCGCCATAAGTGGCGCCACATCGATTGCGTCGATCACCGGGAATCCAAGGGGCAGGCGCCGGGGTTTCCCCATAAACCAAGCCTTCCTTTTCACAGGATCGATTGCGCCGGAACGTCACGCGCGCCGCCCACCCAGCGGAAGCAGCCAGACCAGCGCCATCAGCAAAGCGGTGGCCATGACTGCCGCCGCGACGGGGCTATCCCTGATGAAGTGGCGCCAGGTGTATTTGTCCGGCCAGCGTTCGCGCGAAAGGAAGGTATCCCACAGGAGCACGGGTTTGGTGGAGCCGAGATTGTCCAGGCCCGAGCCATGCCAGTTCGATTGCCAGACGGCGAGTTTGGTGCCGGGCTGCAGTGCGGAAAAATCCGGTGAATGGCGCGAAGCCCACGTTGTGCGTCGCGGGTCCAGCCCATCGACGTCGATGGTGAATACCTGCGCATCGGCCGCGACGCGCTTTGCCTCGACCTGCCAGGTGCGCCACAGCACGCGGTAGCCGCTGTAGTAGGTCAGCCGGTCGTAGTGGAAGGGTGCGCGCGTGATCTCAATTGCGGCGGGAACGTATCGCTCGTCGTATACCGCCAGCGGATGCTCGTTGTTGACCAGGTACACCACGTACGCCACCACCACGGCTAATGTTGCCCGCCACAGGCGCGCCATGAACGTCGAGCCGGCGGTATCGCCACCAACACCGCCGCGCTTGCCGACGAACGAAAACAGCAAATATATTGCGGCAAGCGCGAGCATCAGCGCCGGCGCAATCAGCAGTTCGATACTGTTTTCGATCGCCTCATTAAGCGACGGAAATCGCGGAAACGCGGCACGGCCGATCACCAACGCTGGCGCGCCTTGCGTGAGCGCGACAGTTGCCGGTTCTTTCTTGCTGCTGTCCGCGTAGAACCACACCGGGTGCACGGAACCCTCGGCGAACCGGTTCGCATCGGGCAATGTTTTTTGATCGAGGTAATTCTTGTCCGGGTCAAAGTCGGTGAGCGCGACGGCAAGCGTGAACGGGTATTCGCCCACGCGTAAGTCGACATGCCAGCCCGCGAATGCGTCTTCGCCCCGCGGCTGCGGTTCCAGCGCATCTGCCCAGTACGGCGCCTTTACGATGGTGGCGCGCGTCGCGACGTAACCGTCGCGCAGATACCACTGCTCGGTCGCGCCATTGTTGAGCGCGAAGGCAAGCACGAAGCCAATCGCGGCCACTGCCAGCCACAAGGCGGTGCGGAAATGGCCCGCGTGCCAGCGAAAACCCCAGCCCGTCTCATCCGTCACCGCGCCGCGCGCGGGCCGGGACGCGGCCTGCCTCGCGGCGGGGGTCGATCGATTTTGTTTCATCTGGCCTCCCTCCCAACGAAACGAAACGAAACGCAACAATACCGCAATGGACGGCTCGCGTCTTCACGGTGCGCGTGGAGGTGGAGCGCGACTGGCGTGCAGCGGGGGAATCTGTGCGGGCAAGGACGAACATTTACTCGCAATGGTGGAGAAGGTTCAAATACCGCTGTCGCCCCGGATTTAGTCCGGGGCGACAGGTTCTTGAGGATTGGCGCAGGTTCCCGCTGCATAAACCCCAGCATCCGCGCGCTTTTCCGCGCGAAATCTCCCGGAAACACCCGCCAGTGCTAGACTTTTCCCCAAGGATGATCGGTGACCGTTGGCGTCCCGTGAACGTAAGCCCGCTCCACGACGATGCGCTGTTAATATCAAGCTGTTCTCCTTAGCGGCAGCAACTGCGCGTTTCATTTCCAGATTGCGTTCCGTACTCTCAACAAAGCCAGAAATTCTCCGAATGCAAACTGAAACCAGGAATCATCCCCTCCGCGCGGTCGTCGCGGCCGTACACCTGACCGGCGTCAGCGATGTCGAATTTGAAGCGTCGCTGACCGAACTGCGCGAGCTGGCAAAGACGCTGGGCTATGTGGTTGTCGGCACGTTCATCCAGAAGCGCGCCCGATTCGATTCGGCGGCTTACCTGGGCATCGGCAAGCGGCAGGAAATGCGCCGTTTCGTGGAGGGCGTTGAGGAGGCCAGCGAGGCCGGCGATGATGAAAGCCCGGATGCGGACGACGGTGCGAACGAAGATGCACGCGAAGATGATGCGCAAGAGTCCCCGGCGCCGGTGAACGTGCAAGATGCGAAGCAAGGCCGCGCGGCGAGAAGCGGTGCTGCACGCGCCAAGGCAGCGGCGCAATCCGAGGCCGACCCGGAAACCCGCCGTGCCGACATCATCCTGGTCGACCACGAGATATCGCCTTCGCAGGCGCGCAATCTTGAAATTGAGGTTGGTTGCGAAGTGATGGACCGCACCATGGTCATCCTTGAAATCTTCCACCGTCACGCCAGCTCGCGTGCGGCGCGCGCCCAGGTGGAGATCGCGCGGCTCGGCTATATGTCGCCGCGGCTGCGTGAGGCGGCCAAGATCGCGGGGCCGCAGGGCCGGCAGCGCAGCGGCACCGGCGGCCGTGGCGCGGGCGAATCGCATAGCGCGCTCGATCGCCAGAAAATCCGCAACCGCATCGCCGAGCTGGAAGTGGAGATCGCGGCGATGGACGTGGAGCGCCAAACCCAGCGTGCGCGGCGACAGTCCCAATCCGGGCAAGGCGGCCAGGCAGGCCAACAACTGGCCCGCGTGGCGCTGGTGGGCTACACCAATGCCGGCAAATCCACGCTGATGCGCGCCCTCACCGGCAGCGAAGTACTGGTGGCCAACAAACTTTTTGCCACGCTCGATACCACCGTGCGCGCCCTCTTCCCTGAATCCGTGCCGCGCATCCTCGTCAGCGATACGGTCGGCTTCATCAAGAACCTGCCGCACGATCTGGTTGCGTCGTTCAAATCCACGCTGGAGGAAGCCTCCGAATCCTCGCTGCTGCTGCACGTCATCGACGCGAGCGATCCCGGCTTTGAACGGCAGCTCGCGGTGACCGACAAGGTGCTCGATGAAATCGGCGCCGGCGCGGTGCCGCGGATTCGGGTGTTTAACAAGATTGACATGGTCGGTCGGGATAAGGAAATGAAAAAGGAAAACGCGGACATCGAACAGGCCGAACGTGAAGCGGCATTGCGCGCGCAGTATCCGGACTGCATCGTGATGAGCGCGAAGCGCGAAGGCGATGTCGCGAAACTGCATGCCTCGATCCGCGCTTTCTTCCAGAAAGATCTGGTGGAGGCGGAATTATTCCTGCCGTGGTCGGCGCAACAACTACGCGGAAAGATCTTTGCGAGCTGCGAAGTGCTGGATGAGCGTGCTGATAATGAAGGGGCGTTCTTGCGGGTGCGGGGGGATGCCGGCACGGTGACGGGATTGCAGGAACAGCTTCGGGCGGCGCCCGCATTGGGATAACCAAATCGGACTGACAATATTGTTACCTGTCGCCCCGGATTTAGTCCGGCGCGACAGCTTAAGAGTAGTGGCTGCAAAGAAAGCGTCGCGACGCACCAACAAGGCGCCGCGTATACCGGGGGGGGGGGCGGGGGGGGGCCCGCGCCGCCGGGGGGGGGGGGCCCCGCGGGGGGGCCGGGGCCCCGCGGGCCGGGCCCGCCCGGCGCCCCGCGGCGGGCCCCCTTGGGCGGGCGCCCGGGGGCCGCGGGGGTCGGGGGGCGCCGGCCGCCGGGGGCCCCGCTTGGGGGCGGCGCGCCCGGCGCGCGCCGCCGGGGGGGGGGGGCCCGGGGGGGGCGGGGGGGGGCGGCGGGGGGCGCGGCGGGGGGCGCGCGGGGGCGGTCTTTTTGGGGGGCCCGGGGGGGGGGCCCGCCCTGGCCCGCGGGGGGGCGGGGCCCCGCCGCGGGGGCGGCCGCGGGGGGGGGGGGGCCCGGGCCGGAAGCCACTCAACTCCGCACCGACGCGCTGTGACTAAACAGCAATTCCAGAAACGCCCGCGTCTCCTCGTTCGGCCGCCGCGATTCCTTCCGGTAAACGCGGCAATCCACCGTGCGCCAGAGCAGCTTTGCGTTGACCAGCTCGCGTCGCAGCGTGGCGGGATCGCCATAGGTGTGGTACGCGAGGAGATAATCGTTGATCTGTTTTTCGCTCAGCTCGCGTTGCGCGGGAAGGCGCGACCATAGCGCCCAGATCGCCGTCTGCTGCGCGGCGTATTTGTTCGGCCAGCGCATCAATCTGCCTTGCGTGTCGAAGCACGTCAGCAAACGCCGCAAGGGTAGCGGCACGGTCGAGCCGCGCGGCAGCATGATCGCGGGAGATGGGGCCGGTGCGGCGGGAGCATGCGTGGGTGCCGCGGGCGCAATGGGCGCAATGGGTATGGGCGCGACGGTGGTGACGGCCGGTGGCTGCGCTTTCAGCGTCTGGTAATTGCGATAACCGGCGCTTTTGGCCAGCATATTCAGCAGTGCGAGATGGCCGGGCGCTTCGTGCCCGGCGGTGGCGAGTTGCTGGCGCAGGTTCTTGCAGAAAACCGACATATCGGCCGCGACGAGCGGCACAATTTCACGTGATGCATTCATGACAGGACTCCCATGCGTCACTCAAGGTGCTGGGGTTGCCGGCTTGCAGCAGGACGCACGAAAGTTCATGGCCTGGAGAGGTGAATGGCAGGTTTAGCTCGCATCGGAATGCGCGGCAACGCCTGGGTGAACTGCCGACCGTTCGCGGGATTTTACCGGGGATTTGCGCGCCGGGGGAGAACGGCGCCGCATCACCGCCGGCAAGGTCGATAGCAACGTGATGGCGCACGAAGAAATGCGCTCTTGTTCTTGACGCATGTAAAGTTAGTGGACTACCTGGATTGTCACCGATGTCGCAATGCGCAAGGTGCCCAACCCTCCCCGCCCATCCCACATCCCGGCGAAGCAATGCGAGAGTGACTGCCTGAGAAGTTGACACTATTTGAAGTTGCGGTCGGGCCAGGCATGCAGCGGCTCACCGCACAGGGTATGCAATTGACGTGGGGTTTTCAGAAAGCGAGTCACGCTGGCCGTCATGGCGCTATCCTTAGCGTGACGACCGCATTGGTTCCGAATAATTTCGTCATGACTTGGAGAACGAAGCATCGAGGCAAAATCCGGTATGGCAAAAAAAACATCGCTTAAACAAATCATGCTCTTTCTCGCGCTGATGGCGTGCGTCGTCGGCTTTGTCGCTTGGCATTACGACGCCAGGAACGAAGCGAAGGAGCAAACCGTTCCCACGGAGCAGTCCATTCTCACCGACCTGTCGCGCATGCCGATGGCACAGGCCGTCGCGCACTGCCGTATGCTTTGGAAAGCGTGGCATTACGACCAGGCACCACTGGCCGTGGCGTGGCACAAAGATGGTGTGGACTGGTATGTGCTGGAGGGCGTGGATAAGGCTTCCATGCGCCACTTCGGCTGCGACGGCGATACGGTGTCGGCGGGCCAACGGTTTGAGCGCACGATGAAGAAGCATGTGCCAGCTTCCGCACACCAGGCGCCCAACATCGAGAGCGAAATCAACCTGTTTGATTACTTCGCGTCGCTACCGGATACCGGCCTGCGCGCGATCGAAGTCGCCGAGAATCCGGCTACCCTGAAACGCGTCGAACGCCGCTGGACCAGCACCGGTGGTGTGCAATCCGACTGGCCCGACACAGAGGACTTCCCCATCCTCTTTCGATATCACCCGACCGGCCTCGCCATTGAGGCATACCCGTTACTCAAGGCGCTGCCATCCGCCACCAACTGGGTGAGAAATCCGATGGAGGTATTTACGCTCCTCGAGCGGCATCTGCCGCCGGATGCGCGCATCGCCGAGCTGAACTTCAACGACAAAACCGTCAACGTGACGATTAACGGGCCAATCAAGAATTTCGACAACAAGCCGCCCGCCCCCTTCGGCGCCGCGACGTTTGACGAATATGGCATTCGCCAAACGGCGTACTGGTACCCCTACGATCAGGCCGGCTCCAGCTGCGCGCCCGGTGTCTCGCTGGCCACCCCGGCCGCAAAATACGCCGAAGAACGCAATGGCAAGCACCCGGAACTGTTCTACGCCAAATTCAGTTGCAAGTCGGCCCAACTGCCGGTGTCATCAGGCAGCTGGTACCTGAATGTCCCGAAGCGGCGGCGCTGAACCATGAACCCCTTCGGCTCGGTCTGCGAATGCGATACGATCCATGGCAAGTGTGGAACATATCCATGCCGCACGTGCAGCGGCTGGTCGCATTGGAGATCAAATTGGTGTCTATCATTTCATTGACTCGTATCTGAACCCGCCATCCATTACATTCACACCACGGAGGTGACCATTGCAGCAAACACCAGCGAAAGCGCTGACCACAAAGTGCGGCGTATCGATGTGCCGCAATTGCCTTGCTTGCGTATTGCTTGCGCTGGCCTGCATTGCCCCGGCGGCGTCAAGCGCGGAGTCGATGACGTTCAAGTTCAATAACGCCACCGAATACGATGTTGACCTGAAATTCTATTCGCGGGACCGCAATCATCACTGGCCCAGCTTTGGCAGGGCGTACGCCCTGACCGCCGGCAGCAAGGGCAAACAATTCAAGATCGAATGCGAGGCGGAAGAGCGGCTTTGTTTCGGCGCGTGGACGCCGCGTAAAGCCGTTTGGGGCGCGGGCAGGAAGGGCGTCCGCAGCTGTGAGAATTGCTGCTACGTTTGCAAGGATGGCGACATGTTGAAAGCGGTTACGCTGAGGCAGTTCATTTCCCGGTAGGGGATGAACGCAATATGAATAATTTCGGCTGGGCCATCATCGGCCCCGGGCCCATCGCCCACAAATTCGCGGACGCTGTCACGCACATCGACGGCGCCACGCTCGCGCGCATACAAGGCCGCGACCTCGCACGCGCGAGCGCCTTCGCCGACCGGTGGTGCCGCGACAGCGCCGTGCCCGGGCACACCAACCCCCGCGCCAGCGACCACATCGACGCGGTGCTGAACGACGCCGCTGTGGACGCCGTCTACATCGCCACGCCACACGCCTTTCATGCCGACGCGATACGGCGCTGCCTGGAAGCGGGCAAGCCGGTCCTGTGCGAAAAGCCGCTGGTGACCGATGCGCTGACGGCGGCCAGGCTGATCGCCCTCAGCCGGCAACGCAAAGTGTTCCTGATGGAAGCGGTGTGGACGCGGTTCCTGCCGATTTATGCGCAGGTGCGGCAGTGGCTGCAAAGCAACGCGATTGGCGCCGTGCGCGCGATGCAATCGAACTTCTGTTTCGACGCGCCGTTCAATTCCGCCTCGCGGCTGTTCGATCCCGCGCAGGCCGGCGGCGCGCTGCTGGATATCGGCATCTACAACCTCACCGTCACGCGATGGGTGATGGAGGCCGCGCTGGGCCACTGCCCACCGGCCACGCAGATTCACGCCTCCGCCGTCATCGGCCCGACCGGAGTGGACCATCGCATGGCCGCCACCATCGTTTTTCCGGAAGGCGTCACGTCGCAGTTTGTGTGCAGCCTCGATAGCAGCGGCGATGATGCGTTCCGCATCTTCGGTGAGCGCGGCACCATCACCCTTCACCGGCATTTCTGGGGCGGCACCGCCGCGACGCTGGCGCAGACCGGCGCCGCCCCGGTCACGGTGGAGCGGCCCTGGCGGGTGAATGGTTTTGAAGGCGAGATCGAGGAAGCGATGCGCTGCATCGCCGCCGGCAAGATCGAAAGCGACGTGATGCCGCATAAAGAGACGCGGCAGACGCTGGCGTGGATGGATCAGATCCGGCAGGAGGTGGACGTGCGGTTTCCTTTTGACGGAGAAGCCAAACTCTAGCATTGGTGCGGCTTTCCGGGCATTATTGGCCGGATGATGGCGCCAGCGCTAGAGTTTGCTCTTTTACACGTCGTTCCGTTACCAGAAGATTGATTCTCCCGAAACATAAATGCAAAACGCTCAACGGACTCGCACAAATAGCGTCGTACCGCCGTAGACGGAAGACGCCCGTATTCTGGATGAGCTCAAGAAGGCATCGGCGGATGCCAAACGAAAGGCGGCTACAGACGGCGTGCACTTCATTGGCGGAAAAAAAGAAGACGTCGCCTGCCCCCAGATAGCACTGAATCGCCCGACGCCCGCCCCCACCCAATCAGTACAACCGAATAGCCGTATCGAAGTGCCATGTCCGGCGGACTTCGATCACGTCGTACTCGCGGGTCAGTCCCGGGGGGAACGCATGATAGGGCGCCTGGCTTTGCACGATGCGGCGTATCGCTTCATCGACTTCCGCTACGCCACTGGAGAGCACAAAGGTCACGGACTCGACGGTCCCGTCGCTGCGGAGGGCGACCGTCACCATGGGATCGGTGTGAGGCCGCTTCGCCAATTCGCGGACCGTGTCGACAGACGTATTGAACTGGATCTTCCGGGCCCATGCCTCCGCATACTGGACGAGTTCGACGTTGGCATCGGACCGCCCCCATAGCCTGCCTCGACGCGCGGTGCTCAATGAGTAGGGCAGCGTGGATTGCGAACGCGCGGCAGCCTCGGCTTCACGGCGGGCGGCTTCTTCATTGAGCACACGTCCCATCGCCTGACGCCGCGCTTCCCGTCTGGCGTCCTCCTCTTTTTCCGCCAGGAGCCGCGCGGCCTCTTTCTGTGCCGCGGCCAGACGCTCGATCTCAAGTCGTGCCGCTTCCAGTCGCGCGGTCTCCAATCGCGCAGTTTCCAATCGCGTACTCCAATCGCACCGCCTCGGCGCGAGCGGCTTCCTGACGGGCACCTTCCTGACGCTGCGCTTCCAGCTTTGCCGCGGCCAATCGCGCGGCTTCCATTCGTGCCGCCTTCCAATGCCCCGTGCGCTGGCTCCGTGCCGCTGCCTGTCGCGCGGCTTCCTGACGTTCCGTTTCCAGTCGCGTGGCCTCGACACGCGTGCCTCCTGACGAGCGCCCTCCTGGCGTTCCGCCTCCAGCTTTGCTGCTGCCACTCGCGCGGCCTCCAATCGTGCAGCTTCCTTGCGCTGTGCCTCCGCCTGCGCCTCCCGTTGCGCCGCCTCCTGTCGCGCGGCCTCCTGGCGCCGAGTTTCCAATCGCGCCGCCTCCACTCGCGCGACCTCGGCGCGGGCCGCTTCCTGACGAGCGGCCTCGCGTTGCGCGGCTTCCCGTTGCGCAGCCTCAGCTCGCGCGGTTTCAACCCGCGCCGCCTCCAACTGTTCCGCCTGTCGCTTTTGTTGCCGTTCCACCTCGCGCTCGGGAGGTTCGGGCCTGGGCACTTCAACGGCTCGCTCGCGCAGCTCCGGTTCGGCTTTCTTCTGCACGACCTCGCTGGTATCTCGCGGCGCCGGCATCACGGTCTCCGGGAATGGCGTAATGAGCGCACTCGGCGCGGCGGCGATCACAGGCGCCGGCACCGGTGGCGGGACAGGCACGACGAATGTCGCCTCGTCTGGTTTCTCCGTGGCGATCACGACCGGCTCAGGGATCGGTGTGGGCGCCGCGTCACCGGATGGTTCGGTGCGCACAGGCGTTTTTGCAGGAACGGCCGCTGGCGCCGCAACGGGCGCGGTCTCTGGCGCTGGCTTGGCCTCTGCGACCGGCTTGGCCTCGGCTTCGGCCTTCGCCTTCAGCACGACCGCTTCCGCCTTCCAGCCCACGGCCGGCGCAGGCGGCACGGCTGGCGGCAGGGCCGGCCCGCCGGCAACCGGCAGCGCAATCGATGCCGGGACCAACGGCTCCTTGACCGGTGGACCCGCCGGCTCCGCGGCAGTGATGTGCGGCGGCACCAGCAAGACGTGCAGATCGGGCGCCTCGATCCGTCGCTCCCGCCAGGGCAAGCCGAAGCCCGGCAGCCCAAGTTCCTGGCCACCGAAAGTCAGGCTCAACAGCAGCGTGTGAAGCAGCAGGGAGAGCAGGAGTGCGAGATGTAGCCGCCTGGGGTTATGAATTTCAAACTCCCTTTTTTATGTGTCCTGAATGTAGCCGACGACGCGCGGGCGGTCAAACGCGTGCCCCTCCACGCAGAACTCGCCGCCCTTCGATCCCTCCGCACGGCCGTTTGATCCCGCGCAGGCGGCGTCCCTGTCACGGCGGAGCGGCCGTGGCGCGTGAAATACATTCAAAGGCGACATTCAGGAAGCGACGTAATGCCGCAAGGAGAGCCAGGCATACGCCGACATAGATGAGTCAGATTCGCGGGAGGTGGGACGCAGTATCCGTTTGAGGGAGCCGCGAAACTCTATAACTGGCGGGCCGTTCAGGCCGTTTCATGCCGGAAAGGCGCGCCGGTGATAGAGTTTTCTCTTTTTATGCTAGAAATATGCAGCTTTCCTAGGCCGCGCAATTACTTTGCTATTTGTTAATTGCCCACCTACACTGTTGATTCGCGGCATCGAGGGGTGGCGGCGCTGGCGCAAGAGAAATACACCGCGCCGCAGAATAGGCTTGAAGTGGTCCAAAAGAAGACGCGCACGACGAGTCATTGTGTGGCCCCTTTAATTCCGACCGAAATCAAATGACGCCGACCCCTTTGACTCTTCGAAAAAAGTGTTGCCGCCCTTTTTTGAGGATGGGCCATGGTACGCGCCAAAAAACACGCGCGTCAGCGCCGTCTAATTCTATTCAATTTCTCAACCCTCACCAATGACACTTACTACTCCAAAAGACTGCATTTCAAATTTTCCGCTTCCCTTGGAAAAAGAGGTGAATCGCGACAACTGTATCGACTCGGTTCAAGCCATGTTCCGCGTCGGCAATTCCGTTGTGATTGTTGAGGGTGAACAAAGTGGAAGTGGCGCGACTGTTTTCCTCGGCCAGTACGTCGAGAAAAATCCAAAATCGTGCCTCGCCGTGTTTCTGGTGGCGACGAGTCCACACGGATACTCACCCGATTCAGTGCGCTACCAATTGTATGAGCAAGGCATATTTCTTTTGGACGCTGTCCTGCCTAAGCAAACCACTGTGTCAGAACAACAATTTAATCAACTCCTTGTAAGGCTTCGGCGGCTGGCCAAGTCAGCCGGGCCGCTGACATTTGTAATTGATGGCATTGATCAGC